>JAVKNF010000012.1:0-68136 GCA_031537795.1 Candidatus Deianiraeaceae bacterium | reverse complement strand
TTTATACTATAAGCTCTAAGTTCTAAAGTAAAATTACGTAACTTAATAAATATATCGATCATTTCTGAATAATCTTTCAACTTCTTTATATTATCTGCAAAAGAAAATACTATTCATTGGACCTCTACATCATTAAAAAGCTCTAACATTGGAATATTATGTTTTATACTATAAGCTCTAAGTTCTAAAGTAAAATTACGTAACTTAATAAATATATCGATCATTTCTGAATAATCTTTCATTTTCTCTTATTCGTTCATACAAAAAAATTATAATCTATAATTATTTATTATTTAATTTTGGTAATAATATATTTAATTAACCCATTTTTATTTCAACAATTGATATTGAAATAATTTTTTCTCAATATAGTTTTCACGATATTCTATTAATTGCTTTTTTAACTGTTTTACCAAATCATCGACATCTTCGCTATTATTATATTTCTTAACCATAATCATTTTTCCAGTTTTGTCTTTTCTGCCAGACTCAATATCAATATTGATGTCTTTCTCTATTTGATACAAGTCATATTTATAATTAGCCTTATATTCTGCTTTTGTTTTGATTTTCATAAGTAGCTTATTCCAAGAAGACAATATTTCTTTGTCTACACCATCTAATGTCATTGTTTTTAGCAACTTATCCGCATTGGTATCTTGATATAGACAAAATTGATTTATGATATTATCGTTACTTATGCAAACATTTTTATTTACGATGCAAGACCATATAAAACATTTTTGCAAAAACTCTATGTCTTCTTGGTATTTCAAACCACCATCTGCAGATTTCATAATAACATCAACTTCAGTATAGTCTTTGCATTCATAACAATTAGCAACAAATAGTGGAAGTTGTTGCAAAATATTATCATCACCGAGTTTGTATGCTTTTTGAGTTTTGCAATATTTAGCATAAGCTTGAATATTGTTTACCAGTTTCCCATTATCTGACTTTGGTATATTACTTAAATTGAACAAATAAACAAATGGATTTTTCTCGGTATCGGTTAATAATTCTGCTGGGTTTTTGAATTGTTTTGATATTATAGTATTATCATTCAAATCATTTTTTAGTTTTAAAGAATTATTTTCTTTATCGATATTTTGCCATAATATCAATGTAATACAACCCTCGCTTGCATTAAAATACTCCCTGTTACAACAATGTCCTTGAATAAATGTTTTGTCTATAATATGTTGTGATTTCCAGTATTTAATAGGGCTGTAAAGAATATAATAATCTGTTTTGATAACATTAAAAGCCTTCCATATAAACATATTTGCTAAGTCTCTGTTTGCATTCTTTTTTGCAAATTTATGTTTAGCCATTTCCTGATATATATATATCTTTTACAGAAAAGGTTTTTTGCCCCTTGCTTGCATTTCCTTGAGGTTCTGCAAATGGTGGATTTTCAAGCATAATTATTTTACATTTACTTCTATCAATATTTTTTTCTATCCAATCTTGCAAATAATCGTTGAATTGCTTACTCAAAGCGTCTCCATCTAATAACAACCCATTTTCATTTCTATGTTTGTTTGTATGCGGAATTATCATTTTTACTCTTCCGTCATAAAGCCCTTTTAAAGTAGTCCATTCTGTGTAATCATAAGTATTTAAAATTGTTCTTTCTAACCATTCAGCTTCAAAAAACTTTTCTAAATTTCCAGTTCCAGCACAAGTATCAACTATCAAATAATCAAATCCATCTTGCTTTATTTTATCTATAGATTCTTTTAAGTATTGTGTTGAAATTCTGACATATTTATCAGGCGTAAAGTATGCCCCAAGTTGCTTTTTAAGTAAAGAGCACCCCAGCATATTCATATTGAAAGTAAGCCAATTATTTTGCTCTCTGTCTGTCATCTCTATTGAAAGTTGTGTATCCCATTCAAATGGGTATATGTAAAGTTCTTGCGGATTTATAAACTCTGTTTTTACCTTTTCTTTTGAGGCATTTTTGTATTTTTTGCAATATTCGTTGTTATAACACACGATACTTTCCTCGCAGATCCAACTCTTTGAATATTGGTTTATTGTTGAATTGATCAAATCTTTAAACTCGGTTGCATTTACCCAGCAATCCTCTTTAATTTTCTGCAAAGAAGTATTACCATCTTTGTTTGTTGAGATATTATATAAATTGTATTTCCTTTGGTTTATATCTAATGCAATTGCTTTTGATGGTATTGACATTGCAGTTGCATTATACGCTTTAATGTATCGTTTTATTTGTTTTTCAACTTCGGAATAAGATTTTATTTCCAATTTCATTTCAAATAATATTCCATTTATCTTCCCATCTGTATTGCAAGAATAGTCTGGCAACATTTCTAATTCTTGCCAAAAATCCTGCATTCCTTCAATTTCTGATTTATAAATATCTTTCATATAACTAATTACCCAATTTTTTAACCTTATTGCTTGACTTTTCTAATTTCTTTTGCTGTTTTTTCTTTTCGCTTTCTAATTGTTTGACACTTTTTTCAACAATTGGCAAATTTTCAGGCATCGTTCCACCTAGTTGCTCAATTGTTTGTCTTACCTTTTTACCTACATTATAATGAATGCTAAAAGCCTTCTGTTTACCAGTGGGTTTTTCTTTTTTCAACTTATCTTCTGTTTGCGTGATTCTAAACCAATTTGCCGATAACTCTGTGCTACCAATATGTTCTAATAAATCTTTTTCCTCCCCCAATCTTTTATGCTTTTTAATCTTTTTCCTCCCCCAATCTTTTATGCTTTTTAATTTGACTTAATGTTTTGTCTCCATATAAACCTTTGTAGCCCACTCCATGAAAGGCTTTAAAGTCCAATCCAGTAATGACTCCATGCTCTTTTGCAACTTCTCCAAGTTTCTTATTATGTTCTTTTATTTTATTTCTTAAATAGATTCTATCTGCTTCTTCGGTTAATTCTTTTTTGTCTTTTATTTCTTGTCTTCTTGTTTGGACTGCAAAATATGTTTGTGTAAAAGCAACAATCTTTTTCCTTGCGTCTGCATTTTGTGCTATTAAATAGCAAGCGTATCTTGAAAGTTTATAATCGTCTATTTCCTTTGTTGCAATACCAGTTTCCACTATTTTTCCCACGAGGGAAAAATTGCAATCAACATCAATTCCGCTTTCTTGACAAGCTATTTGTGCTTTTTTCAATGGAGATTGAAATTTATCCCAAGAGCCATATTCAAGAATTTCTTGCAATTGTCTTGCATACCAAAATTCAATACCATTTTCGTCTCTATTTGATTTCTCTTCAAGTTTTTTAATAAATTCATCAAGAGTTTTATCATTCATTTCCTCTTTGACAATTTGCACAACCTCTTCTTGCTTCGTTTGTGCAATGCGTTCTGTAAGCTCCTCAAAACTCATATCAACTTTTATAATATCGTTATTTTTAGTCATAAATTAAGCAATAAGTGTCTTATAAGATAACTTTTCAGATGTCATTATAAATAACATTTCCATTCTATCGGATTCCGATAAATTACGAGTATTAAATCTATGTTTATCTCTAATATGGTGATAAATACCAATTATCATTCTTTTAAAATGAGAGAATACGCCCTCTATTGTGTTTGTATAAGAATCTTGATTAACATACTCACCGATGCCATGATTAACAGTTTTATGATTGTATTCTTTTGATAGATTTTTATACATAATAGCTTCGTCCCTGTAAATTGTAGAATTTAAAGAAATGTTTTGAGTTATAATTGGCTTTATTGTTTCCATCCTGTTATTTAAAGTTGGTTTCATTCTTAACTCTCCGCCTCCTTGTATCATTCCTATTACTGGAGTTTTTGTTTTAGTTGAGCGACCTTGAGTTCCAGCTGTTTTCTTGTTTGAATGTTTGTTTTTTCTTTACCACCTACATAGGTTTCATCTAATTCAATATTGCCGTCAAGAGGTTTGTTAAAGTTACTTGTTTTTGATACAAATTGTATCCTTTGTAACATAAACCACGCACTTTTTTGAGTAATTTTAATATCTCTTGCTAGTTGATAGCTTGATATACCTTTCTTATGTCCACTTACAAGATAGAAGGCAACAAACCATTTTTTAAGTGGAATTCTTGAATCTTCAAAAATAGCTCCTATTCTTATTGTAAATTGTTTTCTGCAATCAGCACACTTATGTCTTTTGCCATCTTCAAAGTGATGTATTTTTCTATTACTCCCACAATGAGGACAAAATGCACCATTCTTAAAACGAAGGGATGTAAAATATTCAATACATTTTTTCTCATCTGAGAATTTTTCTAATAAATCAAATAAACTTTCAAAAGACATAAACAAAATCAATAATCTTGATTAGTTATAATTATATATTTTCTTAATGTCAAGAAAAAAGTGGGTTAATTAAATATATTATTACCTTAATTTTTTTGAATTTTAACATTTTAGAGAAAAGATTAAATCTACTTATTTCTTGTGCCTGTTATTTCTATAATATTGCCAATTTTGTCAACAAAATTTTGAGTATCTTTGATCAAAAGCCCAAGTTCTATATTTATATTTTCAATTTTCTTTTCTATATTTTCAATTTTCTCATTGTTGTAAAATTGTTGTTTCAATTCTTCTATATATGAATGAGTTTTCTCTTTGTAAAGCAATATCTCGTTCTTTATATTTTCTTCTGCTTTTGTATTTTTCTCTTCTTCAATTTTATGTATCTTTCTTTCATAATCATTGATTAATTTATTAAATTTTTGGTTATAATTTTCTTCAATTTGGTTTATTTTTTCATTTATCTCTTTATTTTGTTTATCGACTTTCTCTAAAATAGAGATTTTCCCAGCAGGAGGCATTAACAAAAAATCGGTGTTAGAAATATCTTTATTTTTATTAGATATTTCAGTTTTTGGTGCTTCAATCTGATGTATTTTTCTTTCTCTTAATAAAAAACTAGGTAAAATTTCTTCTTTGATTGAATCTTCTTTTTTTTGATCTTTATCAAATTTTAAAATTTTAAATACATTTTTAGTTAAAAACCAAATCATGCCTAGTGTTATACTTATAAAAACAGAAATAATAGCTAAAAAGAGGTCATTTTCAGCGAGATAAATACCAAAATAAAACTTCTTTATAGAAAAAACCAGAAAGTTAAAAATTCCAAATAAAGGATAAATTTTAGAGCTGAAATTTTTAAAATAATCTATATGATATAAATTGAAAAAATATAAAAATATTAGAAAATATATTGCTAAAAGATTGTATGTCATAATTTTGATTAGATTTTTTTATTTATCTGGAAGATTTGTTCGTTTATTTTGCTATCAATAGATTCTAAATCTTTCTCTGATATAAATCTGGCCCATTTCTTTTCACATTTAAAAGAAGAGTTGTCTTTGTATTTTATTGTTATAGGTTTTATATTTTTATCTTCTTCATAAAATTTATCTTCAATTAGATAAATATTTTTATGTATAATTTTTTTGTTTGGAACTTCAATCGCTTGAACTATTTTCTCTTCTGGATTATTTTCAGAAATACTCACTTCCTCTTCTTTTTCTTTCAACTGAATAGGAGTTTCTATTTTTTCTTCTATTTTTTCGACCTCTTTTATTGCTTTTACATCTATTTTATTTATACTAATTGCTTTAATTTTATCAATCTTTCTTTCTTTCTTTTTATTTCTTTTTATTTTTGGTAATTTTTGCTTTATTTCACAATTTATAGGAAGATATTGAATATTTATACTTGAAACATCGTCTATATTATATAAAATTGTTTTAGAGGATGCAAGAGAATTAAAACAAAATATTATAAAAAGAATTGAAATTTTTTTTATATCAATTTTATACAATGTATTGTTTTTCATAGTTGCTACTTATATAATAGCATATTTTTTGGGCTTTGTCAATTTATATCTTAATTTAATTCTAAATTTAAATTAAATCTTTATTCTGAAATATATCTTCTTTGATTTTGAATTTTCAAGGAGTGTGAAGATTCTGGTTTTCTTTCTTCGTTAATTTGATTTTCTTTTTCAATTTTTTGATTATATATTGCTCTTAGATGTTCTATTGTATTGTTGTTTTTAAGAATTTCTTCATTATTATTTTTAATTTTAATATTTATTTTTTCTATGTCTTTATTTAATTCTTTTGTATTATAAAATCCAAAACCAGCAATTAATATTGGAAGCGCGATAATAGGTAACATTGAAGTGCCTAAAATATATACAGCGGCTAAAGAAGCAACCCCAAGTACAGCAGAGCTTCCCAAGACAATTTTCTGTGTTTCTAAGCTATCTTTAAGTAAAACTTTATTTTGGTTTTCTTCAAAATTATTTGATACTATTTGTTGATTTCTAATCTGTAATATTCTTGCTTGATTTATAATATTAGAATTTTCAGAGTGTTCAGATCTGTTTAACGGATGAAATGAATGCTTTAGTTCATAATTTGGATTTTTATTTGTATCAATAGAAAAATCAGACTTAAAAGTAAAAACTTTATCTTTCTCAACATTATTTATTTTCTTTCTTGTAAAAATTTCATTTTCCTTTCTTTCTTTTGCTTCTTCGCAAACAAAATCTATTTCATTTTCTTTATTAGCTTCTATAAATTTTATATCTGTTCCATAATTTTTTAATTTATTTGCGAAGTATTCTTTATTAAAGACGGCATAAGTTATCTTCTCGCCACTTTTTGCAAGATTGCATAAAATAGATAGATCGTCTGTATTTTGACTATTTTGCAATTCATAAGCAGCTTCTCTTCCTTCCTTATAAGGGGAGAGATGTAGATAGAAATTTATATTTTGTGCCATGTATAGCGATTGCTCTTCTCTCATTGCACTATAAACAAACTCTTGCAAATCTTCTGATTCAATGCTATAAATCGGGCAATATATTATATTTGTTTCATTCTTTAATGCTGATAAAAATAGATTTTTTACAAAATCTTTTATTTTTTCTTTACTTAATTCTGGAGCAATAGCTGCGTTTATTGTTTGTGGATCGTATTTAAAGCGTTCATCATCTAATAAAAGACCTTTTTCTGTTACTAAATAATAAGGTACTTGAAATTCAAAAGTATCTATATATTTTTTTTATCTATTGTTTCTTTATCATCTGTTATAAGTTTTTTTATTTGAATCTCTTGACTTGGAAATGGACTTGTTATATCTTTCTTCATCTCAAGTTTATTGCTGTTTGATGAACTATGATATTTTTTCCCTATATCTTTATAGCTTTCAAATCGTTCTTTAAACTTATCATAACTTTGTTTGTCTTTTTTTTTGAATACTTCTTTATTAGCAAATTGATTTATTTGCTCTTGAGATGTTTTCGTTCTTTTTGCATTTATTAAATTATTATTCTGATCTAATATATTTATTCTGTTTTCTTTTACAGCATCACAAAATTGCTCAAATTCCATTTCTTCTTCCCTGTACTCTTTTTCTTCTTCTTTTTCTAATATTCTGTCTTTATTTTTTTGATAATCATCTTCTTTTGTACCTTTTATTTTTTTTATTACAGTTATTTTTTCATCTTCATTTCTCTCCGTTATCAAGATTCTGCTTGCGAGTAATTCTTGAACAGACATTTTTTTTAAAGTTTCATATTGTGTATTTTGTGCAGTGGTGAGTTGTCCTGTGAATGTTGCTGTTATTATTTTTCCTTCTGCTACTTCTTCTTCTGCTACTTCTTCTGTTCCTTCTTTTTTTTCGTGAATGAGACTAGAGATTTTAGCATCAGAATTTATATTCTTTCCAGATAATATTACACGGATTATTCCGTTAATCATAGTCTCTTTCATGTATCTTAGATTTTCATTAATATTAATCTCTCTTGGTTCAACAAAGAACTCATATAAACTAATAAATGGAGTAGCAAGTTTTCTTTTTATTTTTTCTGAAAAGCTTATTTCTTCTTGCAGTTGTTCTTTTACATTATATATAACATTTATCTCTTGTTCTGTTTTTCCTTCTGAATCTGAAATTGTTTGAGGTGCTGAAATTGTTGAAGCTACTTCTGACATACTAAACACAGAATTTTATATTAAAAATATTAAATAACAAGTATTTTAAACACCTAGCTTCCTATCAGTTGTATTTTTGAAAAATTAAACGCAACCTTGTGCTATCATAGCTTCTGCAACTTTTATAAAACCAGCTATGTTTGACCCTTTTACATAATTTATGTATCCATTTTTTTCTTTTCCGAAATTTATAGTTTGATTGTGGATATTCTTCATAATTTTTTCTAAATTATTATAAACCTCATCTCTCCCCCAGTTTAATCTCATTGAATTTT
This sequence comes from Candidatus Deianiraeaceae bacterium, assembly GCA_031537795.1. Lineage (GTDB taxonomy): Bacteria > Pseudomonadota > Alphaproteobacteria > Rickettsiales > Deianiraeaceae > JAVKNF01. Next base: position 59,866 of record JAVKNF010000012.1, on the reverse strand, counting down.
GAGTCATTTCTAGCCCTGAAGTTGCAACGCCTCCTGCATTTGTAGCTTTCCCTGGGGCATATAAGATATTATTTTCAATCAAGAAATTAATAGCATCAATAGATAGAGGCATATTTGCACCTTCCGTAATGCAAAAACAGCCATTTTTTACAAGGCTTTTCACGTCATCTAAATTCATTTCGTTTTGTGTGGCACAAGGAATTGCAATATCGCAAGCTATTTTCCAAGGTTTTTGATTTTCGAAATATTCCGCTTTATATTTTGTAGTATATTCTGAAACTCTACCTCTTTTTACATTTTTTAATTCCATAATATATGCCAGTTTTTCTGGATTTATTCCATCTTTATCATAAATAAAACCATTGGAATCGGACATCGTTAAAACTTTACCGCCTAAAGAATTAATATGTTCGCAAGCATATTGAGCTACATTTCCGGAGCCTGAAATCACAATGTTTTTACCTTTGATCGAATTTTTTTTATTAAATTTTAACATTTCTTCTGTAAAAATTACACAGCCATACCCTGTAGCTTCAGGTCTTATAAGGCTTCCTCCAAATTCTTTATTCTTGCCTGTAAAAACACCAGTAAACTCATTTTTCAATTTTTTATATTGCCCGAAAAGATAACCAATTTCTCTTCCTCCAACTCCAATATCTCCAGCAGGGACATCTGTGTTATGGCCTATATGAGAAAAAAGCCCATTCATAAAACTTTGGCAAAAATTCATCACTTCATTATCACTTTTACCTTTTGGGTCAAAATCAGAACCACCTTTTCCACCGCCCATAGGTAAAGTTGTTAAAGAATTTTTAAAAGTTTGCTCAAAAGCCAAGAATTTTAGTATACTTAAATTAACAGAAGGGTGAAATCTTAACCCACCTTTATAAGGACCTATAGCGGAATTCATTTGAACTCTGTAACCTCTATTAACTTCCATTTCACCTTTATCATTTAACCAAGGCACTCTAAACATTATGATTTTTTCTGCTTCGCAAATTCTTTCTAGTATTTTATATTTTAAATATTTTGTATTTTCATTTAAAAAATCTTCCAAAGTTGAAGAAACCTCAAGAACAGCTTGAAGAAATTCGACTTCATTCTTATTTTTATTTGAAATCTCTTCAATAAATTTTTTAGACGAGAACATATTTTTTAAAAGTAAAGATATTATTTTTTTAAAAGTAAAGATATTGAAATTAATTTTTTGAATCTAGTTTTTTTGATTATTGTATTTAATAGATATAATTTTAGATGTTATATATTTTAATTCTTCAAATTTAATATCTAGTATATCTTTTCGAAATTTATTTATTAGTAAGGTTTTATTTTTATTTGATTTATTTTTGAGTTCATCTTTAACAATAACTCTCATTCTTCTTTTTATTTTATTTCTATCTACTGCTCTAGGTAATATTTTAGATGATATATTGATATAAAAACTATAATTTTTATTGTATTTCAAAAATCTTACATCAAAAAGATCTCCAGAATTCATAAAAAAAAGATTTTATCTCTAAAATAGATTATTTTGATAATTATAAAATTTATTACTTCTTCTTTTTCTTTGCGAAGACGCCTTTTTCTTTTGGTGTAATTTTCTTTACAAACTTTGCAACAGATTGTATTCCAATTTTATTAGCTAAATTAACTATTGTATCCGTTGGTTGAACCCCAACTCCAATCCAGTAATCGAATCTATTTATTTTAATGTTTATTTTTTGTTTATCGTCTGAAAGTAATGGATTGTAAAAACCTATAACTTCAACACATTCTCCGTCTCTAGATTTCTTTGAATCTATCACAACTATTCTATAAGAAGGCAAATGCACTCTTCCGACTCTGGATAATCTAATTTTTAACATAAATGAGAATATTGTTTAAGTAAATTAATAATTGTCAAATTGTTTATAATTTTCATTACCAGTAGACTTGAACTCCTATTCCATATTGAGCTCTGATTGGCGGAGTTAGAGCCACTTGAACGCCTTTATATTCATATTTAAAAGTAAATAACCAAGAATATAAAAATGACACTAAACCAGCCGCAACAACATCAGTTACATAATGAGCTTTAACCGCAACTCTAGTATAACCTACAAATGTTGAAATTAATAAAGAAGGTATAGCTTTTAACCAGCCATATCTCATAGCTACAAAGAAAGAAGGTGAAAAGGCTATAGTTGTATGCCCAGAGAAGAAAGATAAACCATTTTGCTCCCCTCGTTCATATTGAGCGGGTCTAGGTCTTCCTACTGCAATTTTAAAGATACCCATAGTTCCTAATGCTGCACCAGTTCCTAATGCTAATTGTAATAAACCGTCATCTTTATAAGATTGCATTGGGCTGTCTATCAATTCTTTCATTGTTTTTTCTTTTTTTATTAATTTGAATATATTTGAATCTTGTTCATATAAAACGAAACCTAAAGCTATAACAAGAGGTGCAAATTGTAATATATCGCCCATTTGCTTTTGTATCGCTAGAGCGTTAATTGATTGAGCGGTAATCCAATTAGGAGAATCTCCTCTTTGAAAATTTGAATAATTAGTGCCACTGAAGTCTGCCCCTGAATATGAATTGTTGTATAAAAATAAAAAAGAAAGAACAAAAAGAGATAAAAATTTTGAAATATTCAACATAATTAATTGGAGCTATAAGAAAAATAAAAAACAAGAAAATTAAAAATAAATCAAAAATAATTAAATTACTTGTTGCATTGTGAACCACATTTTACTATATTTTGTATCTTTTTTAAGTAAATCTTCATGAGTTCCTTCCTCTATTATTTCACCTTTATCAAGTACATATATTTTATCACATCTTGGTAAAATATGAAGCCTATGAGCTATAATGATAACTGTCTTTTTTGGCATATTATCAAAAACATTATCTATTATTTTCTTTTCGGAAATTGCATCTAAAGCTGAAGTTGATTCGTCTAATATTAATATCTCTGGGTTTTTGTAAATGGCTCTGGCTATACCTATTCTCTGTTTTTGACCTATTGATAGTTTTAGTTTTATTATTTTATTTTCATTATCAGTGTTTTCTATTAAATTTGTTTGTTTTTGAGTCTCTTCTTCGAAATCTATTACAGATATTTCTTTGATTTTAGATATATCGTATGGTTCTTGAGATTTTGTATTGTAAATGATATTACGATTTATATCTCCGTCGAAAAGAAATGAATCTTGAGTGACGTACCCTATATTTTTTCTTATTTCTTGTATATTTATATTTTCTATATTTAAACCTCCTATTAATATTTCCCCTTCTTTTATTTCATAGAAACCCATCAATAAATCAACAATCGTGGATTTACCAGAACCAGAAGTCCCTACAAATGCAACCTTTTCCCCTTCTTTTATTTTAAAAGAGATATTTTTTAGAATCATATCATCATTTTGAGCATCTTGACTGTTTTTTTCTTTGTATGTAAATGATACATTTTTGAATTCTATTTCTTTTTGTTTAAGATTTATTTGTTTATATTTCGTGGAATTATATTCTTCTGTGTATGAAGATTCAATTAGAAGTAAATCTAATATTCTTCCTGTTGATATATTAACCGCGTTCATCTTTAAACCAATTCCAGATAAACCCCTTGCAGGTTTATAAGCTAAAATTATAGAAATCAAAAATGAAAAGAAAGTTCCAGCGTCTGATTTTTCATTTATAACTAAAAAGCCTCCATATAAAATTACAAGAGTTGTAGACAAACCTCCCACAAATTCCATAAACGGGGAACCGAAGGAACCTCTTCTTTTGAAACCGAAGGAAACTTTAAATAAATGTTTTAAAATAAGATCAAATCTTCTAATTTCGAAACATTCAGAGCAATAAGCTTTTATAGTTTTAATTCCAGATAAAGTTTCATTGATTGTGTTTGTCATTATATCTTGTTTTTTTTGGCTATCTTGATATTTTTTTCTTATACTTTTTGATATATTTCTAAGGGGGAAAAGAGCCAAAGGAAACATAACTGTAGCAAATAAAGCTAAAGCAGTATTTTGATAAAAAACTATAGAAAGAAGAAAGCCCATTGTTGCTAAATCTCTAAAAGTTGTTAGAAAAACAATTGCAAAATTTTCACTAATCATTGATAAATCTGCATTAAAGAGAGTTAATATTTTACCTTTTGTTATTTTATCTATTGACTCTATTTTTAATTTTAAAATTTTCTTAAAAATATCAAGCCTAACATCATTTATAACTTTTTCTTGTATTAAATAAATTAGAATATTTTGAAAATAAGAAGCCAAGGCTTTAATTAAAGAGCAAACGACATAAGATAAAGAAATTAAATACAACATTTTAACATCTTTTCTAATAAAAACATCATTTATAACAGGTTTTGTTATATAACCTAAAAACGATGTCGAAATAGAGACAATTATCATTGTAATGAAGACCAAGACTAAATATTTTCTATATTTGAAAATATATAATTTGTAGAATGTGATAATATTAGCAAGATTTGGAAATTTCCTAATTAAGAAGCTGTTTTCTAATTTCATTAAAAATCATAAATAACATTAAAATTTTAAAATAAAAGTTTTTTATTTTAAGATTTAATCTATCTTTGAATTTAGTTGATTTTAATATTATTTTTATTATCAATTAATTTAATAATATTTTTTTATGATTCTTGATTCTTTGAGTGAATTCTTAAAAGAAAATATCGTAATCTTTCACGAGATAGAAGATTCTTTAATCTCATATGAGATAAGTCAAGAGCTTATATCTCTAATTATGAATGATTTATTAAAGAAATTGTACATTTCAAAAATCCAGAACTTAAATAATTTAAGTTACAATATTAATAATATAATTAAAGATAAAATAACTTCATATGTTTTGGATATAGAGATAAAATCTAGTTTGTCTCCTCATATAATTTTCGTTTCAGGTTTGAATGGAACAGGAAAAAGTTCTTCTTGTTTAAAAATGTGTAATACTTTATGTTTTTACGGCTGGAATACAGGAATATTAATTTTAGACTATACAAAAGCTGGCTCAAGAGACCAGTTTATAGAAAGTTTAGATCATAAAGTAAAAATATTGAATGAAGAAATAATTAATAATGTACATAAAAGTATTCTCGCTTCGAAAAGTAGTTTATCTGGTTTAGACGTTATTATTGTTGACACAGGAGGTAGAAATGCTTTAAATTTAGATTTAATGTTAAAATTAAAAAAAATCAAAACATCAATCAAAAGTGTTTATCCTAATTCCGTCTTTAATAGTGTTTTTCCTTTAGATTTAACTTTGGGTTCTGAAGCTTTAGAGAATTTAGATGTCTTTGCTAAAATAATAGGTGTAGATGGCTTAATTGCAACAAAAACAGACGTAAATGATAAGCACGGCATCATACTTTCTGCTTGTCATAGATTTAATATGCCGATCTACGGGGTTATATCTCATAAAGATGAATACATTTCCAGTTTAGATTTTAATAAATTTACTGCTGATATTATGAAACCTATTGATGCAATTATTAAAAAATATTCAAGAAATATTTAACTATTTTAAACGAAGAGGTTTTGAATTATATTTGATAGGAGGAGTCTCTAAAGCTATTTTACAAAAGCAAGAGCTACCTTATGATATAGATATATCTACAGATGCAATGCCAAATGAAATAATAGATTGTCTGAATTTTTTAAACTTGAAAGGTAATATTCTTACTTATGGAATTGATTACGGCACGGTTTTTTTTGTTTTGAAAGAATATAACATTGAATTTACAACGACAAGATCAGATATTTCTTGTTTTGGAAGAGATGCGAAAGTACAGTTTTGTAAAGATTTCTATCTAGATTCACAAAGAAGAGATTTTACATTTAACGCTATATACATAAACCCTTTTCAAGATAAAATTCTAGATTTTCATAACGGTATAAATGACTTAAAAGAGAATAAAATAATTTTCATAGGAACCGCTGAATTAAGAATAAAAGAAGATTATTTACGAATTTTGAGATACTTAAGATTTGTATTATTAAATAACGCTTCTTTCAATGAAGATACTATAATTATTTGCCAGAAAAATAAAGAAGGAATTAAGATTTTGTCAATGGAAAGAATTTATTTGGAACTTTCAAAGATTTTTTTAGGAATTAAACTTCAAAATTCTTTATTAAAATTAATAGAATTTGGGATTTTAGATTTTATCTTCCCGTTATTAGAGATACAAAGAATAAAAGAAAAAGACTTGGTTTTATTTCATAAATTTGATAATTTCGTATTGAGGTTAATTTATTTTATAGATATTTTTTATGAGAAAGAAGGAATCCAGATATTAAATAATATTGTAAAAATTAAATTAATCAAGAAGAGAGAGGAGCTTAAAATTATAGAATTTTTTATTAAAAATATTAATTTTTTTAAACAATTATCACCTAATTTAGAGTTTTATGTTTTTGTGTACGAGAATATTCAGATGTTTAAATCGAGTAATATTTTGAATTTATTTGAGATTAATTCTAAAATTATTCAAAAATTTATTCTTGATTTAGCTTTTAATAAAATAAATATTAATATAGATGAGGAAAAATTAAAAGAGATGAATCTTTCAATTAAAGATTTTGTAAAGCAGAAAAAAATTGACTTTATAAAAGATATAATTATTAAATATTGAGCAATTGTTGTCGTCAAAATGGAATTAGATATATTTGTAGAGAAAATTATATCTGATTATAAATCTTTAGAAAATAAGATATTAAAGAGTTATGAAGATCTTGAGATTTCTATAAAATTAACAAAAGAAAAAGCAAAGATTGAAAAGTTATTTGAACTGTGCCTTAATTATAAGAAAAATCAAGAAAATCTAATTTCTAATAATGAAATGATAAAAGACAGATCAATAGATCAAGAGTTTAGGGATTTATTGAAAGATGAAACAAAAAAATCTGAAATTGAAATTGAAAGATTAAAATTATTAATAGAAGAGGAATCGAGACCAAAAGACCCAAATGACGATAAAAATGTTATTTTAGAAATTAGAGCAGGAACAGGTGGAGAAGAGGCAAGTTTATTTGCAGAGGACTTGATGAATATGTATGCAAGATTTTCAGATTATAAAAAATGGAAATTTGACATTATTGAATCTCATTTAAGTGAAACGAAAGGTATAAAAAGTGCTACAATAAATGTTATCGGGGTGGATGTTTATTCTGTTATGAAATATGAATCAGGAACACACAGAGTGCAGAGAGTTCCAGCAACAGAAAATAGTGGAAGATTACACACAAGCGCAGCCACTGTTGTTGTTCTACCTGAATTAGACGATTTGGATATTAATATTAAAAAAGAAGATCTCGAGATAGATGTTTTTAAATCTGGTGGAGCAGGGGGGCAACATGTAAATAAAACAGAATCTGCGGTTAGAATTAAACATATTCCTACTGGAATTATAATTGTTCAGCAAGACGGAAGAAGCCAAATTGCCAACAGAGAAAAGGGTATGAAAATTTTACGTTCTAGGATTTTCGAATTTGAAGAAGAAAAAAGAAATAAAGAGATAACTTCGGCTAGAAAAAGTCAAATAGGTTCTGGTGATAGGAGTGAAAAAATCAGAACTTATAATTTTCCTCAAAACAGAATAACAGATCACAGAATTAATTTTAGTCTACATAATTTGGAGGAAATTATGAATCAAGGCAAGCAATTAGATATAATAATTTCTGAATTAAAAAAGAAAGCTTTGAGCGATAATATTATTAGAAGATAACTCTTAAAATTAAACTCCTATAATTTTAAAATTAAAAATTCTCTTAATTCTGTCTATTTCTCTTATATTTTGTATTTCTATTTTTGAATTAATTTTACCTCCATTTCTTACTAATTCATATAAATTATTATCCGAAGAATCAAGTTTCATATCATATTTTATATTTTCATAAATAGGCTTTCTTTTTATATTTAACATTAGATTTTCTTCTATTATTTCATCAAGTGATAATGTTTTTTTACTTGAAAGCAGAGGTCTTTTTAACGCATCAACTTTTATTCTTTCTACAACAGAACTCTCATTTGCATATAATAATATTTTTAAAGAATTCTCGGTATTATTTAGAATTTCAATTTCAAATTCTCCAAATGTTTTATTTTTATATTTTGCATTATTTATTCCTACTCCTGCTCCACAAGATATTACAACATTTTCTTCTTCTATAAATTTTTCAAAAAGTTCAAATTCAATTCTTCTAAAATCATTCCAACCTGATTCTGTTTGGACGAAATCAAATATTTTAATGCCAGAAGTTTTTTCAATTTCAAAATCTAAATCTACAAATTTAAAATTATTTATTTCTGCTAAAACCTCACCTATAGTCGTCTTTCCTGTATATCTAAACCCAAATAATATAATATTTCTATATTGCATTTTGATAAAATTTACTTAAAGAATTTTCAATTATCTCATTTTCAACTTCTATATCATGTAAACAGTTTCCTATTTTATTAGGTAGTGCAAATTTCAATTTGTTAAATTCATTTTTTTTATCTTTTCGAATAATATTTAATATTTCTTGTATTTTAAATTGTGGTTTTTTTGAAAAAAGTTCTTTGAAATTCAAGTTGATGCAATTTTCTATTCTTTTATATTCTTCTTTCTTTAAAATATCTAAATTTAATGCTATTGTAGATTCTACAAGTATTCCAATTGCAATAGCTTCGCCGTGTAGAAGAGGGTTTTTGGTTTTTAAAGATAAAGCTTCAAAAGCGTGGCCTATTGTATGCCCAAAATTTAATATTTTACGAATATTTTTCTCTTCAAAATCTTCTTCTACGATATTTCTTTTTATTTCAATTGATTTCTCTATTAATTCTAATAATTCATTTTTATTATTAACATTTTTTGTATTTTCAAAAGATCTAAAGTAATTTTCATCTTTTATAATTGCATGTTTTATCATTTCTGCTTTTGCTGAATTTAGCTCTCTTTCTGCTAAAGTTGAAAGAAATCTTATATCAATAAAAATAGAATTTGGGCTTGAAAAACAACCTATAATATTTTTTATTTCACCTAAATTTATTGCAGTTTTACCGCCTATACTTGCATCAACCATTGCCAATAAAGTTGTAGGGATGTTTATATATTCAACTCCTCTCATATAAGTTGAGGCGATAAAACCACCTAAATCAGAGATCATTCCCCCTCCAAAATTTATTAATAGAGATTTTCTGTCTAAATTAAAATTTATCATCTCTCTCCAAACATATTCTGCATTTTTGATATTTTTTTCGCCTTCCCCTGTTTTAATTTTTATAATTTTAATATTTTTTGATAGATTTTCTTCAAAAAAATCAACCCACAAATTGTATATTTTTTCTTCAGTTAATAATATTATTTGTGAAAAATCCTCAAATTTAATATATGTATTTAATATATTTTTGTTTAGACTTCCTATAATAATTGAGTAATTTTTATTTTTATTTTTTACTTTAATTTCTTTTATCTCATTCATTTTATTAAAATATATTATAAATTATTGATTATAGACTGGCAATCAATTAAATATTCTTTTTTCATAAAATTCTGGTCTCCGTTTAATTTAACTTCACCTCTTACCGCTAATCTTATTAATTTTTTATCCTCAATACAATTATCTGTAATAATTTCAGACAAAATTGAACCAAGCCCACCGTTTAAATAACAAGCTTCAACCGTAATAATTTTCTTATGTTTCTTTATTATTTCTTTAATTGCATTCATAGGAATTGGGTTTATTTTTGTAATTGCATAAAGGTTAAATTCATTTTTTCTAATTTCTAAAGCTTTAATTCCTTCCTCTACTGAACTTGACAAACAAATTACAGCTGTTTTATTTGTTTCTTTTTCATATAGCGTTTCGAGGAAAGTATTGCTTGAGGATTCTATTATTTCATCACTTAAGCTAGATTTATTTTTACCAATTCTGTAATAAATTGGAGCATTATTATTATATGTTTTTTCAAGTAAATCTGCTGAATTATTTGCATTAATAGGAAAATATGATTCTAAATTGGGAAATACTCTTGTAATTGCAACATCTTCCAAGCAATAATGTGTTTGCCCTGCATTACCATATTCAAAGCCACCTCCAGTTGCAATAATTCTAACTTTTAAATTGTGCAAAACTGGTCCATTTTTGATAAATTCATAAGGCCTTAATAATGTAAACGGAGCTATTGAATAACAAAAAGGAATATATCTGTCTTTTGCTAAACCAGTTGCAATTCCTATCATATTTTGCTCTGAAATTCCAACATTATAAAACCTTTTTGGAAATAATCTAATAAATTCTTCAACTACTCCAAAACCTAAATCCCCTGTTAATAGGACTATTCTCTCGTCCTTTGTTGCTAATTCTGTTAATTTTTTTATAAATACCTCTCTCATTCTTTAAAATTCTAATTTCTATTTAATTCAATTATCGCTCGATTAAATATCTCTTCTGTTAATGTTTTATAATGCCACTCTAGTTTATTTTCCATAAAAGAAATCCCTTTTCCTGCTATTGTTTTTGCGTTTATAAAAATTGGTTTTTGATTTTTATTGCTATCTATTTTTATTTCAATTTCTTTAAATAAATTTTTTAAATTATTATGATTATGTCCTTCCGTATCAATAACTTCAAAGCCGAATGTTTTCATCTTTTCATTAATATTATGATTATTTATAATATCTTTTGTTTCTCCTAAACATTGTAAATTGTTGTTGTCGTAAATAATAATTAAATTATTTAAGTTGTGTTGAATTATAAACATAAAAGCTTCCCAGCAAGAACCCTCATTTATTTCACCGTCACTAATTAGACAGTATGTTTTTCTGTTAGAATTTTCTATTTTTGCAGACAAAGCATAGCCGTTTGCAAAAGTTATTCCTTGCCCTAATGAACCTGTTGAAAACTCAACTCCTTTTACTTCTTGTTTCGGGTGAACAGCTAAACAGCTTCCATTTTTTGCATAAGATTCAATTTCTTCTTTTGTTATGTAATTTTTTAAAAATAGTGTCACATAAAGAGCTAATGCTGCATGCCCTTTTGATAAAATAAACCTATCTCTTTCTTTATTTAAAATATTATTCTTATAATCAGAAGGTGAATTTTTTAAAACAAAATTGTATAAACACCAAATTAAATCACATATTGAAAGATGTGAGCTTATATGGCCTATTTTAGACTTATAAGAATATTCTAATATTAACTTTCTTAACTCTTTAAACATTTTTATAATTTTTTAACATAATTAATTAATTTTCAAGTTTGGATAAAGATTTTAATAATTTTTTTCTTTAATTTTCTTAATTTTTTCTATTAGTTCTTGAGTTTGTGTTGCAATATCAAAGTCTAATTTTTTTGCTGCTTTTTTCATAACTTTTGTTAATTTTTCAATCTCCGTTTCTATTTGTTTTAAAGACATTTCTTTGTAATGTAAAAGGTTTGTATCTAATTCTTCTTCCAGTATGTCATCAAATATATTCTTTATTGCATTTGTAGTAGTAGTAGGTATTATATTATGTTTTTTGTTAAATTCTATCTGAATAGCTCTTCTTCTTGAAGTTTCTTCTGTTGCTTTTTTTATTGCATCTGTGAATTTATCTGCATATAAAATAACCTTACCTGCTGAATTTCTGGCCGCTCTTCCTATAATTTGTATTAAAGCAGTTTCTGATCTTAAGAACCCTTCTTTATCTGCATCTAATATTAAAACTAAACCGCATTCAGGTATATCAATTCCTTCTCTTAAAAGGTTTATTCCTATAATTGCATCTAATTTTCCCTGTTTCAGTCTTTTAATGATTTCAATTCTTTCAAGTGTTTTTACATCCGAATGAATATATTCTGCCTTTATTCCATTTTTTGTAAGATATTCAGACAGTTTTTCAGAATATGCTTTTGTAATTGTTATACATATTGTTCTTAAATTTTGCTCTTTTGCTTTTAGAATTTCAATCATTGCATCTTGAATTTGCCCTTCAGTTGGTTTTATTTCACATATTGGGTCAAGTAGTCCGGTAGGTCTAATTAACTGTTCTACAACTTCTCCTTGTGTTTTCTCTAATTCAATTTTAGCTGGCGTTGCCGAGACAAATATAGTTTGCGGTCTAATATTTTCCCATTCTTCTATTTTGAGAGGTCTGTTATCAAAGGCAGAAGGCAATCTGAAGCCGTAATCTATAAGATTTTCTTTTCTCGCTCTATCTCCGCTATACATTGCTTTTATTTGAGGTAAAGTAATGTGGCTTTCATCAAGAAAAAGAATTGCATCTTTCGGAATATAATTAAATAATGTTATTGGAGGTTCTCCTGCTTCTTTTCCTGCAAGGTATCTTGAGTAATTTTCTATACCTTTACAAGATCCAGTTTCCGTCATCATTTCTATATCATATCTAACTTTAGTTTCTAATCTTTGAGCTTCGGCGAATTTACCTATTGATTTAAAATAAAGAACCCTCTCTTCCATTTCTTTTAAAATTAAAGGAGTACAAGTTCTTAATTTTTGCATAGTTGTAACGTGATGCCCGTTTGGGTATATATTTACAAAGTCTAATTCTCTTATTTTTTTACCTGTGATGACATCAAATTCATTTATCGATTCTATATCATCTCCAAACATATCAATTCTAACAGCAATGTTATCAGCAGAGGGAGGGAATATATAAAGCAAATCTCCTTTTATCATAAAAGACCCTCGCTCAAACGACATATCATTTCTTTTATATTGAAGATCAACTAATCTTGATTTTATCTCTTTTAATTCTATTTTTTGTTGTTTTTGAATTCTTATAGTCATTGCAGAATATTCATCTGGGTTTCCTAACCCGTATATTGCAGAAACAGAACATACTATAACAACATCTTTTCTTTCCATAATTGACATTGTCGCAGAATGTCGAAGTTGGTCTATTTGACTATTAATAGAGGAGTCTTTTTCTATATAGGTGTCGGTTGAACTTAAATATGCTTCTGGTTGATAATAATCATAATAAGAAATAAAATATTCAATTGCATTCTTCGGGAAGAAATTTTTCATTTCATTGTAAAGTTGAGCTGCCAATGTTTTGTTATGAACCATTATAACAGCAGGTCTTTGAGTTCTCTCTATGATATTTGCTATCGTGAAAGTTTTACCACTGCCCGTGATTCCGAATAATATTTGATCTTTTTTATTGCTTTCTAAACCTTTTATTAATTTATTTATAGCTTCAGGTTGGTCTCCGGAAGGTTTGAATTTCGTATCTATTTGAAATTTCATTTATTAAAACCTTAAAGATTATTTTGAGCCTTTTTTAATTTTCGGCAAGTCAATAGAGGGTTTATTTATTTTATTTGTAGATTTTTGGTCAATGTTATTATCTTGAGTATTTTGAATTTGGCTGTTAATTTCTGATAATTTAGGGTTTACAACTAAAGATTGATTTGGAGTTATTGAAACAGAAGAAGTTCCATTTTTTGGATCAACAATTATATTAATTTCCCCTTGTTTTTTTATTTCAGGAATTGCTTGCATTTGATTAATTTCTTGATTAATTATCGGTTGAGTGTTAGAAATTGTATTTGTTGAATTTTCTACTGTATGTTGATTAGTTTGAATTTGGCTGTTAATTTCTGGTTCTAAATTTTCTACTTTAACTTCTGCTGTGTGTTCTGTATTTTTCTGTTCTAACTTACAAGGATTGAAACCAAAAAGAGTAATTTGATTTGCATAGAAGAAACCTGCAGAGAATGCACCTAATGCAATAAATATAATATATATACCGTTAAATAAATCTTTTAACAAAGTTTTAATAAATTCAAACATACGAATATTATAATAATTTAATTTTAGTTGTCAATAAAAAAAGCACCAAATTTATCTGCAGCTATTATTTTAGAATTTAAAATTATAAAAGAGCCAGCGATAAAAGGTTGTAAATCTTCTTTTTGCTCTATAATTGAACCGTTCTGGGGGTTCACTCTATACAACTCTCCAAAATAATTATTTAGCCAAATTTCACCGTTCACCATTATTGGGCTATTATAAATAACTTTATAATTAATATTCTTTTCTCTACTTAAATATCTAGGAACTTTATATTCTATATTATCTTCTAATCTTGTAATCCATTTTATTCTTCCTGTTTCTAAATCTAAACAACAAAGATTATTTTCATTTGATAAAAAGAATCCAAAATTATCAACTTGAAGAATTTCGCTATTTAATTTAAAGTCATTCACCCAAACAACGCTTCCGTTTTTTTTATTTAAAGCAAAAAGAATATTCATTAAAGAAGAGCCCCCAATTAGATATTCTTTGTAGATTATCATTTCGTGGTCTATATCGTTTATACCTATATTACTTAAATTTGCACTCAAATAATCAACTCTTTGGGACCAAAGAATGTGACCATCTTTCTTGTTAATTTTCACAATATTGTTATCTTTATTATAATAATAAATATATTCATTTTCAAGTATTGGAAGCGAAAAACTATTACCTAAATACATTGTTTTTGCTGAATTATCATTTTTTCTTTCCCAGTTTATATTTCCATTTTTTATATTTAAATTATAAATTGTTCCTTCGGATGTTAATATGTAGCAATTTTTATCATCGCAAGAGTGATTATTGCTTATAAATAGATTCAAATCTTTCTGCCAGTTTATATTTCCATTTTCCAGATTAACATTTAATATCTTTCCATCATTGATAGTTATAATTAAAATATTTTTTTCTGGGATCAACTGTATAAAAGAATCTATGAATATTTTTTTATTTTTCATAAATCCTTTTAAATCAAGTGTCCAAATCTCTTTTTTATTCAAGAAGGAATAAATATTTCCATTTTCATCTATTGTTAATATATAATTTTTGTACACAATTGGAACATTTTGTTTATAGAATTTTGTATTAAAATAAAGTGAAAATCTCTGATTGTATTTTTTGAATTTGAAATTAATTTTATCGTTCTCTATTTCTTTATATTTATGATTTATAGATCTGTGTTTTTGATTTATTTTAGTGTTTAGATTTTCAGACAAAGAAATTTCTTCGTGTATAGAGACAAAAGAATATTGAAGATTGCTATCTTCTGTTAAAGTTTTTGAATCTGTGAAAATAGAATCTGCTTTTGGCTCTTCTTTTTCAAAAAAATTACAAGATGTGAATAAAAATAAGAATGCTAAATATATCATTATATTTTAGTATTTATCATTTTTTCTACTTTATTTAAAAAATAGTTATTTTTTATATATGGATGAAATTCTTTTATTTTGTTTTTCACTTGTTTTATATATTTTTTATCATTACGAAGATTTTCAATTTCCAAAGCGATCTTAATCATTTCTTGTGATATCTGAATTAAATAAAGTGGGTCATCTTTCTTTATATTATCTTGATTTAGATTCATATCAAAAGATATTCCGTTTCTCATCAATGCTGGTAATTTTTTAATATTAATTTTTAAGTTATTAAAAAAAGCTAATTTTTCTTCTGAATTCATTGTTTTTAAATCTAATCTATCTAAATATAAAATGTATTTGTAATTATTTGATTGATTTGCAATCTCTTCGTTTAAAAATTTTATCTTTTCCTCTTGATTCAGCTTATTGAATTTATCTAAAAATCTAAAATATTCAAATGTATTTTTTAGAGTTCTATTTTCCTCTATTTTCGGGTAAAGCCAAAAATGAAACAATATACCACAGGTTATAAAAATTGTGAAAATAATTAATATTTTTTTTATAATTAAGTAGAAGGACTTAATTATAAAATTACTTAAAATAAAATAAAATATTTTTTTTACCATATTCATACATCAAATGTTTTGAAGCTATTAAAATTTAACCAACTGTAATTATAATTATAAAATTCTCTGATATCATCGCAACCGTATTTTAACATAGCTAATCTTTCAACTCCTCCTCCAAATGCAATTCCGGAATATTTTTTTGAATCTATTTTCATATTTTTTAATACATTCTTATGTATAAATCCTGCGCCAAGCACCTCAAGTTTTTTATTTCCTGTTCCTATTCTAATGTTGTTATCTATTATATCATAATTTATATCAATCTCTAAAGATGGAGAGGTAAAAGGGAAGTAGCTGGGCCTAAAATATATTTTAAGTTCTTCATTTTCGAAAAATTCCTTGAGAAGCCTTTCAAGATAAAATTTTAAATGAGATAAATTAACATTTTCATCTATATAAGTTAATTCAAATTGATGAAACATAGGGCTGTGAGTTTTATCGCTATCCACTCTAAAAACCTTACCTAAAGAGGCATTTTTTATTGGGATTTTAGATTTTAAAGCACTTTTTAAGGAAACACAAGTGGTGTGCGTTCTTAATAAATTATTTTTACCGTTATTATCCAAAGAATCTAAATAAAATGTATCTTGCATTTGTCTTGCTGGGTGAGATTCTGGTATATTTAAACCTGTAAAATTGTTAAAATCTGTCTCAATTTCTTGGTCTAAATGAACATTGAAACCGTATTTTATAAATATTTTATAAATCTCTTCTATTGTTTTTGTAACAAGATGCAAAGAGCCATTTTGTATTTTAATTGGTTTATCAAATGATGTAAAATTATAAACTGTAAAATTTTCAAGATCTTCAAGTTTAATTTCTTTTTCTTTTATAATCTCTTCTATTTTTGTCTTTAATATATTTAACTCTTTAGCGGTTTGCTTTTTTTCATTGATATCCGATATATTTTTTAGTTTATTCATTTCTGATGAAATATAGCTGTTTTTTCCTAAAAATTTTGGTTTTATTTTATGAAGAAGAAAATGGACATTTATTTCTTTATCTATATCATTTTTTAAAGAATCTAAAATAGATATATGTTCTTTATTCATATTATTTACCTGTGGATCCAAAACCTCCTGACTGTCTTTCTGAATTTTCAAGTTCTGTTTTGAAATTTATTTTTGGTTTTTCTATTTTCATAAAAACTGCTTGACAAATTCTATCTCCTAGATTTATTTTGAAGTCTTCTTTATTTGAATTATAAAGAATAACCCCTATCTCACCTCTGTAATCACTATCTATAGTGCCTGGGCTATTTAATACAAAGATGCCATTTTTCCAAGCTAGCCCAGATCTTGATCTAATTTGTATTTCGTAATTTATATCAAATTGAGTTTTAATTCCAGTTTTCACTAAACATCTCTCTTGTGCTTCAAGAAAGAAAACTTCATTTTCTTGTAAATTAAAGACCTCTCCTGTTGTACTTATAATTGAAATTGCTCTTAAGTCTATACCACTACTTCCAATAGTTTCTTGTTTAAATAAATCTCCGTTCTTATAAATACTGGAGCTTTTATTGTTTATAAATTGAATTGACAACATTTTTAAATTAAATAAAGTATAAATGAATTATAAGTCAAATATTTCTTGAAATTAAATTATTTATATATATAATTTAGTTGTTTCTTTATGCAGAAAAAAGCTTTCCCTACTATAGAAGACTTCGAAGATACAGTAAAAAAGACTAATGAAAATTCCAAGAAAGCTCAAGAAGAGAATACCTCAAAAGATAATTCTAAACCTGCTTTAGCAAAGGCTATTATAGGGCAATATGGAAAATATGTTTTTATAATTATAAGCCTTGCAACTTTAAGTTATAAGTTGATATTTGAAGATGTATCAGATTCCAAAAAAAGCATTTCACCTAAAATTAATACTCGTAAAAATGAAATAAAAATTACTTCAATTGAAAAGAAAGGAAAAATAGAAGTAGAGGATAAAGCTTCAGTTGAAAAAATATTACTTAAAGATGGTATAAGAAATAAAGATACAGCTTCGGATATCCAAATTCCGACTTTAAATATTCCTACAGTGCCGAATTTGAATAATGAAATAAAACTTACAGAAGAAAAGGATTTTAATAAAGAAAAAGAGAACGAAATAAAAAAAGAAGAGAGTAGAAACAATGAACCTCCTACTCTAAATACATCAAACAAACCAGAATTAATACTCGACAACAAAGATTCAGATGTTAAAGTTGCAACAACTCAAAATGCAAATAATTCAAATATCAACTCTGCAAATGGTTTATTTATTGTGAACACAGGAGGTGGGGCAATAAAAAAGAGTAATATGCAATCTAGACTTGCGAGAGGTGGAACAGCAGATTTAATAATTTTAGATTCTTCTTTAATTTCAGTGAAAGAAGGCAATATAGATCAAGACACTTCAAGCATAACAAGAATAAGTAATTTAAGTAACACGATTTCAACAGGTAAAATGATAGAAGTTGTGCTTGAAACAGCTATCAACTCTGAAAAAGAAGGAAATATAAGAGGTGTCGTAACTAAAGATGTGTACGGAGAAATGGGAGATAAGATCTTAATTCCGGCAGGCTCTAGAGTATATGGAAGTTATTCCTCCGAATTAACCGCAGGGCAATCTAGATTGGCAGTTTCGTGGACAAAACTATTAAGACCAGACGGACTTTCTATATCTATGAATGCTCAAGCAACAGATTCGCAAGGTAGAACAGGTATATCAGGTAACGTGGACTCTAGATATATGGAAATGGTTAAGAATTCAATCTTCTTCTCTTTTATAACATTAGGAACCGCAATAGCGACAGAAAAATTATTTAATTTAACAGGTCAGTCTCAAGTTGTTAATAATAACGGTTCAGTTGCTACTTCTAATATTACACCTGGTAATGCAGCCGCACAAAGCCTAATACAAACCGCAACTGCTATAGCTAAACAAATGGCAAGCCAATTTTCTGAAACTGTAAAACCAATTGTAAGAGTAGATCAAGGAACTATCATTAATCTAAATATCAGTTCAGATTTACAACTTCCATCTTATAAAAAAAAAGAATTTGATATATTTTCTTAAAACTTAAATCAGGTTACTTTTAGTTATTTATTAGTTTCTACGTCCGCGAGGTTAAATTTATTTTTTATTAAAAATAGATTATTTTTCTTGAAAGATTCAAGTCTTTCAATACATAAAATATTATTTTTTTTCTTAATTAAACCGATTATAATGTCAGAATTAATCATTTCATCTAAATCAGACGTTGTGACTATATCATTGTCCTGTACTTGATCTTTTAATTTTAAGTCTGTTACATCTAGAGTAAAAACTAACTCACAAATTGATTTATTGTTATTTATATTTATAGAGCCTTGAATATTGCTATTTTTGATAATTACCGGTATCGCTGATTTATTGCTTTCAATTAATTGAATTCTTAAGATTTTAAAAATTTTATCAATGTGAGTTACTTTACCTATTAAATGAAAATCCGAATTTATTATAATATCGTTAATTTTTATATTCTCCAAATCTCTAGACTTTGCAAAAATATATTCATTAGAATTGATATTTATTGGTTCGATAAACTGAATAAATTCAAATTTCTTATTAGTTTTTGAAATTAAATTAAAGAGATTTTCTTTATTTAAGAATTGAATAATGCGCCTGTATTCAATTATTTCATCTTTTAAATCTGTGTTTTCTTTGAAAATATCATAATTGTTGTTTAATTTTTGAAAAACTCTAAATTGTTGTTTCTTTTGAAATAGAAAATTGTTTATAGGTTTTGCTATTTTGAAGTAAGGCGTAAGCAAGAAAAATATAAAAAAGATAATCTTGTTGAAAATTTCGGCGCCTGATAAAAATAAAATTGTATAAATAAAATAAATTAAAGTAATAAATCTTTCTCTTATATCAATAGTTTTATTTCTTCTAAATAGAAAATTGAATATTTTTATGAACTTTTCCAAAGATATAAGCATAAAATAATATATTAGAATGAAAATATTAAAGGAAAATTTAAAATCAAGCATTGACTTTATTATTTTTTAGAGAATATAATTCTTCTATGAAGAATATAATTATTTTAACTGGTCATACCGCATCAGGTAAAAGTAAATTTGTATTAGATTTTGAGGCAAAATTTCAAGATAAAACTATAAAAATTATCAATATTGATTGTTTTCAAGTTTATAAAGATAATAAGATTTTATCAGCTCAACCCTTTGAAATTAAGAATAATTATCGTCTTTATAGTTATTTGGATTCTGATCAATTTTCCAATTTAAGTAATTTAATAGAAAATGTAAATAATGAAATAATAAACAGCAAAGAGGACTTTATTTTTATAGTAGGTGGTTCACCTTTATATGTAAGAAAATTAATAGATGGTTTATCTTCTGTTCCGAAGATTGAAACGGAAATTATTAATTTGATAGAAGAAGAATACAATCAAAATAAAGATTCTCTTTACAGATATCTTCTACACATAAACTATGAATATAAAAAATTTATAAAGATAAATGATAAAAAAAGAATTATAAGATATTTATCTGTTTTTAAGCAAACTGGAAAAAGAATTGAAGAATTCGAAGAAAATAAAAATTTACTGTTGCAGAATAATCTAACAAAGAAATTTTTGTTGTATCTTGACAGAGAATCTCTTTATAAAAATGCAGAAAAAAGAATTGATTTTATGTTAGAAAATGGCGCCGTTGAAGAGGTGGTACAATTTATAGATAAATACAAAGATTTGGATTACAAAAATTTTTTAATTTACAAAACAATAGGTTTTAGTGAAATAGAGCAATTTTTAGAAAATAAAATACAAAAAGATGAAATGATCGAAAAAATAAAGCAAAAAACAAGAAATTATATCAAACATCAAGATACTTGGTATAAAAATCAATTTGAAGATTTTAAAAGAATTAAGAATTTTCAAGAATTCGAAGATATAATTTTAAATTAACTTGATAATTATTTTTATTAAATCAAAAAAACCAAAATATGTTTCTGAATAATTTAAGAGAAAAATTAAAACAATATCATCTTTTGTCTCATGATTTTTATAAACATTATTGGACAGAAGGTAAGTTAAAAAGAGATAATTTAGCAGATTATGCGAAGCAATATTATTGGCAAGAAAGAAATTTTGTTGAATGTTTAGAAAATCTAAAACAAAAATTGACAAAGAATTCACCAATTTATAATGTTGTAGAAGAGAATTTAGAAGATGAGAAAGGGAAGCAAAATGAAAAAACTTCACATATAAATCTTTGGTTGGATTTTGCTAAAGAATTTTCAGTTAGTAAATCAGATATTGAGTCTGAAAATATGAATATAGAAACTAGACTATTGATTGAAACATTTAAGATTTTAGTTAGCGACTCGGAAGAATCAGCAATTGGAACATTTTATGCTTATGAATATCAAATTCCTGAAATTGCAAAATCAAAAATAGAAGGGCTTATAAAACATTATAATGTTTCCTCTCAAGAATCTCTTTCTTTTTTTAGAGTTCATATGATATCAGATGTTTGGCACACGGAACAGTGGGAAAGTATTATAAATAATTTTAATGAAGATCAGAAAGAAATTTTCTCTAATTCTGCAAAATTAGCTTCAAAGGCTTTATTTACATTTTTAGATGGAATGATGAATAAATGTAAATTAGGATGCAAAAATAATTGAAATATTTTGTATTATTTTTATTAGTTAAGATCTTTGATTTAACGAAATAATTCCTCCTATGTTCTTTAAGAACATACTTATAATATTTAATTATCGATACTTTTTAGATGATGTTCTTTTTTTGAAGATTAATCTTGCAAATTAACAAAATTATTCTATAATTCTCTTGTTTTATTATGTTTAAGAAAGAAGATGAGAAAGAAATTAAAATAGATAAAAAAAAGAAGATAGGTATTTATAATATAGATTTAGAAAGAAATTACAATCTAAATCCAGATTTAAATTTAAATTCAGTAAACAAAGAAGAGGAAAAAGACCAAAATCTTATAAATTGAACTTAAAATGCATTACATCTCCGTCTTTGACGATGTATTCCTTGCTTTCTAGTCTTAATTTTCCAGCTTCTTTTGCTCCATTTTCTCCTTTAGAATTAATATAATCTTCAAAAGAAATAGTTTCAGCTTTTATAAAGCCTTTTTGAAAATCTGTATGAATTTCCCCTGCGGCTTCTGGTGCTTTTGCATCTTTTTTTATTGTCCAAGCTCTTGCTTCTTTTGGACCTATAGTAAAAAATGTTATTAAATTTAATATGTTGTAAGTCTCTTTAGCTATTTTTGCTAACCCGTTTTCTTTTATATCTAATGATAAAAGAAGATCTACTCTTTCTTCTTCTGAAAATGTGGACATTTCTTCTTCTAATTTCGAGCAAATTGGTATTATTCTTAAATTATTCTTTTCACTATAATTCTTCAAATTATTAAAATGTGAATTAGAGTCTGGCTTTGCAATAGAATTTTCATCTAAATTAGCAATATATATCATAGGTTTTATTGTTAACAAGAAGAAATCTTTTTTAATGAAATTGAGCTCTTGTTCTGTGAATTTATCTTTATTTATATAAAGCATTTCGTCTTTAAAGAGAATTTCTTTAATTTTAGAAATAGTGCTTATTTTTTCTTCGAAATATTTTTCTTTTGCTTTTCTTTTTTGTAAATTCTCTTCAATTTTTAAAATTGAATCAATGTCAGCCAAAATTAATTCAGATTCTATAACGCTAGCATCAAAAACAGGGTCTATTTTATTTTCTACATGTATAATCTCGTCGTCATCAAAACATCTTACAACATGTAAGATTGCATCAACTTCTCTAATATTGCTTAAAAATTTATTACCTAAACCTTTTCCTTCGCTTGCTCCTTTTACAAGCCCTGCTATGTCCATAATTTCAATATTGTTAAAGATAGTTTTTTCAGAATGTGCAATTTGAGCTAGTTTTTCAAGTCTTTCATCCGGCACTAAAATCCTTCCAATATTTGGTTCTATTGTGCAAAAAGGGTAATTTGAAGATACCGCATTTTGAGTTTTAGTTATTGCATTAAATAGACTAGATTTACCTACATTAGGAAGCCCAACTATACCAGATTTTAAACTCATAAAAATTAATTAAATTAGATAAATTAAAAGTAAAGTTTTAAAACTGCATAACAAGAATTAATGTCTTTAAAATAGTTTATGTCAAAATATAAGAAAAACTTGATTATAATTTTTTAAAATAAATATTTAATCTACACAGGCCTGTGTGGCGGAATTGGTAGACGCCAGGGACTTAAAATCCCTTGAAGGTAATCTTCGTGCCGGTTCGACTCCGGTCATAGGCACCAAATTAAGATTTTTAAATTTAATATTTGACACATTGTATATTTTATGATAGAATAAAATATTGATTAAATTAAAAGCAGTAAGTTTTCATTTTTTCAAAAACTGCATTGAAATTATCAATTGAATAAAAATCAATTGCATATTGATAATTAATAGATTCTGAAAATATATGAATAAAATCTGCGTTTTTTATTTCATTAAGTAGAACCTGACTTTCTTTCTCATTCGCCAAAAAGGCAGTCGATGTGTTTTTTCCATTTGGAATAAATCTGAAAACTTTACCATTTTTTTTAAAAGATAAAGAAATTTCAGAATTTGGCCTTAAAATAAAATCACAATATACAAGCCAATCAAATCTATTATTCTTTTTTATAAGCATAATATATGGTTTTCTTTCATTTTGAGAATTTGTCAACGAATCTATTTTATAAGAAAGCATATAACAATATTTTTCCTCTTCTTTTTTAATTAAACCCCAATTTTTAGATTCAAAGAGTAATATTTGATCAGAAAAAGAATAGAAAGAAAGAAGACAAAACAAGAGAACAATGAAAAGATAAATATATCTTTTCACAAGAATTATTCTTCTATAATCTCCTTTACTTTTTTAAGAATATCGGTAGATATTAAATTTGGAGCTCTATTTCCGTCTAGTTCTAAAACTTGTGTATTTTTTCTATAATTTTCAAGAACTGGATATGTCATTTTCTCAAAAATATCAAATCTACTTTTTATAGCATTTAAATCTCCGTCATCAGCTCTTTCAGATAGATTACCGTTTCCACATTCATCACATATTCCTGAATGTTTAGGTGTTTTTGTTTTTTTGTTATATATTGCTCCACATTTACCGCAAGTCATTCTGTTTTTTAGTCTATCTAGAACTTCTTCTTGTTTTACATTGATATACACAACTAAATCAACTTTCATATTTTTAGATTTTAGAAATTTATCTAAAGACTCTTCGTTTTCAAGATTTCTAGGAAAGCCGTCATAAAGAACTCCTTGAAATTTTTGCTCTTCTATTACTTTTTCAACTTTTTCAAACATTATATCACTTGTAATTTCACTTGGTACTAATTCTCCTTTGTCTATTTTTTGATTAATTATTTCTGTGTATTTACCTTTATTCTCTCTGTGCTCTCTTAATGCATCACCAGCTGAAAGTTTGTATAAATTAAATTTATCTTTAATTAAATCTCCTTGAGTTCCCTTGCCAGAGCCAGCTATACCGATTAGGACTATATTTAAAAATTTAATATTTTTTGAAGAACGCATTTTTATAATAGAAAATATAACAACAAGAAATAAAGAAGATAATATAATAATCAATAATTTTTTTAACATATTTTATATTCAATAGCAGTAACTACCTGTAATTTATTTTTTTTATTGTCAAATTTATTCTTTTTATTCATTTTTAATTGAAGATTGAATCTTTTATTAATCTAGAGATTTTAAATGATGCATTCTCTATTTTAATACATTTTAATTTACTGTGCATATTGGCCAAGCAATCTTGAGAGCTAATAAAATTGTCTTTAATTATTGCGGAAATTAAATTACCAAGTTTTGTTGAATTTAAAGCTTTCTCTTCCATTAAAAAACAAGCTTCATTATCAGATAAGAATTTTGCATTTAGAAATTGATGATTATTTTTTGCTGTACTTAAGGGAATTAAGATAGAAGGAACGCCTAATTTACAGATTTCTGCAATGGTAGAGGCTCCAGATCTTGATATTAAAATGTGAGATTTACTCATAAGAGAATACACATCTTGAAAGAAATCCGACACCACAACATTAATATTATTTTTAAGATAAAAGTACCGTAATTGTTCAACATCTTCTTTTCTTGTTTGGTGATGAATATTTAATTGTTTTTTTAAATTTCCTTGAGCTAAAATAACAGCTTCTTTTGCAATATCTGTAATAAATTGAGAACCTTGACTTCCTCCTAAAATTAATATATTTAGAGAATTTATGTTGTCTGTTTTATAAAAATCAGAATAAGACAGGTCAAATCTTTCCTTTTCTTCAAAATCTTTACTGAAAGGGTATCCAGCTTCTATACTTTTTTTTTTAATTAAATAAGGTATTTTTGTTGAACTAAAATTATACAAGAATTTAGTAGAAAAAAATGCTGAAATTTTAGCATTAAAACTTAATACAATATCACTAAAATAATAGAAAGAAGGAATAAAAGAAATAAAACTGGCAAATATTCCAATAAAACCGAGATAACTTCCAAAACTTAATAAACATTTTGAATTATATTTATATAGATGTTTTATTGTTTTAAAAAAAGAAAAGAATAAATCAAGATAATAAAAAAAGATACCGGATTTTCTTCTGATTTCAAAAATATTCACCACATTAAATATAGCTAAAGAACCTTCTGATTTCTCAAGATAAGAATACCCTCTAGAATCTATAATTAAGGAAAGAAATACATTTTTATTTTCTTCCTTCATAACTCTAGCTACGTTTATTGCAGGAAATACATGACCTCCAGATCCACAGGTTGCAAAGCAGATTGATTTTTCTTTATCTAACATATCCATAAGATTTTCTTGAAAAGGCTAAAATTAAACCAATTAGAATATATAAACTTAAAAGAGAAGAGCCTCCATAACTTAAAAAAGGAAGAGGCATTCCTTTTGTTGGAATTGCATTTACTGCAACTAAAATATTAATCATAAATTGAAAGAATATTAAAAATAAAGAAGTTGTAGCTATATTAAAATTTAAAGTTTGCATTTCATTCTGTTTTTTTATCGCAAACAAACCTCTAAAGAAGAATTTTATGTATAATATCATAATACAAACAATTCCAATATATCCAAATTCTTCAGATATCACAGAGAATATATAATCAGTATAACAATCTGGAATTCTATATTTAATAGTTCCGTCTCCTAAACCGGACCCAAATAAACCAGCAGTTTTTATAGCTTTAGTTGATTGATATGCTTGATAATGCAATTCATCTCTTAAAAATAG
The DNA here is from genome assembly GCA_031537795.1 of Candidatus Deianiraeaceae bacterium. Taxonomy (GTDB): domain Bacteria; phylum Pseudomonadota; class Alphaproteobacteria; order Rickettsiales; family Deianiraeaceae; genus JAVKNF01. The sequence continues at coordinate 33,756 of JAVKNF010000012.1, read as the reverse complement.
ATCTACTCTAAATTTTACATGAGGCAATAATATATAAGAGATTATAAAAATTAAAATACCAAATATCGGCAAGAAGAATATAAAAATTTGAGAGACTCCTGATAAGAAAATCTGAATCCAAGTTGTAAATATATATATTATAGACGTTCCAAGATCCGGCTGATTGAAAATAATAAAAATTACAATAAAAGCATTTAAAGAAAATAAAATAATAGCCGTCTTTCTTTTAAAAAAATAAATAATACTAGCTTGAGTTAATATAAAAAAAGGCTTCATTAATTCTGTGGGTTGAATTGAGATCAAACCTAAATTTAACCACCTTTTCGAGCCTTTAATCTCTGTTCCTAGAAAAATATTAACAACCAAAAGAAGAAATAAAATAAAAAATATAAATCTAAAAGTTTTATATATAAATTCATAGGAAAGAGTGCTAATGAATATCATTAAACAAAAACCAAAAACAGAGAACAGAAGATGTTTTTTGAAAAGATAAAAATTAGATATAGATATTCTGCTAGACATTCCTATGTCCGAAGATCCAACTGCTATAAATCCTAATACAGAAAGTAGCATAACGATAGAAATCAAATTAAGATCTACGTCTTCTTGCCATTTCCTTGCAAATTTTAAAAAATTAATCATTTTTATCTTTTAATCTATAATCTTTAATTTCAAAAACAGAATCTTGAATTTCAGAATTTATTGTTAGATTCCGAAATAGAAACGTTTCAACTGCGTCTTTGTCTTTTATAAAAATACCTTTTATGTTTTCATAATTTAATTTATCTGAATTTAGAATTAAACAAAAATAATTTTGGTTTTGATTATAGCAATATTCATATAAATTATCTTTTAATTTTAAGTATATTTTAGAATTTTCTGGAATATTAAACTTGAAATTATTATCTATTTTAAGAATTTGCTCTTGAGGTATATAAGTTGTTTGAGATGATATCAAGTCCGAAAAGACCGCAACATCTTTATTTCTGATTATTTCAATATGTTTTCCTTTGGATTTCTCTTCCAAGTATAGATATTCAGGTTTTTTTATTTTGATATGAATGAAATTTACTTCTTTTGATTTTTGATTTTTGATTTTAACTTTGTGCTCTATGTCTGTGTCTATAGTTTTGATAGAGTTTATAAAAGATGCGAATTCTAAAGTTTTATTTTTTTCTAATAATAAAGCTTTATTCTCTGAATAACCTGAATAAATAATAAAAATGAATAGAAATATATTAAAACTACTTAACATTATAAATAGATTTATTAGTTTTTAATATCTTCGATTCTGTTTCTTTGTGTTTAAGTGTTATCTTTTTTGTTAAAGAAAGAAGAAGAAGTGTATTTATAAAGAAACTAAATATTAGGAATTTCGTTATTAAAATAATTAATTCGTCTACTTTATCAAAGCTTTCATTTTTAGGAGAGCTCATTATTTCTGTTTCATTAGAATTTTGAATAAGTATAATAACAACCAAACAAACAATAATTATAAATTCTATTAACAAACAGATATCTCTTAAATTGTTCATAATAAATATACTTCAAATATAAATATATAAAATTAATTGCAAGTAAAATATAGGTAATTATACGCTTGACAATTATAAATAATTAGTTTATACTAATGAATATAAAGACAAATTATGTTTAAAAACTTATTAGAATTTCAAAAAAACTTTTCAACTGAAATAAAATGTATTAGATACTTAGAAAAATTAAGATGGAATAACAAGCCAGTATGTCCACTTTGTAAGAATACAGACAAATCTTATAAATTCGCAAAAGCTGGGTTGTATGCTTGCGGTCATTGTAAAAGAGAATTTACAATTAGAAAAGGAACTATATTTGAAGATTCAGCCTTATCGCTTGTAAAATGGTTTAATGCTTTTTATTTTGAAATTTCAGGAGCTAAAAGCATAAGTTCTTGTCAATTGGCAAAAAATATCGGAGTTAGACAAGCCACAGCTTGGTTTATGCTCCAAAGAATCCGTTTGGCTTTAAAAAAAAACACTATTGAAAAAATGACTGGTGATGTTGAAATTGATGAGACGTATTTAGAAGGAAAAGAAGGAAATAAACATTCTTCAGAAAGAAGAGAAGGGTTGCAAAGTGGTAAAAATAAAATGGTTGTAGTAGGTTGTTTTAGAAAGAAAAAAACATTAGCTATAAAATACATAAATAAAACTAATATTAAAAATATAAAACCTATTTTAGATAAATATATTGAATTAGAAGAAGCAAAATTATTTACAGATGAAAGCCCAGTTTATAAAGGTTACGAAAGGGAAACTGTTAATCATTCAGAAAGAGAGTTCGTAAGAGGAAATGCAACAACAAACGATATTGAGGGAACTTTCGGATTGTTTAAAAGAAGAATATACGGAACACATCGTCAAATTACAAAAGCTCATATAGATAAGTATATAAATTCATTTGTATTTTATTTTAATAATAAAAGTTTAGAGATTGCAGAAAGATTTGAGAATACTATGCAGTCTATGTTTTCAAATAATAACTTAACTTATGCTATGTTGACTGGGAAAGAGCTTGATTTGAGGAGATATACAAGAAAGGTTTAATTTTCTAAAAAATTTGGAATTATAATACAGTCTTTTAGTATTTTTAAATTTTCTATTAAATGATTTTGTATTTTCTCAATAATTTTATATTTTTGAGCTATTATTTTTTGTGTTTGTATATCTTTTGGAATTTTGACACTAACATTTTTTATATTTTCAAGTGAAGCTCGGTATGTTCTATCAAAACCATATTGTAGCTTTGTCGCTTTTAATTCGTATAAAAAACATTCAATATCAATTTCATTAGAATTAACTTCTAAAACTCCGCAATGATCGGTTGGAATAAATTTTGTATTAACTGGTATGATATTATAATTAAAATCGCCATCAATTCCCCAAATAATAACTGGTTTCTCAAAAATTTCATATTTTATATCATTACTAAAGCCAAATGGCTTAAGAACATTCGCACTGTACATAGGAATACCATCTTGCTTAACATCTTTTTTTAAAATACGATCACCTATTGATGTTCTAAATATTTCATTATTGCTTAATTCATATTCAGTATATTCTATATTTTCTTGCTTCTGGAGTACAACATTAGCTTTCTTTACAACATTATAAGCCTCTGTTATTCTATTTTGTATTTTTTTAATTAATTCAAATCTCTTTGCTATTTCTTTTTGTTTTTGCATATCAAATTCGCCTGCTTGAGTTATCGGAATATGGATTTTAACATTCTACCATTTTTCATTTGTTAATTTGTTGTCCCAGCCGAGACTCATAGCATATAAAGCATTACCTATTTCTATCTTTAGATATTTATAATCAATTTTATTTAACATACTAGATTTGATTATAATGATACAACAATCAGAATTTATATTGAATTTATGCCTTTCTCTGTGAAAAACATATCCAGCATATCCATTGGTTGTGATTGTCAAACATTCAATATTTTTTCCGTAAGAGTTTATATTTCCAATACTGCCATCACCAGATGTTTTCGCAGAATAAACTCGATAAATGCCCCTATTATTGATAAAAGTTGTTGTATAAATTGGTTTTCCTTTAATTGGAAAATTGTAAATCTCAAAAATATCTACTTCTCTAAACATTTGCATATTCCTTAAAAGAGTTAATATCTTCAAAAATTTTGTCTACAAAAGTTAAAAACTCTTCCTCGTTCATTTCATTATTGTCATCTTTAATTCTAAGTTCTTTCTTTTCTTCATCCGATCACCATCTATCGCACAATAAATTAAGTTTTTCTAAAATTTCTTGCACAGTATAAATTTTACATCTTTTATCTTCAAAAGAAAATTCTTTATTTGGGTAGCCTTTAAATTGATTAAATAGTCGCTCCATTTTTGATAGGTTATTTTTTTCTGTTTCAAATCTTTTGGCATCTCTTGTTTCTCCTATTTCACTAACCAAATAAGTAAATATAGCGTTTGTTTGTAACCTTGGTTCATTCTCAAACTTCTTTTTAAATATCAAAATATATGTCTTTTTTGGCATTGCATAAAAAGTTCTAACTGGCAAAGAAATTATACCATAAATATTACATTTTCTAAAAAAAAATTCTATAATTTTTTTTGGTTTAATAATCCATCAGGAAGCACGACTAAAAACTCTCCTCCATCTTTTAGATTATTTACAATCCATTCAATTGATAAAGCCTCAACGCCACGACCACCGACGCTATAATAATCATCTAAATCCTGATATTCATTTGTTTTTTTAATTGAACCTGATCCACTTGTTATATATGGTGGATTTGTTAATATTAAATCACATTTTGTTTCATTTCGTAAAGATAAAGTTCCAAGGTCGCTATTATTAATTAATCTAAACACTTTATTGAATACCTCTGTTGAGAAAAGCCTTAAATACTCTTCTTCGTGATATTCTGAAATTAAATCAGAAAAATAAATCAACATATTAGCCTTTGCAAGTATTATGGTTCTTCCTTCGTCTTTTTCTTCGCCTTTGTCAAAACCTACAATTTCTATTTTTGGATCAATGTTTCCATTTTTTGGCTTAAATCTTTGCAATATGCTTTCATTTTCTAAGATCGCTTCAAGTAAAAATCCACCAACTCCGCAGAATGGATCACATATTTTAGCGTTATCGCCAAGATTTTTAATGTTTGAGATCTTAACCATCGATTTTACTGCATTTCTTGTAGTAAAAAATTGACCTAATGCTCTGATTTCTGCGCTTTGTCTTAAAAAATTTTCATACAATCGTGTTTTAAATTCTCTTTTAATATTTTTAAACGAGTCGTGTTTTTGTCCATATTCATAAAGTTTTTCCAGAATTTCCGCAAAAAGTGTTGCCCTTGTTATAATTGGTTCACCTTGTTCGTTTACAAAAATAGTTCCGTTTATTATAGTTGTTCCATCAGTTTTATTTGCTGGAAAAAATTCTTTGACTCTTTTTCTTATATCTGCATATGATTTTAATGCTTCTTGATGTTGTTTTATTTTTTTTCATTATCTTTTTTACCTTCTGTTTTTTGACTAATTATTTCATAAACAGAATTAAAGCTGTTTCTGCCCTATAAAACATCTATATCACTTAAAAACTTAAATAAAAATAACTCAACAACATTATATAAAGATTTTGTAGCGTCTTTTCCAGTATTTACATATATGGTTTGCCAGATTGCTTCTGCTAAAATAAATGGATCAAGTTTATCTTTTCTTTGAATTTGATTATTTTCTGCTGTGATGAAGTTGTTGATTGAGTCTATTAAGTTTTCTATTGTTTTAATTTCTTCTTTTGTCAAAGTTTTTCCTGTATCTAAAACATAATTTAGTTTATTACAATCTAGATCCAATATAAATTGACCGTTTAAAGCATTAATCCAGTAACTTTTTTGAGAATCTGTAACAACAAGAATTTTGCAAATTTCTTTTGTAAATCCAATGTCTTGTTTAATTGCTTTTTGTATTTTATCTTCAGAATTTAATTCTTGAGCTGATTTGCATTGTACAATCAACTTTAATGATTTTCCTCTTTTATCATAAACAATGCCATCTGTATTTGAAAATTCAGATGAAAAGCTAATATCTAAAATCTTTTTTTCTTAATTGATTTAAAGTTGATATATCAAGTTTCCAAAAATGATATTTTGACAAATGTATAGGTTTTGTGTTTTCCAATTCCTCTACCATAATTAAATGAAATAATATTTTATATAAAAATTAAGTATTATCTGATAAATTTAGGATTATGAAAGCATTAAATTTAAAGTTAAAATTATAAAAATCCAGTTATTTTGGAAAATGCAACTTTACAAACAAATTTCTAAATTTTCAAAATAATCTAAATTTCTTAACCTTCACCGCCCTGTCTTTTCTAATCTTTCTTAATATTTGTAATTGTCAAGCGTATAATTACCAAAATATAGTTTAATCGTGTTTATCTAACAAAGATAATCTTCTTAAAATTTCAAGTCCAGCTAGTTTTTTACCCTCTATGAATTCTAAAAACGCACCTCCAGCTGTTGAAATAAAAGAAAAATCTTTGGTTTTTTTAGATTTTGCAATAGCCGCAATAACATCTCCACCTCCTGCAATTGAAATGCAATTTTTATTCTTAGCAATCATTTCTGCCATTTTAATACTTCCTAAATGATAAGGTTCCACTTCAAACATTCCAAGTGGACCGTTCCACAAAATTAATTTTGAAGCTTGAATAATTGAAGCAATTTTATTTTCAATATATTCAGGTGAAATATCGAGAATTATATCATCATTTTCTATTTCTGAAATTGATTTTATTTTTGTATTTTTACCAGTTAAATCTTTATCAACTTGAAAAGAATTTGGTATAATTAAGTTGCAACCAGAACTTACTGCAAGTTTATTAATCTCATCAACTGTTTCAAAATAATTCTTTTCTATCATTGATTTTCCTACATTGAAACCACTTCTTGCTATAAAGGTATTCGCCATAGCTCCAGCAATAAAAATATTATTCATTTTTGGTATTAGGTTTTTCAAAACATCAATTTTTGTTGATATTTTACTTCCTCCAATGATTGTAGTTTTTGGGTTTAAATTTGTTTTTGTAACTTTTGTTAGAAATTCAACCTCTTCTTCAAATCTTAAACCTGCAACAGGTTTTATAAATAAAGGAATCCCTAGTATAGAAGCGTGAGCTCTATGACTGCAAGAAAAAGCTTCATTCACATATAAATTACAAAAATTAGATAACTCTTGTGCAAAAGTTGTATCGCAACTTTCTTCTCTTGAGTCAAATCTCAAATTTTCTAAAACTAAAATATCGCCATAATGCATTTTTTTAATTGCATTTTCGACTTTCTCTCCACTTAAAGTATTAACGTAATAAACGTCTGATTTAACAAATTTATTAAGATAATCTGCTATAATTTTAGTTGAATATTTTTCGTCGAATTTTCCATTTGGCCTTCCGATATGCGTACCTAGAATAATTTTAGAGCCATTTTTTATAAGATATTTTATTGTATCCATTGCATACATTAATCTTGAATCATCTATTATTTCTCCGTTTTTTATTGGCATATTTAGATCGCATCTTAAAAAAACTATTTTATTAGTGATAACTGTATCTTTTAATAAATTGAAACCAAGATTTTTTGACTTCATAATGAAATATTATTAAATAAGCAAAAAATTATTTGCAAATAAAAAAAGTATTTATAAAGTATTTTTATACTTGAAAAGGGTCTTTAGCTCAGCGGTTAGAGCAGGGCGCTCATAACGCCTTGGTCCCTGGTTCGATTCCAGGAAGGCCCACCAAAAATTTATACTAATCTATTTAAAAAATAAATATGACAAAAATACTAATATCTGCAATAAAAGTTAAAAAAAACCTACCAAATTGGTTGAAAGTAAAAGCACCTATTTCACCTGAATTTTTTGAAATAGAAAAACTCACTCAAAATCTTAAATTAAATACAGTTTGTCAAGAAGCTGCTTGTCCAAATATAGCAGAATGCTGGAAAAATAAACATGCAACATTTATGATCCTAGGAAATATATGCACAAGAAGATGTAGGTTCTGCAATGTAAAAACAGGGAAACCTCTGGAAGTTGATAAAAATGAACCAAAAAATCTCGCTGAAGCTGTAAAAAATCTCGGGTTAAAACATGTAGTTATAACTTCTGTTGATAGAGATGATTTGATTGACGGAGGGGCGAGTCATTTCGCAGAAGTTATTTACGCCGTTAGAGAATCAAACCCAGAAACAACAATTGAAGTTTTGACTCCAGATTTTTTGAATAAATCAAATGCGGTAGATAAAATAATTAAAGCTAAACCTGATGTCTTTAATCATAATTTAGAAACTGTAAAAAGATTATTTACAGGAATAAAAATAGCGGCAAATTACGAGCATTCACTTGCATTATTAAAATATGTAAAAGAGCAAGAAAATTCAATATTTACAAAGTCTGGCTTAATAGTTGGAATGGGTGAGACAAATGATGAAGTTATTGAATCTATGCAAAATTTAAGAGATAATTTAGTAGATTTTATAACAATAGGTCAATATTTAAAACCTAGAGATAATGAAATGCGTTATATTGATATTTCAAGATTTGTAACTTTAGAAGAATTTTCTTTCTTCAAGCAAGAAGCTTATAAAATCGGGTTTAAAATGGTTTCTTCTTCTCCTTTAACTCGTTCTTCTTATCATGCAGATGAGGATTTTGCTGAATTAAAAAAACATAATAATTCTTCAATTTAAAACTAATATATTATAATTTAAGATGAAAGCAAAACAAATCCAAATTAGATAAGGAATCAACAAAAAGAAAGAGATTTTATTTAAGTTATAAAAAGATTTCATTAGAATAATTAATGTTATTATTATCAGAAAAACATCAATTAATGCTAGATTTATATTATGCATTCCAAAAAATAAAATAGACCAAATTCCATTCAGAAATATATGAAATGCATACAAAAAATAAATCTTTTTCCTTTTAAAATTGTTCACTTTGTGAAAGGAATAAAAAGAAAGCCCAATTAACGTGTATAAGATTGACCAAATTGGTGAAAATACCCAATTTGGAGGATTGAAATAAGGTTTATTTAAAAATATATACCATTTTTTAATATTTGGAATTGTAAAATAACTTCCGATAAAACCTACAGAATGTGGAATTAAAATATTTACTAATAATGTAAAATATGAATTCATATTTATTTTAGAATATATTATTTCACGAAAGATTATTTTCAACTTTTATTTTTCGAATTAAAATATTCATAACAGATGATTGCACTTGTATTTGCAACGTTTAGACTTTCTATTGCAGGGTTTGTATTGATTTTAACTTTTATGTCTGTTAATTTTTTTATAGAATCTCTTATTCCTTGTCCTTCAGACCCTAAAACGAAGAGCGATTTATTATATTTTTTAAATAATTCAGGTAATTTTAAGTTTGTGGCGTGGCTGTCCAGTGAAAATGTCCATATATTCTCTTCTTTTAATTTAATTATAGCTGTTTGTAGGTTCGGCACTTCAATAATCTTTATGAATTCAGAATAACCTACTGAAGACCTAACTACAGCATTTGTAATAGGGCAGGAATTTCTTTTTGTTATAATAATTGCATTAATTTCAAACCCGTAAGCATTTCTAATTATTGCGCCAAAATTATTTGGGTCGTTTATTTCATCCATAGCTAAAATGCAATAATTTTCTGCATCTTTTGCTTCCTGAATAATGTCTTCTATTTTATATTTAAATATATAACTAGATGTTTTTACTGCTATGCCTTGATGTTTATCTTCTATTTTACAAATTTTATCCAATTCATTATTGGAGTATATTTTTATTAAATTTGAGTATTTCTTATCTATAATTTTTTTATATTCTTCGCTCTTTTCTTTTGAAATTACAATTTCGTAGACTTCTCTATTTTTGCTCTCTAGAATTGCTAAACATGTGTGTCTTCCAAAAATCAATTGATATTCTTTTTTCATATTCTAAATTCAAAATTGAGTGCCAAATCTTACAACAAAATTCATAGGTATATCATATGATGTTTTAATAATTGGTTGAGCGAAATCGAATCTAATTTCTCCCATAGGAGATTGCCAAGATATACCAGCTCCAACCGCAACTCTAATGATGTTGCTTTGTATTATAGTTTCAGTGTTGCCGTTGCTATCTAGGTACGAACTTGGAAGTTGAGTTCCCCAAATTGTACCAAAATCACACCAGATAGAAAATTTCACCCCGTATTCTTTAGGGAGAAATAAAGGGGACGCTAAATCTAGAGTTCCATAAAATCTATTCAAAGCTGGTAAGGCATAGGGCATCATACTTATAGTTCCATCTGGTGCTGTACTTTGAACTCTAGGCCCAATGCCAAAGAACGAGAAACCCCTGACATCATAATAACCCATTGAATACATAGATTCATAACTTAATATAGTTCCCTTGTTTGTAATTGGTTGAGTGAAACCAAAATTTACATTACAGGAGAAAACTAAATTTTCTTGAAAAAATGGAATCAAAAAACCACCCTTAAGTTCTGTTTTTATATAGTTTTGATTCCCTAATACTCCAAATCCTGCATATTCTTGAAGTATCGAGCCGTAATAGCCGGATGTCGCATATCTTGCGTAATTTCTTCTATCGTAAGATATAGAATGATTAAATTTATAGGTGTTTTTCACTCCGTACATTAAACTGTAAAGTTCAAAAGTTGTTGCACGTAATTGATTCATGTTGTAATAAGAGTACCCAAAGCCAAAATTATAAGTTAATCTTTCTGCTAATTTTAAACTGAATTTTGCCATTCCTCCAAAGCTTACATACTGGAAATTTATATATTTAGTTAACATTAAGGAATTTGAACCAATATTTTGCAGGCCGAAAAAATCTATATTTCCAAATTTTGAATAAAATAAATCTACTCCAAACCCTAAATTTGAATTGAAAACTCTTGGGTTGAAAAAACCCACAGAATAAGATTCTTGAAAACCTGATCGACTTATTCCAAAATTTATACCATAACCAGTTCCTAAAATATTTGCTATTTGGAAATTTATAGTCCCTATAATACCTTCAAAAGTTGAATAACCAAAACTAAAATTTACACTTCCAAAGAATTGTTCCTCTACTGTAATTTCTAGGTCTACAAGGTTTTCGTTTATTATTTTTTCTTTGATTTCTACGTTTTTAAAATAACCCAAGAAAGATAGTCTATCTTTCGAAATATCAATCTTTTTTCTTTGATAAATATCTCCTTCTTCTATTGTAAGCTCTCTTCTTATAACATAATCTCTTGTATTTGAATTTCCTTTTATTTCTATTTTTCTGATTTTAATTGGTTCACTTTTAGTAATTTTAAGTATTACATCTAATTTCTCTTCATTAATTTTATTAGTTACGGATTCAATTTTTATAAAAGGATAACCTTTGTCAGATAAATTATCTGATATTATTTCTTTAATGTTATTTATTTTTTTCTGATCATAAATCTCATCTTTTTTAAAATTCCAATCTTTTTGATTAATTTCTGATATATATTTTTTAATTTCTAAATTACTAGTATCAAATATAATATCATTTACAAATTGTTTTTTTCCTTCTTTTATTGCAAAATTTAAGAAGACTTTTTTATTGTAGAAGTCAATGATATGACTCGCAGATATAATTTCTGCGTCTAGAAAGCCGTTATCTTTATATTTATTTAAGACTTTCAATTTAGAGCTTTCAATTTTTTGCTCAATGAAGTCATCTCCATTAGATAGTGGGTTTTTGTCATTAATACCTTTAATATCAAGATTTTCGATTAAATCTTCTTTTTTTATGTTTTCATTTCCTATAAAATTTATCTCTGTTATTATATAAGGCGATCCTTCATTTATTTCAAAAATTATGTTGACTTTTTGATCATCTAAAAATGCTATTTTCGCATCAATTTTGACATCAAAATAACCAAATTGTTCGTAAGTTGCTTTTAATCTTGCAATATCTGTTTTTATTTTATACTTTGAGTAAATATCTCCTTCTGATGTCTCCAGAAAAGGATTTATATCTTTTTTACCAAATTTTTCCATTCCTTCAAATTTTACTTTGTTTATTATTGGATTTTCAGAAACTTTTATATGCAAAGTGCCATCTTTTTCATTAATCTCTGAATTTATGTTGTCAAAATAATTACTTTTATACATCTCATGAATTGCTTTATCTACAGATTGATAATTTAGTTTAGCTCCTATTTTATAAGGAAATATATTATCAATTATGAATGTTTCATTTAGATTTTTATAGCCTGAAATTTCTATCTTCTTTAAAATAAAATCCGAAGCTGATGCAATGAAATTTAGATTAAAAAAAATACTAAAAAATATATAAAATTTAAACACACTTAGCAAATTGAAAATGAAATTAAATTTTCACCCTTTTCTAAATTGAAAACTCTAACACCTTTTGTATTTCTGCCTATTATTGAAATATCTGATGCATTTACTCTTATGGCTTTACCTTTTGAGCTCATCAATAAAATATCATCTTCCAGTCCAACCATTTTTGTGCCTATCACATAGTTGCTTTCCAAGTTCACATTTATAATTCCTTTTCCTCCTCTACCTGTAATTCTATAATCATAAGCACTTGTTCTTTTGCCTGTTCCGCTTGAAGTTAAAGTGACTAATATTTGCTCTTCTTTTGCTAATTTTTTACAAAGCTCTAAATCTAAACTCTCGCCATTTTCATTTTTATTAACTGACAATGCGGCAATCAACTCTAAATCTTCGATTGAATTATTTTTTACTCTAATTCTTAAATCTAAATCTAATTTCTTATAAAGAATCTTTATTATAGAGCTATCTTCAGCATCATCTAATATACATAAAGATACAACTTCATCTTCTTTATCTAGGTTCATTCCTTTTACCCCATCTGACTTTCTACTTTTAATGATTCTTAATTCATTTATATGAAATCTTATAGCCAAACCGTATTTTGATGCAAGCAAAATATTTGAATTTAAGTTTGCAAGTTCAACCCCAATTAAATTGTCGTCTTCATCCAAATCTATAGCAATTTTACCGTTAGAATTTATACTTTCAAAATCTCTTAAATTACTTCTTCTGATATTTCCTTTCTTTGTTGCAAATATAATGCTTATATCGTCTCTTTCATAATCACCTTTTGCAATTGATAATATATTTGTGATCTTTGTTTTTCCGTCTAAAGCTAGCAAATTAACTATTGCTCTACCCTTTGTATTTAGTGCCGCTTCAGCTATTTTGTAAGCTTTAATTGAGTACACTTTACCGTTGTTTCCAAAGCATAAAATATTGTCATGGCTGTTACAAATAATTATTTTATTAACTTCGTCATCTTCTAGAGTAGACATTCCCATTTTACCTTTCCCTCCTCTATTTTGGCTATTGTAATTTGAAAGTTTTGATCTTTTTATATAACCGTTAGTTGTTATAGAAATGACAACTTCTTCTTTTGGAATAAGATCTTCGATATCTGAGTCTTCTAGGTCTAAAATTTCAGTTTTTCTAGGAACTCCATATTCATTTAAAATAAAAGTTGTTTCTTCTCTGATTATACTTTTCACCCTTTCTTCTTTTGCAAGAATATCTATAAGATCTTTTATCTCGAAAGATAACATTGATAATTCTTCTATCAATTTATCTCTTTCCATTGCAGTTAATCTTGCTAATCTGATTTCTAATATTGATTTAACTTGTTTATTTGTAAATTTAAAATAACCGTCTTCAACTTTATTTTCTCTGTCTGAAACCAATTCTATAGCTTGCATTATACTTGCATTTGCTGGCCATTTTTCAGAAATAAGCCTTTCTCTCGCTTCATTAACATTTGCTGAATTTCTTATAATTGATATTACTTTGTCTATCGAGTCAATTGCAACGCAAAAACCTATTAAAGCGTGAGCTCTTTCCCTTGCATCGTTTAATAAAAAAGTAATTCTTTTTCTAATTACTTCTATTCTGAATTCTAAAAAAGACTCAAATACATTAAAAATATTAACTGATTGCGGTTTTCCTTTATTTAAAACCAGCATATTAACAGGGAATGAAGATTGTAAAGGTGTAAATTGGTATAAATAATTTAAAACAATATCAGCTTGAACTCCTCTTTTTAATTCGACTACAACTCTAATGCCTTCTTTGTTTGATTCATCTCTTATAGTTGAGATTCCTTCTAATCTTTTATCTTTTATTAACTCAACGACCTTTTCTATCATCAAAGCTTTATTAACTTGGTAAGGAATTTCTGTGATAATTATCGAGTCTTTATCCCCTTTTCCGTTTTCAATAAAAGCCTTTCCTCTTATTTTAACTGAACCTCTACCTGTAAGAATTGAATTCATTGCAACATTTTTATTAATTATAATTCCACCAGTTGGAAAGTCAGGTCCCGGTATTATTTCTGTTATTTCAGAAGGAGAAATTTCCGGATTATCTAAATATGCTAGAAAAGCTTTTAAAACTTCACTTAAATTATGAGTTGGAATATTTGTCGCCATACCTACGGCAATTCCTTCTGACCCATTTACTAATATATTAGGAAATGTAGAAGGTAAAACTGCGGGCTCTCTTTCACTTCCGTCGTAGTTATCTCTAAAATCCACTGTATTTTTGTTAATATCATTAAACATTGAAGAGGCTATTTTCGTTAATCTGGCTTCTGTATATCTCATAGCCGCGGCTTGATCTCCGTCAACAGACCCAAAATTCCCTTGCCCGTCAATAAGTCTTTGCCCCATTGAAAAAGACTGCCCCATTCTAACTAAAGCTTCGTATATAGAAGAATCTCCATGTGGATGATATTTACCCATAACATCACCAACTGTTTTTGCGCATTTTTTATAAGGTTTATTATAGTCACAACCTATTTCATACATAGCGTATAAAATTCTTCTATGTACTGGTTTTAAGCCGTCTCTAATATCTGGAATAGCTCTAGAAGTAATTACACTCATTGCATATGCCAAATAGGAAGATTCCATTTCATTTTCTATTTTTGAAATATTATTTCTCAATAATTCATTATTTGGTTTTTCGGACATACTTATAAAGTTTAAATAATTCAAAGAATATAAAAGTAAAATTATTTTTTAAATATTAACTAAATTGACATTTAATAAATTTATGTAATTGGATTTGAACCTATTTATGAAACAAATTAAGGAAACGATAAACCTTAAAATAAAATTAAAATCTTTTAATTCCGTTCCTCTTGATAAAACAGCTTTCGATATTATATCTAGGATTAACTCTCAATATCAAAATTTTGAAATTATAGGGCCTATAGCAATTCCAAGAAGAATTGATATTTTTAGTGCTGAAAAAAATATATCAATAGTGAAAAAAGAAAACGGAATATCTTTTATGGGAGACAGAGTCAGATATGACAGGTTTATATATATAAAAAATATAAATAAAGATATTGTAGACGATCTACAAACATTTGAAATGCATCAAGGTGTTACAATAGAAATACAGATTGAAATAAATTAATATGAGGTTATTTTTTTTAGTCTTATTGTTTTGTTTTTGTTCTTCTTGTGGATATGAAAATACTGAAATTAAAAAAATAAATCAAACTAATATCAATCAAAATATTCAAAATTATTATAATAATTCAGATGTTGCAAAAATAAATAAAGACTTAACTTTCAGTGACAGATTATATTTACTTACAAATAAATTTGGAAAAGATAGAATTTATAATAACGATCAAATAGATGGAGAGTACTTTCAAAAAGTTGCTGATTTAATTTATTCAGATGATATGATTATTATAACAAACCCTAAATCTTTCGGGATTATTCCTGAAGATTTACCTAATTTATTATATATAAAAACCAAATTAGAAAAATTGTTAAGAGTAGTCAATTCAGATTCATCAAATTTATTTTTTGAAGAATCAACAGCAAACGCTTTTCTTGCTTATTCTTGTTTAATTGAAGCTTTAGATTCGGTTGAAATTCCAAGAGCTAAAAATTGCAGAAATAAAATGCTAGAAAATATAACAATATCAGATGGCCTAATAAACGATTTTCAGGATAATAAATTTAGCTCTCAAATAAGTAAATTTAATGATTGTACTATTTGCGAACTAGCAAAAGAAAAGAAAGTTTGTAATGCTTTTTATTTCAATGAAAATCTTTTGACTCTTGAGAATCAAAAATCAGAAGATATATTAAATAGGTTTTTTGATAAAGTAAATTTAAATCTTAACGGCTTAATAGAAATTAAATTTTACACAGATTATACATTTATAAAAGATACAAAATATAAAGAATTAGTGAAAAATAGAGTTAAAATTATAGAAAATCTTATATTTCAGAAATTACAAAAATTAAAACCAAAACAAGAGATAGAAATAGAAATTAATCAGAAAAAATTATTAAAATCAGAGAAGAACCACTTCTTTAAAGATTCGATTGTTTTCTGCTTTAAATATAATAACTAAATTAACAAATTGTCATTTAGTATATTTTTTTAGTAAGCAAAGTATGAAACCGAAATGCATTAGATATAAAATTTTAACAATATTTTTTTTTATCAAAATTGGTGCGATAAAACTAGTTGAACCTAAAATAAATAGCAGAAACAATAAAGTATTTATATCTAAAAATCTTCTATCTATTCGAAGATTATTTTTTTGTAAAAGAGAAAAAGTCAAAAATAACCCAATTGTTAATAATTGAACTATATTTAATATTCTTCTATGAAATTCCTTGCAATTCAGATTTTTCTTTGTGCATTGCATATATAAATCTTCAGTTGAAATTGTTTTTAGTACTTTCTTTATAGGGCTTTCTGCTTCAATATTTGTTAGAGTCTTGAAAGATATTTGACTATTCTTGTTAGTTGAGAGATTCACGTTGTAATCTTTTTTATCAATTTTTATAAATTCTACATCATTAAGATCTAAAAGTATTTCATGATTAGAATCCATTCCAATTTCAGCTGTTTTACTAAAGATAATTGTTTCTTGCTCTGGCTTTCTCTCTATTATTATCATATCTTTTAACAAATTTTTATTTTCAATATTCTTGAATATTATTGTATGATTTCCGAAATCGTTGAATGTATTTTTCTTCAACGTGTTTAATATACCCGCTGATTCATATAGATTTTTATTATTTGAATGCTTTTTGATAGTTATTGGAAATATTAATTGTGTTATTATAGCTATAAAAATAGAAAAGGAAATTATAAAAATAAAAGGTTTAACTAGTTTTTTATTATTTAGGCCTGTAACTTTAAAAATTGTTAATTCGTTTGATTGAAAAAAATCATTCACTACAATAAATATTGTAATTAGAAGGACGTATTGAATTGTCTCGAACATAGTCATAGGGCTTAAGAAGCTTGCCATTGCGATAATATCCGTGAAAGATAAGTTAAATAATCTATTTGATATTTTTGTGAAGTTCATCATATACATAATACCGTTGATTGTTGAAAATACAATCAAGAAAACACTAAATAATCTCTTTAAAATTAATTTATCTATTATGCTCATTGAGTGAATTGTTGTTATTTATTTTAAAATATCAAGTTAAATTATTATTGATTTTATGAAATTAATTTTTTACCTCTGAATCTTTCAATTTCTTTATGATTTCCATTTTGTAAAACTTGAGGAACTTGCAAATTTTTCCAAATTGCTGGTTTAGTATAATGATTGTGTTGTGTGTAATTTTCATTTGAAAATGTTTGATTCTCGGTGCAAGAATTATTATTTATGACTTTTGGAATTAATCTTGCTAACGCTTCAATCAAAACAACAGATGCAACTTCACCACCTATTGTTATGTAATTTCCTATAGAAATTTCCTGCATTTTATAAAAATCAATAATTCTTTGATCTACTCCTTCGTATCTATTTGTTATAATCAGAATCTCTTCAAGTTTTGAAAATTCTTCTGCTGTTTTCTGTGAAAAATTAACACCTCTGGGTGAAGTTAGTAATATTTTTTTAGTTTTGCTCTTTTGAAATTCATTATAATTTATATTATCCTCTATAGCGTCAGAAAGTACATCTGGTTTTAAAATCATGCCTCCACCTCCACCGTATGGAGTATCGTCTATTCTTGGAAATTTACCTCCTTTTGCATATTTTTTTACATCAATTATTTCTATTTTTATAATTTCATTTTTAATTGCTCTTGCTAAAATAGAACAGAAAGTCCCAGAAAAAAATTCAGGAAATGCACTAATTATTTTTACAATCATAAAAATTATTTATATAGACCCTGCAACAATATCTAGTAATTCTTTATTGATTTTTTCTTGTCTAATTTTATTATATTTTATTTTTAATTCTTTTGAAATATCTTCAGCATTATTAGAAGCAGAGTTCATTGCAGAAATTCTACTTGAAATCACGGAACCTAAATTTGATTGAATTGCTTTATTTATTAAGATTGATACTCTTAATTTTACTTTGTCAATTTCGTCTTCAGTTAAATTTGAACACAATTGAGAGTTATGTTTATTTTCTTTAAAATTAATTAATTCTTCAGTTTTAAAATTTTTAGATAATATATTTTTAAATTCATGATATATTATCTTAACTTCTGTAATATTTGAATCTTTATGAAATATTAAATTATTTATTTCTTCCAGAATATCTGTCATTTTTAATTCAAGATTTTCAGATGAGATAAATTCTAATTCTTTTAAATTCAGAATATGAATATAAGAGGAATTTATAGTTCTAAATCTATAAATTTGATTTAACTTTTTACCAAAAATTATTAATTTGTTATGATTAGTTTTTATTGAATTTAAATATTTGCAGACAGTAGAATTTATTGAACCGCAAAAACCAGAATCGCTTCCAATTGCTATGTAAAGAGTTTCTGTTCTGTTTTTATATTTTATATTTTCAAATTTTTCATTAGAAATCTCATTCAGCATTTTATTTGCGACCTCTATTCTTTTTTGAATATTTTTTAGTTTAGAATTTGCAATCATTTGAATGACTTTAGTCACTTTTTGAGTATTTTTAGTGCTAATTATTCTTCTTTTTAATGCTTGTATTGACATTTATCAAGAAGTTAAGAAATTAAAAATTATTGTCAAATTCTATTAATTCAATGTTAATTAATTAAAATTTCCTATAAATTCTATTTCCGGTTTTAGTAAAATATTAAATTTATCGAAAACTTTATTTTGTGCTAATTTTATCAAAGAGTAAATATCTTTTGCTGTTGCCGAGCCTTTATTTATTATGAAATTCGAATGCTTTTCAGAAAAACAAGCACCCCCTATTGTATAATTTCTTAAACCTACCTCTTCTATTAATTTCCAAGCCGAGTAGATTTCTGTGTTTTTAAAAGTACTACCACAGGTTTTTACTGCAATTGGTTGCGTTTCAAGTCTCTTTTTATTCATTTCCTGCATTTTCTTCTTTATTAAATCTTTTTCACTTTGAATACAATTAAAAGTTGCAGATAAAATAATTAGGTTTCTTTCTAAATTTGAAGTTCTGTATTCAAAATTAAGATCTTTCCTTTTAATTATTTCTATTTTAAATGTATCTTTATTTAAAACTGAAACTTCATCTAAATAATCTTTTATTTCATTGTTATAACAGCCAGCATTCATAAAAACATTGCCACCAATACAACCAGGTATAGTAAATAAGAATTCCAAATTAGAAAACTCCGCATTCATTGCAAAATTTGCCACCTCGACAGATAAATTTGCAGAACTTGCTTTAATTTTATTGTTATCAACTAATTCAATTGATTTGAAATTATCCCCAAATTTAACTAAAATACCGTCAAATCCACTGTCAGACATTAGAATATTTGATGCATTTCCTATTACGATTATCTTTTCTTTTTGGTTTTCTTGTAGAACTTGCTTCAATTCTTCAGTTGTATCAATTGTTATATATTTTCTTATAATCCCCCCAACTTTGAACCAGCTAATTTTATTAAATTCAAAATTTTTTAGAATCTTCATTTTCTTATTTTTTTAGAATTATTATATTTTGCAATTAAATTCTTGAATTTTATTATAAATATTGTAAAATGAAGAGTTATGAATGTAAATCAAAGTACCTTTACTCTTAACCTTAATCAATTGCAAGATAAAAATACAACTATTAATACATATTTGCAGAGTGCAAATCTAAATTTAGAAAATCTATTAAATAGTGGGTTAAATTTTGAAGACATAATTTATATCTTAAAACAAAAAAATATAAATTTAAAAAAAGAAGAAATAAAAATTCTAATACAAAAAGAAGTTAACAATAAAAAATTATTTAAAAATGAACAAGAATTTAATAAATTTTTTGAAAAATCTTTTAAAGAAAACGATCAAAAACTTGAATCTCTAGAGGATTTTATAAAGAATGCAAAAAAGAAAAAAATTAAATATTTTTTGAATTTTGTCGCAGAAGAAGAATTTAACTTTGTGCAAGGAACTAATAAAGGTGGAGACAGTAGAATTTACAGCAAGAAAGAAAAGGAGAATGCAAGAACGAATTTAGAATCTTTCAAGAGTCAAGAATTAAATGATGATGAATTTGAAACTCTTATTAAAGATTATCCCTTTTTAGAGATGTTAGATATTAACCAGAAAGAAAATGAAATAAGAAATGCAATAAAAATGCCTTTTTCTGCGGTTACTCTGTCAGATTTTATATTTCCTATATCGAACAAAGAAAAATATCACCCAGAGAGAAATTTAATTAAACATTTGAACGGTTTATTGTATGAAGAAAAAAGATATAAATCTACTTTTGGCGCTTTATCTGGGTTTGATACTACAGGATTTTCAAATCAAAAAGATATATTATCTATTAAAATATCAATGCTGGAGTATATCATAAATACTGAAGATATAGTAAATATTAATGTTATACACAAAGAAAAAAATAATATCATCTATACTAAATTCTATAGATTTACTGAAAAGAAACATGAAATTAATTTAATGTTACCTGAAACTTTAGAGCCAGAATTAGAGGAGATGCTTTGTAATTTTGTTATTAAATATAAAGATTTATTTTTAGAAAAATGCTCCACATCAAGATATAAATCAATTGCTCAAACCGTGAAAGCGGTTCAAGAAAGAGAAACAGGAAAAGATTATACTAATTTTAAAGATTTATTCTACGGGCTTTTTGATATAGAATACAGAAATGCTTCTTTAAATATTTCAGATGAAGGAAAAAAGGATATATATTTAAAAATACCGAGAGATTCACTCGGAATAAGATATTTTCTTGAAGCTGCAATAGAAAATCAGGCTTCACATATAGATAGTTTAACTATAAGGCCAAACAAGGAAAGTGGATTAGAAAGACAACTAGAGTATATTGTAAAAAAACAAAAAGAAAACAAAATAACAAAGAATAAGATACCGATAAATGAATTAATAATTGAATACGAGGATATATCAAGAGAATTTAATAACAAAGAAAAACTAAAAGTAAGCTCTATGTTAAAATCTTTAACAGAACTAGGGTTTCAAAGAGTTGTTTTGAAAATTAACACCCCAGGGCTTTCTGAAGAAAAAATAAATGGCATTAAAACTTTAATTGATAATCTTAAATTGCCACTTAGTGTGAAAATTGATATTTTTGGGAAATCTCAAGAACTTCCATATAATATTCCAGAGCAAGAAGAAATAACAAGCAATATAAATTATAAAAAAATTGAATTAGAGGCAGATGAAACAGAGCAAGAATTAAAAAAGATAACTCAAGAAAAAATTAAACAAAAGGAGCAGTTTTCCAAAATACACAAAAATATTATTCCGAATTTAGAAATGGAATGTAATCAAGAAGAAGAGGAAGAAGAAGAAGAAGAGGAAGAAGAAGAAGAAGAGGAATCAAGTAGCGGAATTAAATCTGAAGATCTTGTAACGAGAAATACAATAAATAATGTTTA
The DNA here is from genome assembly GCA_031537795.1 of Candidatus Deianiraeaceae bacterium. Taxonomy (GTDB): domain Bacteria; phylum Pseudomonadota; class Alphaproteobacteria; order Rickettsiales; family Deianiraeaceae; genus JAVKNF01. The sequence goes on along the minus strand of JAVKNF010000012.1, from coordinate 12,302 downwards.
TAATGATAAAAATATTAAAACAAAATTGCAAATTTCTCAAAAATTAAGAGATAAATTGGACAGATCAGGACACTCTGATGTTTCTTTGAAAGAGTTTTACGATGATATCGTAGGTCATACAGAAGAAGAAGAAGGATTTATTTTTCAAAAAAAGATTACTTCTATAACAAAAAAAGCTTTATCAATTTTATTAACACACAGAGAGAAAGGTTCCTTCAGTGGTAATATTTGTAAAAATGCATTGCCACAGGGTTTTTATTTTGTAAAAAGTGGTGAAAAATTAATTCTAGATTATGACGCAAGAAAGGTTTCAATCAATCAAAGATATAATTTAAGACCAACCTTTAGAAGGAGATGTAAAGTTAAGGATTTTCAAGTTAAAAAGATTGAAAAAATTAAAAAGATTCCTGAAAATCTAAGTAATAAATTATACCTTGGGAATCAAAATTTAAGATTGATAACGAGAGATATATACACAATAAAAGATACTATTGCAGAAGGTTATGTTAATGAGCTTTATGGAATGATAGATATAACTGGTAACAACGCTGAATTGTATAAAGCATTACTTAAAAAATCTAATGATTTTGCATTATTTAGATCTTTTGCATCCTTCATTAATGAAATAAAAAAAAGAGGTTTAGTGTTAGGTACAATTAACATTTCAGAAGATATCAAAAACCCAGAATCTTTCTTGTTTAGAATTTTAGATATTCTGGATTTAATGAAAAAAAGACGTAAAACTAAAGATATAATGAAAGATCAGGAATTTTTAGATAATTGTTTGAATGGCTCTATAGATTTGAGTTCAGATAATTCATTGTATTATGCAATGAAATATGATAAATTTGATTCCATCTATCCTGAAATGTTATTTAAAGACAGAAGAAGGCTCGAAGAAAAAGGAGAATTTACATATAAAGTTAGTTTAAAAACATTGCAAGATTCAATATCAAGTACAAACCCAAGAAATAAAGTTGCCTCTTTTGAGGAGTTGCAAGCTTTATTTTTAAGACATTTAGCCACAAAAACTATTACTGGGGAGCCGAGAATAAAAATGAGCTTGGAGACAGGCTTGAAGATTTGTAAAGTTCTAGAAAAAGATGAGGATGTTTCAATAGATTTATTAAAATTATTAATTGAGTTCCCTGTAATAAAAGATGAGAACTTTGTATTAGAAGAAATAAGGAAAATAAGAAAAAGAGATATTAATACTGAAGCTGTAAAAGAATTGCTAAATAAATTACATTTTCTGAACCCGCCTTTTGATGATTTGTTGAATATTTTAATTCTAATAAGAGATAATAAAAGATTCCTTGATGTTATTAATGATATCTTTAGGGAAAGCTCAGTAACAAATCACGAATGGCTTCCTTGGAAGATAATATTTCATAATTTAAGAGTTTTAAATAATAAAAAAAATAATAAAAATGTTAACATATTAGATAAAATAGAATATATCAAAAATTTAATAAATAACAAAAATAAAAAATACACTGAAATAGAGAAAAGAATTGTAGCTTGTACATTCTCACTTTCGAATCCTGAGTTGAAAGATATTCCTAAAGATATATTTAAATATAAGTTGAAAAGTGATTCAGATATTCCAGAAAATATTAGAGAGTTTAATTTCAGCCAAAATTGCATCGAAATATCAGGTGAAAATGGAGCATATTTCTTCAACGAAGGAGAAAGCATAAGAAATATATTAATGCATTATCCAGATTTCAAAATACATAGCTTATCTACAGGAATCTTTATTGTATATAGTGGAAATCAAGATGATAAAATTAAAAAAGATCTTTTTAACCTAGTATTTATAAGAACATTTGAATTAAGAGGTAAAGTTTTATCTCATTCTGAAAAATGCAAATTAGAAGAAATTCGTGATCTAGTTTATTCTTCTAATAATCAAGCATCAAATGATTTCATCTTAAATAAATTAGCTTTATCTTTTAATATATATAAAAATGAACCAAACAGAGTAATTGAAATTGTTAATAGTTTAAAAGAAGCAACAAAAGAAGATAATTTAAAATACATTAATACACTTTATGAAAAAAATAGAGCTGTAAAACCTCTATTTTTTGATTATAATTTACTGATTTCAACTAAAGAAAAAGATGCAGATCTTATAATTTACAATTCAAAATATTTAACTTTTGAACAAAAAAGAGTAATTCTAAAAGGCAACAATATAAATGAAATTCAAAAGCATATTAAGATTATTGAGACTATTGAATCTAAATTAAGAAGTAGAAAAATAAAATATAACCCATTAATTTTTAAAGAACATCTTGCTTTATTTGTAGAAGGTCAAAAATTTAATGCACTTTCTGCATTGCTCGTATCGTGTAATAATCCAGATACTAAAGAAATATCTATTAAGACTTACATCCAACTTATAGAACTTATTAATTCGGAAGCAAAAAAATTAAATAAAGATGATTTAGAAAGAATCTATAGTGAGCAAAATTTAGGGTTTTTCTATAAATTATTTACAGAAGAATATTTACAGTATAAAGATATATTAATTGGATTCTTAAAATCTGAAGAGATTGGAGATATCGAATCAGGTAAAGAATTACTTGAAAAAATAAAAACAGTACTTAATTATTCAGGTTATACACCTGATTTAAAGCAGACAATAATAGAATCTCTAAAAAGTGATAGCAAAAAAAGAGATTTTTTTAATTCAATATATGATAAAATTACATTTTTAATAAGACCAATATGCCCTGTTAGGGAAGATCAACTAGAATTGGTTGCAACGGAAAATCTTACTTATGTTTTATCTGATATTACAAGATATAGTGCAATTTATAATAATATAAAGAGTCAATACATTGGTGATCTTCTTGTATTAGATCCGTCTGACAATAAAAAGAAAACTTTTAAAGAATTTATAGGCTCAAGAAGCAATCATTTTATCGGGTATACAATTGAAGAGTTTTTCAAAACGAAAGCTTTAGGCAAAGAAGTATTTGATAGTTTTTTAAAGAATCTTTTAGATAATAATGAATATTTTTTCTCTCAAAAAATGAAAGATAAAGTAGAAAGATATAAAACCAATAAAATAGAATATCAAAAAGAAAGAGAGAGAGTAAATATTGAACTAGAAAGTTTGACTAGAAGATGGCAGAGAAATAAAAACGGCAAAAGAAATTTTAAAAAAGACAATTCCTTGCATCAAATAGGGTTTGTTGATTTATTAAAAAAATTATATGGCAAAAAAGACCCTAATTTAGTTGAGAGTTTGAAAAATAGAATCTACTCTATAAATGCAATAGCCGAAGAAGTATACAATTTAACAGATGTTGAGATTCAGAAAAAAATAAAACATTGCTCTACAGTTCTTTCTTCTTCAGGTGGAAACGCTTATACAAAAGCTGGAGCTAAAACTGAATTATATGCCTTATTATTTGAAAGCTATTATAGAGTTTCAGGTAAAATATACCCAGATTTAATGCAAATTAGCTCTATAATTTTAGGAACAGAGGAAGAAACCACAAAAGTAAATCTAGAGATATCAACAGGGCAGGGCAAAACAGTAATAGGAGGTATAACAGCTGCATTTAAAGCTTTAACACAGAATACAACTTTTTTAACATCTTCAACTTCAGACTTGGCAAGAGCAGGATTACGAGAAAGCAAAGAATTTTATAACTTTATAGGAATAGAAAATACCTCTGTTGTAGGCTCCGGTAATTTAACCAAAACAAAAGAACTTCTAAATAAAAAACCCTGTATATTTTATGGAATTCCTTCAGATATATTTTTTCTATTAGAAGATAAAAGATTTGAGGAATGTGAATTAGAAAGAAGAAATATTGCAAAGAGAGATAAGATGTTCACTTTATTAGACGAAGTCGATACATCTATAGATTTTGCAGGCACTGTATGGCAAGCAACTTGCGAAAATGAAAGCAATGCAGACAAATTAATATCAGATATTATTTATTATATAGATAAAATCAAATCAACTACAGGAACAGAAAATATTAAAGATTCAAAGCAATTGATAGAATTAATTCCGAAAGATTTATACGCAGGCCTGACTAAAATATTTGGTAATGAAGAGAAAGCAGAAGAGCAAATAACAAGAATGCTTAAAGCAAGAGATAAAATAAAACATTTAATAGAAGATAAAGATTATGCAATTATTGAAGCGAATTCTTTTGAAAATGGTTTTGAAGTAAAAAGAAAAATTGTAAAAATTATATCAAAATCTACAGGTGAATTGGTTTCAGGGAAATGGGGAGATTATGTTCATCAAACTTTAACAAAACATTTAGAACGAGAGAAAAATGAAATTTTTATACAAGAAAAACAAACAAATACTTATACAAAGGGTTCTATAGCTCAATTGTTAGAGTATTCAAATTCCTGTATGGGAATTTCAGGGACTTTAGGAACTGAAGCAGAATTAAAGTTTAGTAATATAGATACAATTCAGATTCCAATTTCTCAACCTTTTCAAAGAGAAGATATATGTCCTTATTTTGCTGAAAGTGATGAAGATTTTGAAAAAAATTTAAAACACATTTTAAAAGAACAAAGAAGAAACGATAATGGAAAACTTCAACCAGTTTTGATAATTGTTGACAATATTAATCATTTAAAAGAAATTAAAAAATTGATTGGAGGCAGTGTTATAGAAATAACAGGAAAAGAAACAGATAAAGAAAGAGAGGGAAAAATAGAAGAAGTAATGAAAAATAACTCTATAGTTATAGGTACTGGTTTAGTTGGAAGGGGAACAGATTGGAAGCCTAGACATAAAGATGGTTTGATGATAATAAATTGTGCAAAAGATATTACTTGGAGAGAATATATTCAAGTACTAGGTAGATCTGGTAGAAGAGGTGCAAAAGGAGATACATATACATTGTTAAAAGATAATAAAAGTGATAACTATAGATCTAAAAATGCTTTCGAAGCTATAAAAGAATGCTATGAAAAAAATAGCAAAAAAACAGTTGAAACCGCTAGAGAAAAAAGAAAGAAATCAAGAATTTTTGACAAATTAACTTTATATTATTTAATTTTATTAAAAGAGGTGATAAACAATAATAAAAAATTTGATGCGGAAAATGAAAGCTCTTTAATAGAAAATTCAAAAATAATCTTCTCGCAATTTCAACAAGATTATAAAGATATACTTTTTACTGAAAACCCAGAAGATTTAAATCTTTTACATGTTGCGTTATGTAATAGGATTCTTCCTCAATTATTAGTAAATGAAGCTTGCCTGAAAGAAAAATACATCAAAGATATAGAAGATATCAGATCAAGAGTTGAAGAAAATTATAAATCAAAACAAGAAAACCCAGAAGATAAATCAACAACAAGTACGATTGATTCAGATAGAAATGTTGTAGACTTTGAATCAGTCTTGGAATCTTTGACCGAGAAGCCTATTTCGATTGTCTTAAATAATAAAGTAAGTTCAGTTGATGGAGGTTCTGTTTTAGGTTATAAAGAAATTTATATTGAGAATTTAGAAAATAGAGAAAAAGAAAAATATAAATCAGAAGAAAATCTTTTTATTTTAACTGGTATCTTGGAAACAAATAGTTGGAAGGAAGAAACACCAGACCCTGATAATAGAGGATATAAGGAATTTAAAGTTTATGCAGATTATCTGAACCCTCTTGAGGTTTTATATTCTGGTGTTTTAGATGTTTCTCATTTTAATGTAAGGAATTTTAGAAATGGAGATAGTCGGAAAATAATAACATTTAGTAATTTACAAGAGAGAGAAAATTTTTGTATAAAAAATAAAGATTATGTAGATACTCAAATTCAGGTAGAGCAAACTGTAAAGTATAGATTCCCTGTAACATTTAGTAAAACCGTAAAGAATGGAAATGTTAACGTTGAAGCAAAAATACATTTAAACGAAGGAGACTCGAGATTAATTCCATCTACAGAGCAATATATTAATATATCATCTTTAAAATCTTCTTTAGCTAGCAAAGATTATCAAGATGATGCTGATTCTAGTCTTTATGAATGGGAGAAGTTGTCAGGGAAAGAGAAGAGAATTTTAAACATAGAACATATCATCAAGAGTGCTTCTAACGGAGAACAAAATGTTCTTGATTTAGAATTCAAAGATAAAGATAAATTTAAAGAATATTACGATCTTAAAGAAAGAGTCTATACCTATTCTAAAATAGGGCTTAAGAAATTCTATAAAGAAGCGGAAATAGAAGATCTGGCAGATCAACAGAATCAAGAAACTAGAAATGCACCAAAAAGAATTACGTCAGAAGGTGTGGTCAATCTGCAGGATCTAAAAAACAAAAAAGAGAAAATAAAAATAAATTTTCCTTCTGAAAGAATGATAGAAAATTTGAAAAGCTACGGAATATCATTTTGTCATATTAGTTTTAATAAATTTGAAATTAAATTAGAATCTGAACATGATACGTCTAAAGAATTATTTGATATAATTGTAAGAAATTTACAGAATGATGGAGCTCAAAGATTGAATTATCAAGCAGAGAGAAACACGGTATCTTTTATTGCAGATAAAAATTTTAGAGATAAATATGAAAATAACAATAAAATTTATATAGGGTTCGTGATAAGAGATATTAAAGAGAAGAATAAAAACCCAGAAGATATTAAGAAAGAAATCTTAATATCTAAAGCTGGTAAATTAGCTGAAGAATTTAAGAAAGAAGAACACGCTAATCCTCCTGTTAACAAATCAGTATTTCCTAACCCTAAAAATTCTTCTATTTTAGATCTTAAAACTTCAAAATTAAGAGCAGATTTAGCTTCTATATTGTCTCCTATAACAGAAGATTTAAAAGATGACGGAGGAATTGAAGAGAAGACTAAAGATTTATTGAAAGACCAAGATCTAAAAATTGAAAATGTGTTAGATTTAATAGGAAAAGAAAAAATTGCTAAAAAAATCAAAACAGAGCAATTATCTTCAATTATGGATGTTTTTGAGGAATATAAAAAAATACAAGGAGAAATTAAGAAGAAAACTAAAGAAAAAATCAACAACAAAAATAAAAATATTCCTATAAAAGAAGGGCAAAGATCTTTTACTTTCAGTCCTGATTCTTTTGAAAAAGATAAGCAAGATATTTACGATTTCTCAAAAGATAGATTTAAAAATGAAGAAAATGAAAAAAAGATATTTTTTCGAGGTCGAAAAGAGGAAATAAAAGCTTCCGAGAGTTATATTTTTAAACCTATTAAAAAGTTTAGAAATAATTATATACAGCCAAATGAGAATAGTTTTCAAATATTAAATACCGCTTCCGAACCTCAAGATGCAGACCTCACGAAAGAAAAAGATAATGATTCTCTTGTAATCTTAATAGCGGTTTTGATTTTGTTTTCAGTGGCAGCTATTTTTATTTCGAATTCTAATATTTTTAATAATAATTTAGTAAATTCGAGTACAGATTTAATTAATTCCAGTAATTCAAGTACAGCTAAAATTAATTTAATTAATCTTAATAAAATTCCTCATATTTCTTCTATTTAGAATATTTTTCATAAAGATAATTTACAGATAACAAGAAAAAAACACTAATAATTGTTTTGATATTTTGACCTTCGGAAAGAAAAATATAGCTTAAAATTATTGAAAACACTACACTGAAATATTTAAAATGTTGAAATGATGATATTCCAGATTTCTGATAAGTATATGTAAATAAAAATCTTTGAATTGTAGCAGTTATAGTTAAAATTGTTATTAGAGTAAAGTTTTTAATTGTTGGAGTTGATAATTTTTTTAAAAATAGAAGAGAAAATGGGATTAAAAAAAAGAATCTAGAGAGAATTAAAAAATTTGTAGAAAATTCTTTTAATTTTTTACTACAAATAGCTATCATTCCGTAAAATAAAAATACATCAAACATAATAAATATATAGGCTATTTTAAAATTATCTTTTTGAAATTTATAAATTAAAGAGATTAAAATTATGTTTAAAAATAAAAGAATTATTTTATTGAATTTTATGCTTTCTTTGAAAAATAAATATGCTAATAAAGATGTAAAAATAGGCCCAAGATATGATATTAAAATTGCATTATTTACAGGAATTAACTGTATTGCATAATGCCAAGAATAAGTGCTACAGATTGAAAAAATTTGCAAGATAAAAAAGAAAAATAAAGATTTTTTATTAAATTTATTTCTAAAATTTATTATAAAGATCTCCTTATAACAAAAAGGAAGAATAATAAGAAAACCTAATAAAGCCCTGAAAAATATTATCTCGTTAACAGTTAGTAATTTTGAAATTCCTAGGTATTTTATTAGAACAGTCCCAAACACACCGCAAAATACTCCAAAAATATAAAGTATTTTTAAGCTGTAATTCTTTATATTAAAAACTTCCTTGAGCCATTTCATTATTTCCACCTCCGTTTCCGTTTTTGTCTTTTAGAAATTCTAATAATTCTTTTTTGCAATCATATTCTGTGTTATTTTTAGATTTTGCAAAAATCACAAATGTTTTATTTGTGGTTGTATCTTTATTGAAAATCTTTAAAATTCCGTTTCTTTCATTTTTAAAATTGTTAGCAATTTTTAATAGGGAATCTCTAGAATAATTCACAACTTTCAATTGAAATTCATTATTTGCTATTCCTTCAATTTTTGTTTTTCCTAATTCGCATTCCAGCTCTGTTATTTTTTTATTGTTATGTAAATTTTCTTTTTTCATTTCTTCAAGTTCCTTGTTTAATTTTAGAGTTTCATTTTTTTGAATCGTGGCAATTTCACCTGTCACAGCTTCAATTCTAATAACTCCTGATCCAATTGAAGAGCATTTTGAAATATAGAAATCACCAATTTGTTTGGTATTTTTGATATGTGTTCCGCCACACAACTCAATTGATTTAAAGTTTAGATTATTATTTAAGATTGAAATTACTCGGACTTTATCTCCATATTTTTCGTCAAAAAAGGCGAGAGCTCCAGTTTTTTTTGCGTCTTCTATATTTTTTTCTTCAATATAGACTGGTAAAGAATCTTTAATAATCTCACAGATTTTATTTTCAATTTCTAATTTTTTTATTTCTGAGATTTGCCCAGAGTATGAAAAATCAAATCTTAAACCGCTTTCATTTACGCTTGAGCCTTTTTGTTGAACTTCTTTTCCTAGAATTTTAATTAAAGCAGCTTGTAAAATATGAGTTGCCGTATGATTTGCAGACACATTCTTTCTTAAAGATTGAACTTCGACTTGGCATTTTATTTTAATCTCGTTTATTATTAAAATCTTATGCAGAATAAATTCTCCAACCTTTATTGTGTGAAGAATTTTACAGCTTTCATTTTTTTCTCTAAAAAAAATAAAACCTTCATCGCAAACTTGACCACCTCCCTCTGGGTAAATACAGGTCTTATCTAATAAAATATAACATTCTTCATTTTTCACATAAATTTTTTGTTTAAAGTTTAAATCAAAAATGCCAATCAGGGAAGCATTATTTTGAGTCAGATTATCATAATAAAGTTTTTCATTAGGTTTAAAATTTTCTTTTAAATGATTTGTAAAGTCTGCTGTTATATCATTTTTTATAATTTTTTGATTAGCTTTTCCAAGATTTTTCTGATTTTCCATTAATTCTTTAAATTTCTTTATATCAATCTTGATTTTATTAACTCTTGCAAAATCTTCTGTTAAATCAAGAGGAAAGCCAAATGTGTCGTATAATTTAAAAGCAATTTCACCTGAAATAAAATTATTATTCTTCTTCATTTCATCATTTAAGAGTTGTAGACCATTAATTAATAGTTCTTTGAAATCTATTTCTTCTTTATTTATAATATTTTTAATTTTTTCTTTATTCTCTTGTAATTCAGAATAGAAAGGCATTATTTCACAAAGTTTATCAAGAATTAAATGAAGAGAGATGCCAGTTTCAGAAAGAATATGAGCGTATCTCATAGCTCGACGCATAATTCTCCTCAAGACATATTCTCTACCGTTTCTTCCTGGTAAAATATTGTCGCAAATCATAAAAGAGATTGCTCTAATATGGTCTGAAATTACCCTTAAACTGTGGAAATATTTTGGGTTTTTTGAGTCAACCTTATATATATTTGCAATTTCTTGAATCAATTCTTGAAAGAAAGATGATTCATAGTTATCAACTTTTTCTTCTTTTAAAGTCATTATTCTTTCAAGCCCTGCACCTGTATCTATACATTTTTTTGCGAGAGGTTTCATTGAGCCATCTTCAAATTTTTCAAATTGCATAAAAACAGAATTCCAAATCTCAACATATCTATCACTTTCTCCAACTCCGCCAGAAAAATTGCCATTTATAACATTTTTAGCATTTTCTCCTAAATCGTAAAAAATTTCACTGCAAGGGCCACATGGGCCAGTGTTTCCCATAGACCAAAAGTTATCTTGAGTTTTAATTTTAATAATTCTGTCACTTCCTAAATTTGCAATTTTTTGCCACAAATTAAAGGTTTCTTCATCTTCGTGAAAAACTGTAACGTATAATTTTTCTTTTTCAAAAGAGAATTCTTTTGTTATACATTCCCAAGCTAATTTTATTGCTTCTTCTTTGAAGTATTTTCCAAATGAAAAATGCCCCATCATCTCAAAAAATGTATGATGACGGTTTGTATAACCTACATTGTCCAGATCATTGTGCTTACCTCCTGCTCTTAAACATTTTTGAATTGTTGCAATATTTTCTTCAGGGGTTGGTTTTATTCCTGTGAAATAATCCTTAAATTGTACCATTCCAGAGTTTGTGAACATTAAACTTTTATCTTCAGCAGGAATTAAAGAGCTAGAAGGAAGGATTTTATGTGTATTTCTTTCGTAAAATTTAATAAAAATATCTCTATAATCTTTTATTTTCATTGAATGAATTGAGTTAACTATATCAATTATTAATAATTTATTAAAATCAATTTATTTTAATTGTTTGATCTCTTTTTTAGTTTAATTTGATTAATTTATGTAATGTATAATTGATTTTCGTAAATAAAAGATTATTTTACTTGTTTTTTATATTGAATTAGATTAAAATCATATTGTTAATAAAATATGATAAGAAAAACATTAAAAAAAACATTGCAAGAAGAAAAAGAAGTGCAAAATAGCATTAAAATGTTAAATCACTTTCCAGATATCGAAAAACTTAGAAGATATTTAAAAGCGAATAGACCATTTTTAAAAATCAAGTCGGATGGTCAACAAAGAACATATACTATTACAAAATCACAAAGTGATAATACATCTATAAAAGTTACGGATCTTGAAATGGAAGATATGCCATCTCTTGCTAGTGAGACAGCAATTCAAAAAAATGTAGACCAATCGGTGGCATTATGGAAAGAATACATCTCAATACAAAACATGATGACTATCAATTTTAAGTCCAAGAGTAAGCCTTTTAATGAACTTAGAGCTTCATTAGAAAAAGAGTATGGAATATTATTTAATGAAAAAAATACAGCACATCAAGAATTATTTGTAAGAAGATATTACGGGAATATTGAAAGAAAAAAATTTATGCAATTTAAAAAACTTAACAGTATAAATATAAAAGATGAAGCAGAAGAAATTGAAATAACTGTTAATGTAATATATTTGGAGAATGCAATAAAACATTTTCTAAATAATCAGTCTTTGAGAAGAATAGATGCCATTAGAATCTTTGAGTCAGACACTCCAATTGAAGAAAATAAGAAAAACATAGTTCCGGAAGAAAATCCTTTCTTAAAAGAATTATCAACATATAAATTTCAATACTTTCCTTCTTGGAATGATTTATATTTTTCAGATAATATTAAAGAAGAGAGAGATTATAATAATTTCAGAAAACTAGATCTTACTAATTTTGAAGATATAGCTCTTCAACTTTGTAGAATAGTGAGAGATAGTCATAATTTGAATATTTTAGAACAATTTGCAGATAGATATGGAGAATTCTCTGAAGAAGAGAAAAGAACTATGTTTGTTACAGCAAAAACTGTTTGGCGTGATAATACATCCTTTTTGGAAACTTTATGTTCAGAAGTACATAATAAAGAGATTCTAATAAAAGGTACAATTAAACAATTGTTTCCTGAAAATAAATTGCCACATTTGCTTTCTATCTCAGTTTTAGAAAGCAAACAAGAACCAAAAAAACAGGAAATAAACAACGCATCTAATCTAGGAAAATCAAAAGAGGAAGCAGCATTACCAGCAGTAGGAAAATCAAAAGAGGAAGCAGCATTACCAGCAGTAGGAAAATCAAAAGAGGAAGCAGCATTACCAGCAGTAGGAAAATCAAAAGAGGAAGC
>JAVKNF010000011.1:0-11481 GCA_031537795.1 Candidatus Deianiraeaceae bacterium | reverse complement strand
GCATAAAAAATAAATACAATTAATTATCTATCTTGTAGAAATAAAAGCAACTATTTTGAAAAAACTGGTGGCGCAGTGAATAAAAAATGAAATTGAACCTTTAAGAAGTTAAGAGAATAAAAGGTTTTATGTTGGGATTAATAAACTATCTATCTTGTAGAAATCTTTGTATAATAAGTTCTGGAGTTATATTTATCATTCCTTTATTTTTTAACAACTCTTCTATTTGTATTAAATTATTTTGAATTGCAGACGAAAAACCCAAAGATTGCAATGCCTGAAGAGCTAGATTTATATTTGAATTAATTGTAAATTTAGAATTATTTTTATCGTTATAAATTAATCTATTTTCATTATTAAAAATAAGAATTTCTTCATTGATTTTTTTAAGCTTCTTTTGCATTTCATTTACAACTCTTAATGCAATCTTTGAACCTATTCCAGAAATTGACTCGAAAATCTTGTTATCTTTATTGTTAATTGCATTTTGTATAGCCTCAATTGAAACTGTAGACATCAATTTCATTGAAGTTTTTGGACCAAGTCCATCTATTTTTATTAAATTTTCAAACCAAATTTTCTCATCTATCGTCAAAAAACCAAACATAAGATGTTCTTCTTCTTTTATTATTTGAGTTATGTAAATTATTTGAACTTCTTGCAACTTCAATTCATTCATTTTATTTAATGAAAAAAGAATTTCGTAAAATATTCCATTTACATCTAATATTATTTTTCCATTTTGAATTGAATCTATAATTCCTTTTATTTTAAATATCATATTTACATATTTCTATTAAGTACTTTTTTAATAGCAAAAGATTCTTCCAGAGAATTTTCTTCGAGCTAGGGCTTCTTAATAAATAAGAAGGGTGATAAATTGGAAAAACCTTAATGTTATTTTCAGAGATCGTAACATCATAAAAATTACCGATTAATTGTGAAAATGATTCTTGTGATTTACGCAATATACATGAAGTTGCAATATTTCCAACTAATATTACAATTTTTGGTTTTAAAATATCTATAATTTTATCTAAATAAGGTTTGCAACTTGAAATCTCTACATCTTTTGGTTTTCTATTATCTAAAGGTCTCCAAAAAACTGTATTTGTAACATAGAAATCATTCTCTCTTTCTAGGCTTATACTTTTAAATGCAGACATCAATAATTGCCCACTTCTCCCGCAGAAAGGAACACCGGATTCGTCCTCTTCTTCGCCCGGTGCTTCACCTATTATTAATATTTTAGAATTTTCATTTCCATCGCCAAAAACAATTTGTTTTGCAAATCTTTTTAACTCAAATAACTCTCTTGATCTTTCTTTAATTAGTAATTCCTTTACTTCATTTAGATTATTTGCTTCTACTTCGACTATTTTATCTTTCACTTCTTTCGAATCATTAACAAAAATTTGCTTTACTTTATTCAGATTTTCTTTATCGTTCTTTTTACAATCTTCAAAAGAAAAACTTCTATTTGGTAAAAAATCAAAAATATCTTTAACTCCAATTGAATATTGATATTTTAAACTTTCTATTAAAAAATCCTTCACAAAAAAATTACGCAACTCTACTTATAGCAGGTGTTTTTAATAAGTCCAACATTTCATCTTCTAAAGATTCTTTTATAGAAATTGTTGTTTTAGAAAGCTCTATACTTCCATTTATTATATTTTTACCTTCTGTTTTAATATTATGAATAATTCTTTGATAATTATCAAATAAAGGCATCACTTCAATCATTCCATTTTTTTTCTGTTTTTTATTTTTTTCAAGATCTTTAATTTCTTGGCTATCTATTTGTTTTTGATTTACAACTTGTTTTTGCTTACCAAAAGAGAAAAAGGAGCCAAAAATAGAATTTTTCTTCTCAATTTTGTTAACTAAAATATCTTCTTCAGCTTTAGGAACTTCAACATTATTTAATTTTTTTTCAAAAAAATCCACTTCAAAGCTGTTTTCAAGCTTATTTATATTGGTTTCATTAATTACAGGATCTAGGTTTTCTACTTTAGTTGTGTTTTCTGTGTCTAAATTTTTTCTATCTTTTTTTTCTATCCCGTTGTCGTTATTTGTTTGATTCATACCTGTTGCTATAACTGAAACTCTTATAATCCCTTCCATATTCTTGTCGAAAACTGTTCCAAATAGGAAATTTGCATCAGGCTGTAGTTTAGCTCTAATAGATTCTGTTATTTTTTGCACTTCTAACATACCTAAATCTTCAGAACCAGTTATATTAACAAGAATACTTGAAGCCCCTTCTATTGATGCATTATCCAATATAGGGTTGAATATTGCATCAGAAATTACTTTATCGACTCGGTTTTCACCTGAAGCCTCTGCATAGCCTATCATAGCTCTACCCATTGAAGACATAACAGTTCTTAAGTCTGCGAAATCTCTATTTATAAACCCTGGTTTTGTTAACAATTCAACGATAGATCTGACTGAATTATAAAGAACTTCATCTGCAACCTTAAAACCCTGCGCAAAACCTGTTTTCTCTGTCGCAATACGAAGCAGGCTATCATTTGAAATAACAATAAGAGCATCTACGACTGATTCTAATTCTGATATTCCAAAATTTGCAGCATTTTCCCTTCTTGGGCCTTCAAATGTAAAAGGTCTTGTTATCACTCCTACTGTTAGAATTCCTAATTCTTTTGCGATTTTTGCGACAATTGGAGAAGCGCCTGTCCCAGTTCCGCCTCCCATTCCAGCAGCAATAAAAACCATATCCGAGCCTTCTAATGCATTTTTAATTTCTTCTTGAGATTCTTCCGCGGCAAGCCTTCCCATTCTATAATCTGCTCCTGCCCCTAAACCTTTTGTTATTTTTGAGCCTAATCTAATGCTATTTTTACATAAAGAGTGAGATATACTTTGAGCGTCTGTATTAGCTATAACAAAATTAACATCTAAATCAAACAACATCATATGATTAATACCGTTTACGCCGGCTCCTCCAACTCCTATAATGGAAATTTTCGGCACAAAATGCTCCTGATTCATAAAAAAAATAAGTTAAGGAATTAATAAAATATTTTTTTTAAGAAGCAAGAAAATCTTCTTATTTTAAATTCATCTTCTTCAACTTCAGTTTTTTCATCTTGAATTATATAACATTTATAAGTTTCTATTGCGGAAAAAATTGGCTCAAAATTCATCTTTTCTACATTAAAATCATCAATATTTAAGTAATTAATTTTTTGAATTTTTGAATTTATATTTAATATTTTATTTATTGAATTTTTTAATATTTCAGATTGCGAATTTTTCCAAGAAATATAGATATTTTCAATTTCAATTTCTTGTTTTGTTAGGTCTTTCTTAAGAATTTGTAAAATCTCTTCAATTCTAACTTTCACAACATTTATCACATCGGAAGATTTAATTTTTCTCCCTCCATTTCGTAGTGAAATTTCATAATCTAATTCTTTTAACATTAAACTATTTATATTTAACTTTATAAATTCAGCCTCTTTAAAAGTAATATGAAATGTTTTTATAATATCGTTAGTAATATCAAAATTACCAATTTTGAAAGAATTTCTTCTTAATAAGTTGTTTTTTTTATTAAAAAAAGTATAAGATGTAAAATATGCGCCAAAATCTAAAAATAAAACATTCTTTTCTTCTTTTATAAGATTCAAAACAGAACAACAGTCGTAAGATATAAAATTTTTAATTCTTAATTTGAATTCTTCAAATTTATGTATGATTGGTTCTAAAGTTGCTCTTTTAATACTAGAATGTAAAATAGAAATAGAAAGTATTTTCCCAAAAGATTTAGTCTTTATATCTAGTGAATTATTATCTAAAAAATACTGAAGAAAAATTGGTTGTAAAATTACCTCATCTTCTTTTGATTCTTCTTTTATTTGAATATTAATACTTTTCTTTACTTCGTTTATATCTTTTGCGTTAACTCTTTTAAAATTAATAAAATCTTTTACAAAATCAGCCTTTTCAATCTTTAAATTGTTATCTTTTAATAAAAAAATAACATCTATAATTATAACTTTAAGAAATTTTTCTGCTTCATCTATTACTTTTATAATATCTCTAAATATATTTTCTTTTCCTGTAAAAACAACCTCTCTAACTATTCTAGGCTCTTTATTTCCTTCTTTTGCAAAGATAATCTTATCTTTCTTTATATCGAAAACACAAAATCTAAAAGAGTCAAAACTTACATCAAGAAAAGATAAATAACTCATATATTACATTAGATAATACAAAAAATATTTAATAATCAAATAAAAAATCTACTTCTTCATTAATTTACTTGTTTTTTATTTTGTTTGTAATTAAAAAACTAATCTATGAAATATTTAATAATTTCTTATTTTAAAAAAAATTACGATATTGTCAGAATCGAAAGCAGGATCATTTATGTTATGCTCGCAGAATCTGCTGAAAGAATGAGTTTTTATGGATTAACTTCGATTGTTATTTTGTACATGGTTTCTTATTTGAGCTTTTCTCAATCTGAAGCTGTAGTTACTTTTAGTCTTTTGAGATCGTGCGGATATTTGGCTCAAATTTTTGCCGTTTATTTGTCTTCTAGATTTTTAAATAATTATAAAATTATTTTTTATTCTCTTGTTATGACCGCATTTGGGCATATTTTACTCTCCTTGGAGATTTTTCCTTTTAAATATAATTTAATTATAAGTATTTTTGTAATTTTTACAATGACAGGATTCATGAAACCAGTAAATATACCATTTTTAATTAAACAATGCGATGAAAATAAAAAACTAGAATCCGCTGTTGTGGCTTGGAATTATTGGATTTTTAATTTTAGTGTTATGTTCGTTGTATTGGCGTGTCCTTATCTTTATAAAACCTACGGACCTAAACTTGGTTTTATTCTACCGGCTATATTTGCGATACTTGCTGCCTATTTTATATTTTTAGGTAGAAAAAATTTTATTATAAGTCAAAAAAAAGAAAATGAAAATAACTTTGTATTGTTCAAGATCATAAAATATTATTTTTTAAATAGAAAAAACCATAACTGCCTAAATAATATAGAAAAATTATACGGAAATGATAATCTTGAGGATTTTAAAAAAATGAAAATACTCTTTCTGGTTTGGTTGGGGGCTTTATTTTTCTTTATTGCATATGAAAATTTATATCACGCTATGATTCTTCATTCAGAAAAATTAGAGCCTTTTTTATTCGGGTTTAATGTTATTCAATCTCAAATTCAGATTGTAATCTCTATTATGCCAATCGTAGGATTACCTATAGCTAGAGGTTTTATTTTACCTTTATTTTTTAAAAAGGATATTAAAAATAGTTTTTTATTAAATAATGTAAAAAGAATGAAATTTGGAGTTATATTTACAATAATTGGATACTTTGCAACTATTATTATAGAAATATTGATTTCTAAGGGTATGAAAATTAATTTAACCTGGGATTTGATTCCGTGGGGTTTAATTGGGTTTTCAGAAGTGATTACTTATTTATATTTACTTGAATTTTTCAGCTCTTATCTTTCTGAAAAAAATAGAGTTTTAAGTTCTGTTATTTTTACTTTTTCAATTCTATTGTCCAGTTTAATTATTTCTTTTATTTCTAAAATGCTAGGAAAAATAGATGCTATATATTTTTGTTTTAGTTTAATAAGCGGGATAATTTCGTTTCTGTTTTTTAAATTTACAATAAGATTTCTGAAAAAAAATTTATAAAATAATTATTTCTTTATTAACTTAACTCTTTCAAAGAAAATCGGCAACCAAATTTGAGGATCTTCCCCATATTCATTTCTTATTTCTTCGCACAAATGCACCAATTCTATTCTACCTGATAATATATGAATATAATCTCCTATTGTTGATAGATCCACCTTTGCCATAGTTCCGCTTACGTCTTGTTTTAATAAAAAATATCTTAAACTTGGGTCCGATGTCTTGATAAGCTCATACTCTCTTTGACTTAACATGAATGCACTCCTGTAACCTTCTCCTGCTTTTAAATTTGGTAAAAATATTTGAGTTGCTGTTTGCTCGACAAGAGTATCACTTATTGAGCTTTTAGCTGCGTCTTCAACAGATTGTGTGGCAAAAATAACAATTGCGTTTAATTTTCTCATAACTTTTAACCAGTCTTTTATTTTTGGAGCAAAAATTGGGTTATCTATCAATGCCCAAGCCTCATCCATTATGACCATTGTAGGGGTTCCGTCTAAAGATAAATTTATTTTATGAAATAAATATAAAAGTACAGGAGAAAGGGAAATCTTATCTTTCATAATTTCGGCCATATCAAAGCCAAATGTTCTATTTTTTGAAAAATCTAATACATCTGTTTCATTATCAAAAACTTTAGCTTTTGAGCCATTTCCATACCACATCTTAAGCCTCACTGCAATATTGTTCCCTTCTTCTATTCCTAAAAAAGCAGATACATTTCTTAAAATTCTTCTTTCTTTTGGCAATCTGTAAGAACCATCAACGAGAGATGTTAAAGTTTGAACTTCTTCGGCTGTTATTATTTCACCATTTGTTGAAACTAAAGATTTAAGCCACTCAACTAAAAAATTCCTATTTTCTGAAGTATCATCTAATAATAATGGATTAAAATTACATCTATTACCGGGGTTTATTACTGTGTAATCTCCTTTTATCGCTCTTATAAATAAATCAGCCCCTCTATCTTTGTCGAAAAAAAATAATCTAGGTTGAAATTTTTGTGCTTGAGCTGCAAGAAAATTTAATAATACAGTTTTACCACCTCCGGTAGGGCCTAATATCGCTGTATGCCCAACATCTCTTGTGTGAAAACTAAAGTAAAATGAACTACCTGCCATAGTATTCATAACTGTTACAGCGTCCCCCCAATGATTTCCGTTTAATTTACCAGACGGATAATTATGAAAAGAAGCAAAGCTAGCTAAATTCAAAGTATTAATTGTAGATTTTCTAACAATATATTCGTGACATGCTGGAAATTGAGACCAAAAAGCTGGCTCAAGATTCATAGATTCTCTTGTTGCTCTTAATCCAATATTACTAAAAGCTACTACAGTTTGAGAAATTGCATTTTCAAGTAATTTATATTCTTCAGATATACACATAACACTCATATGATGCGTTCCAAATCCAAATTTACCACTCATAGACATTTCCAAAGCTTCATCTATTTCTGCAATTTGAGAAACTGCAAGATCTTCCGCTTGCATTAATCTTCTTTGCTGTAATTGCATTTTCGATATAGCTGTTGTTCTGTCTATAAAATGAAAACTTTGGCTTAAAATCAATTCAAAAGGTAATTTTAAAAAACTATCAAACATACCTGCGAATGTACCTGGCCTGTATTCTTTTAAGCTTATGATTCCTGCAAATTTATGATAATTTGCACCGAGTATTTCTATTGATTTATCTCCAAAATAGACTCTTTGAGTATTAATATATTTTGAGATTTTAGATTTTGGTATTTTCATTTTTTGGTCATAACATAGATTTGAAATTTTACCTAAAAATTCACATATTTCAGAAAATTCTCCATATTGATCTTCTCTTATTCCTAATAATTTTACTCCATATGAGTTAAAGCTTGTTAAAATTCTTTCTCTGATCTCAATTAAACTGGCATAAGATTCTTTTATTAACCTTTTATCTCCTGAATTAATTTTATTCTTTTTAGCAAATAAAACTTTTTTTATTATGTCATCAAATTGAAATATATTTTCACTCTTACCTTTTTTTACAATTGTTATGTAATGTTCATTTACAAACGCAGTTTCTTTTTCTTGTTTTTGCTTCCAAGCTTTGTTCAAAGAATCTGTAAATACATTATCAAACTCTCCTTCTGGAAATTTTGTTTGCTTTTTTCTAATTGTATGAAACCATAAAGAAAAATCTTCTCCTTCTAAACTCTTAAAAAGATTATTTCTCATTTGTTTTTTATTTTCTAATTCTTGATCGTCTGCTGTTTCAAAAGGAAATCCATTAATTTTAATAACAGAAATAAATTCATTATTCTCGGTCAAAATTGTATTTTCATTGTAATGATATGTATAAGGAATCATATCTCCAAATGATTTTTCTTTTTTTTCTGTATAATAGTTTTTATCCACAGTAGGAAATAATTTAAACATACATTTCAATTATATAATATTTATATTAAGTTTCAATTTTTAATAAATTTTAAATTTTTAGAATAATATTGCAAAATAAAAATTATTTAATAAATTAAAGAAATTATTTAGAATAAATATGTCTAGCCTTATAAACACGATAGTTTTTATTTTAATGTTAATTTTCGGAATAAGTTTAACTGCTTCTGTTTTAGGGTTTTTAAGATTCAACGACACATACAGACAAATTCACATAGGAGCGATCATAGATATGTTAGTTGTGCCTGTATTTTTTCTTTCAATTGGGTTATTATTTCTAAAGAATCATCAAAATATGTTATTTTTTAAAATGATCACTTTAATTTTTATATGGTATGTATTAAACCCTATATCCAATTATTGTATAATTAAAATCATTCACTTTTATTCCAAAAAAAGAATTTTAAAGGATATTATTAAAGAAAATTAAATAATTTAAAAATTAAACTTTAGGAAAAGTTATACCTTTTTGACCAGAATATTTTCCATTTCTATCTTTGTAAGATTGTTCGCAAGATTCATTTGCTTTAAAAAATAAAAATTGACAACAACCCTCGTTTGCATATATTTTAACAGGAGATTGTGTTGTATTTGAAAATTCTAATGTAACTTGACCCTCCCATTCAGGCTCTAAAGGAGTTACATTAACAATTATACCACATCTAGCATAAGTTGATTTACCTACACAAACAACTAAAACATCTCTTGGAATCTTAAAAGTTTCAATTGTGTGTGAGAGACAAAAACTATTCGGAGGTATAATGCAAAAATCTCCAGTTTTTTCAATACAATGATCTGGGTCAAAATTTTTAGGGTCTATAAAACCAGAATTTATATTTGTAAATACTTTAAAATTATCAGAAACTCGAGCATCATAACCGTAAGAGGAAGTGCCATAAGATAAAACTTTTTCATTTTTTGTATTTAAAGAAATAAGTTTTTCCTCAAAAGGAAAAATCATTTGATTATTTTTAGATAAATATATAATTTCTTTATCTGAAAGTATTGACATCTTTAATAATTATTTATTTAGAATATCTTTTATTTGCTCTAAACCTAAATAACCTGGAAACATTTTATCTTTCATTAAAATAAGAGGAGTTCCAGTTAAGTTAAGACTTTTTGCATAATTATTGAATTTCTCAAAAATTACTTGAATAGAAGTTTCTTTTTTAATTTCCTCTAATATCTTTTTTGGGTCAAGGCCAATTTCTTTTAAAGATTTATCTATAACATCTTTGTTAATTTGCTCTGAAAACATCATCTTTGAATGAAATTTATGAAATTTATCTAGACCATATTTTTTATATAAAAATAAAGAAATATTTGTAGCAATAAAAGACCCTTGAGAAGAAGGAATGCTTATTAATTTTATCTTTACATCTTTATCAACAGATATAAGTTGATTGAAAATATTCATTTGCTGTTTACAATGCCCGCATTGATAGTCAAAAAATTCAATTATTGTTTTATCTTTATTTGCAGATAAATTCCCAATAGTCGGAATGTCTGAATTATCAAGAATAGCTGAAAATAATTCTGGAATCTTTTTTTCAGCATCTTTCTGAGAATTGATCTGATCCTTTTTATACATATCTTCAACTGAAGAGAGTATTAATTTTCCGTTATTTTTCAAGAAAAATGGCATAAAAAAGAAATAAGATAATAAATTTGAAATAAGGATAAAAATAACTAATGAAATAAAACATTTAAATTTACTTTGCATTGAGCAATTATCATTCTTATGAAAAATACTTGAAATTCTTTTAATTAAACTATTTGTTGTCATATTTATAATATTTTTACTTTTATATATTAAAACAATTAAATAATGTAAAAAATAATATTCAAGTTTTTTAATTTATTTTAAGTATAATCTTGACATTAAAATAATTTACAAACACTTAATTTTTATGACTATTGAGGGTATTTTTAAAATTATAAATAAAGAGCTAAAAAGGCAACAAAATCACATAGAATTGATTGCATCTGAAAATATAGTTTCAGAGAATGTTTTAAAAGCAGCTGGAAGTGTTTTAACTAATAAATATGCAGAAGGTTATTCTAATAAAAGATATTATGCTGGTTGTGAATTTGTAGATGAAATTGAAAATATTGCAATAGAAAATTTAAAAAAATTATTCGGAGTAAATTTTGCAAATGTTCAACCTCATTCAGGTTCTCAAGCAAATGAAGCAGTTTTTTTAGCATTTTTAAAACCAGAAGATAAAGTGCTTGCAATGTCTTTAGATACAGGGGGACATCTTTCTCATGGTTTAAAGAAGAATATATCTGGTATGTGGTTTAATTTTTGTCATTATGGGGTCAATAAAAAAACTTATGAAGTAGATTATGATGAGATCCTAGAAATCGCCCGAAAAGAAAAACCAAAAATGATCATTGCCGGTTTTTCTGCTTATACAAGAAAATTAGACTGGCAAAAATTTAAAGAGATTGCAAATTCAATAAATGCAATTTTAATGGCGGATATTGCGCATGTTGCAGGGCTTATTGTATCAGGTTTATATCCGTCTCCTGTAGGTTTTGCAGATGTAATTACTTCAACCACTCATAAAACTTTAAGAGGCCCTAGAGGTGGAATAATTATGACAAACAACGAAGAATATGCAAAAAAGATAGATTCAGCTGTCTTCCCTGGGCTTCAAGGGGGCCCTTTAATGCATATAATTGCAGCTAAAGCTATCGCTTTCGAGGAAGCTTTACAACCTGAATTCAGAGAATATTCAAAGCAAGTTATTTTAAATGCAAAAGCAATGGGGAGCAGATTTCTAAAAAATGGGATAGATATTTTAACAAATGGAACCGATAATCATATGATAATTCTTGATTTAAGAAAATATATTAATGTCAACGGCGCAATAATATCAAAAGAATTAGAGAATATAGGCATTATATGCAATAAAAATATGATACCTTTTGATAAATTACCACCAGTAAAAACTTCAGGTATAAGAATAGGAACACCGGCAGGTACAACTAGAGGTTTTAAAGAAAAAGAATTCGAAGCAATTGCAGATATAATATCTCACATAGTAACAGAAAAAAATTCCAATAGCTTTATTTCACAAGAAAACATCAAAAAATATACCCTAGAAATAAAAAACATAACTGATAAATTTATGATTTACGGATAAAATTAATTTTTGTCTTGTTATTTATAACGAATGTTTTTTCTATATGTATTTTTTCTCCTAATTTAATTTCTTTTTGAGGAACATTATTAACAAAAGGTGTTAAAATATTGATTGGCGTCCTTGGTCTTTCTGGCTGAGGATTGAAGGTATAATTAAAACTGATATCTGGCTGATTGAACCTTGGAT
>JAVKNF010000010.1:0-72996 GCA_031537795.1 Candidatus Deianiraeaceae bacterium | reverse complement strand
TACAGAACGCACAATTTTCGATTAACATATTAATTATAAAATTAAATATTAAGAGATTTAAAAGTCAACACTTTTAGGCAGTGTTTTAGCAATCTGAAAGAAATCACTTGATATTTCTAATATATCCTCTATTTTTTTTAAATCTAATGAATTAATAATTGATATGAATTTTTTTGTTAGTTTTTTTGATAAAATTCTCGCAGTTCTACGATAATTATTGCATTCGCTGAACAAAATAAATGCAATATTGATAATTTTTTTTGAGTATTTTTGCCTCTTATCTTTGTTAGAAATTTGATGTCTTTTGTAGTCTTTACAAAGAAAAATCTGCTTTTTTAATTTAGTAAAACCCCTTCTGATAAGATTTTTTGATTGATAATGCCTGCAAATCGTATATAAAATATGATTCATTTATAATAAATGAATCATATTTATCGATTTTTGTTGTTGATGTATCTATAATTGATATCTCTAGAAATATTAAAGAAAGTAAATGATTACTAATAAAACTTGATTATTAAGCATATATATTCATTGTCAATTTAATTTTTTATGTATAAATTCAATAAAAAAAGAATATTCTGTTCTTTGTTTTTCTTTAGCTTTTGTATTTCTTGCTGTAAAAATTCTTACAAGAATAAAAATAATAAATATATTTGTTATACATCTGGAACTTTTGATATGTTTCATGTAGGCCACGTTAAGTTATTAGAAAAAGCAAAAGGTATCTGCAATATCTTAATAGTTGGAGTTCACCCGGATGATGTTATTTTTAAAAATAAGAATAAATATCCAATTATTCCTTTTGAACAAAGAATTGAGATTGTTAGAACAAATAAATATGTGGACGTGGCAGTTGAAGATAAAGAATACACTTATTCAAAGAATCTTATAAATAAATATAAAATTAATATGTTTATTATAGGGGATGATTATTTTGGGAAATGGGATAAGATTGAGAAAGAATTAGAAGAAAATGGTGCAAAATTAATATATTTACCCTACACAAAGTCTCAATCTTCTACAGAAATCAGACAGAAGCTGAAAGATAAATAAAAAATAGATAATTTATTTAGGTGATTTGAATTTAATTTACAATCTCTTTTATAAAATTCGGTAAATGAAATGAGGCTTTATGAATTAATGAATTATAATATTTTGTTTTTAAATTACTCAATTTAATTCTTTGATTTATATCTTCTGAATTTATTTTAGACTGCTCGCTTCCATTTGTCGCATACCCTATAGACATAAAACCTCCAATATAAGTTGGTATTGTTGCTAAATAACAAGAGCTATATTTAAAGACTTTTTTGAAACAAAGAATAGATTGCTCTAACTCTGATGACTGGAAAAACGGTACCCCGTTTTGAGTGATAAGAATCCCATTTTTTGTCAAACATTTTTCACAATACGAATAGAATTCTTCACTAAATAATACAGCACCAGGTCCAATTGGGTCCGTTGAATCAACTATTATTATATCGAATTTCTTTTTTGTTTCTTTGACAAATTTCACTCCGTCTTCAATAATAAGATTCATTCTGCTGTCCAAATATGCTCCATTTGAAATTTCTGGAAAATATTTTAAAGATAAATCTATAACAGATCTATCTATTTCGACTTCTGTGCAAGATTTTATATTCTTATGTTTTAAAACTTCTCTTGCAATCCCTCCATCTCCACCTCCTATTATTAAAACATTCTCCGGCCTTTCTAATGAAAAGATTGGCACGTGAGTCATCATTTCGTGATATATAAACTCATCTCTTGTTGTTAACTGTATAATATCATCGAGCATCATTACTTTCCCAAAAAATGAATTCTCGAATATTAAAAGATTCTGATGTTGTGTTTTTTCTTCAAAAATTACTTTGTCAACTTCTAAATTAAAACTAAAACCTTTGTATAATGACTCTCTTACAATTCTAGATATCATTTTGATTTAATTTAAACCTTGACCTCTAAGAAATTCATTCATTATAAATCTTTTTGGTTTGAAAAATTCTTTAATAACAGGAATGCTATTTTTAGGTTCGGCATCTCCACACATAAAAATATCTAAAGCAAAATAATCAAGTTCTGGCCAAGTGTGAACAGAAATATGACTTTCTGATAAAATTGCAACACCAGATATTCCTCCGTTAACTTCAAAAGTATGAAAGTTCATTCCAAGTAATGTCGCTTTACAAACCTCTATACATTTATTAAAGAATAATTTCATATACTCTATATCATTTATTCTAGAGACTCCGTATACATCAACTATAAGATGAGAACCAGAATATTTGATGCCATCTTTATTTTTGAAGTAATCCTTATGAGAGTTAGACATAGTAAATATATAAGAATTAATTTAGATAAATGTCAAGTATTTCATTGAATAGGGACTGGTAATCACTCAAAATATTAAAATTCCTTGACAAGATATTAAAAATATGTTATTATCTTAATATAAACTTAAATAAAATGACACAAGAGCTTAACTTTAAAATAAAAGAGTATTTGATAATCCCTACTCATGGAGTTGGTTTTGTTAAAAATATATCAAAACAATCTTATTTAGGTTCATTTGTTTTAGAGTGCTATGAGATAGAATGCAAAGACGGTCTTGATATAATGATTCCAAAAAATAAGATAAAAGAACTAGGAGTGAGATCTCTAGTTTCAAAAGATTTCGCAAATAAACAATTGGATTTATTCTCAAAGAAAGCTTCAAAGTCAAATAAATCATCTTGGGCAGGAAGAGTTCTATTGGCCGAAAGTATGTTTCATTCAGGTGATCTTGCTTTGTTAAGAGAATTAATTACAACTTTGTATACTTCTTACAACAACCCTAATAGATCTTATTTTGAAATGAATATGTTTGATAAGGCTCTAAAAGCAGTTGTTTCTGAATTATCTATAGTACTTAATAGGTCAGAAGTTGAAATACATAAACAGATAATAGATAATCTGAATAAACAGTTTAAAGATTCAACTCAAACAAAGAAACAAAGCACAGAGGATGATTTCTCTGACGATGAGATTTATATTGAAAAAGAAGATAAGTCGGACATGAATCATATTTACGAGGATGAAAAAGAAGATAAGTTCTCCAAGAAAAAAAAGAAAATATCTTAAAATTATTTCTTTTTATTGCGGTTTATTTGCAGAATTTATAGTAATTTTTATATTATTTCTTAATTTATATATTCCATTAAAGAGAAGATATAAATCAAAATTTGGCGAGATTGATCTAATCTGTCTTAAGAGATCTATTTTATATTTTTTTGAGATAAAATTTAGAAAAAAAATAACAGACATTGGAAATATAGTTTCCGAATATCAAAGAGAGAGAATTATAAAATCTGCAGAATATTTTATGCTCGAGAATAATTTATACGATAGAAAAATGCAGTTTGATTATATATATCTAACTTTACATTACCCTTTCTATATTAGAATCCAGAATATAACTATTTATAGATAGAATTTCTATTATTTTTTATAATAAAAATAAATATATTGATTTTTAAAAACTAGATAGTAATGATTTTCAAATTTATGGGACAATTATTTTCAAAAAGAAAACTTCTATTTTTTAGCGCTTTCCTATCTCTGGTGTTTTCTAGTTTTGCTTTACTTTTATGCTTAAAGCATTCTTCTGATTTTTCAAAAAAATACTTTGATGTTTATAGTTTGAAAAATGAGATTAAAACCGAGCTTGTAGATGAGAAGATCAACGGAAAAGAAGAGATTATCGAAGATAAGACTGCCTCAAAAGATAAAATTGAAGAGATTATAGAGAAAAAAGAAGAAGCTATTGAAGATAAGACTCTTCCAAGAGATAAAATTGAAGAGATTATCAAAAATACAAATAAAGTTGAAAATAAGATTAAGAAAGATAATCTGCAAAAGAAAATAGAAAAAGTAAAAAGTAAAAATACAAATAAAGTTGAAAATAAGATTAAGAAAGATAGCTTTCAAATACAAATTGGTGTTTTTAGAGACCAGAAATTTGCTGATAATGTATATAAAAAATATACAAAAAAAGGATATTGTGTTTCTATGAAAAAAGTAAAAGAATTTAATTATATATATATATCTGCAGATTCGAAGAGTAAGGCGATCTTAATTCAGAAAAAGGAGAAATTTAAAGATGCGATTATTTCAAAGGTGAAATAATTTTAGTTTATTCTTCGCTATTTGCTAGTATTT
Source organism: Candidatus Deianiraeaceae bacterium (assembly GCA_031537795.1). GTDB lineage: Bacteria > Pseudomonadota > Alphaproteobacteria > Rickettsiales > Deianiraeaceae > JAVKNF01. The sequence goes on along the minus strand of JAVKNF010000010.1, from coordinate 68,796 downwards.
TTATAATATAAAAATGACCTACAATATAAATTTAATAAGAAATTTTTCAATAATAGCTCATATAGACCACGGAAAAAGCACAGCTTCAGATAGAATTATAGAGATTTGTGGTGGACTTGAAAAAAGAGAAATGCAAGAACAAGTCCTTGATAGTCTTGATGTCGAAAGAGAAAGAGGTATCACGATAAAATCTCAAACTGTTAGGTTGAATTATACAGCAAAAGATGGTAAAATCTATATATTAAATTTAATGGACACCCCAGGGCATGTTGATTTTGGTTATGAGGTAAGCAGATGTCTATATGCTTGCGAGGGTTCCGTTTTATTAGTTGATGCAACTCAAGGAGTCCAAGCTCAAACAATTGCAAATACTTATAAGGCCCTTGAAAGTAATAATGAAATTATACCTGTTTTAAATAAAATAGATTTACCTTCTGCAAATGTAAAAGAGGCAATAAGTCAAATTGAAAATGTTATTGGTATTCCTGTTGAAGAGGAAATTGCAATAAGCGGCAAAACAGGCCAGAATATAGACGTTCTACTTGAAGCTATAATTAAAAAAGTCCCACATCCTAAATCTGATATTCAAAAACCTACAAAAATACTCCTAATTGATGCTTGGTATGACCAATATCTAGGTGTGGTGCTTTTAGTTAAGATTGTAGACGGTAAAATAAAAACTGGAGATAAAATTAAAATGCTTTCAAATGATGTTAAATACATTATTGACAAAACTGGGGTTTTTACTCCTAAAAAAATTGCAAAAGAGGAATTATTTGCAGGAGAAATAGGTTTTATTACAGCTAATATTAAAAAAGTGAATGATTGTAATATAGGAGATACTTTTGTATTAGAAAAAGACATAGAAACTAAAGCTTTGCCAGGTTTCCAAAAAATAAAACCAGTTGTATATTGCGGTATATACCCTATAGATAACGCAGATTATTTAAAACTAAAGGATTCGATTGAGAAATTACACTTGAATGATTCAAGTATTTTTTATGAAGGTGAATCTTCAAATGCTTTAGGCTTGGGTTTTAGGTGTGGATTTTTGGGGCTTTTACATTTAGATGTTGTTGTTCAAAGAATGACAGATGAATTTGATTTAGATTTAGTAACAACGGCACCTAGTGTAACTTATAAAGTCAAGTTGAGAAATGGTGATATGTTGGAGATAGATAATCCAGCAAAAATGCCTGACCCAAATCACATAGAGTTAATTGAAGAGCCAATTTCTCTGGTCACAATAATGACCCAAAATGAATATGTCGGCGATATTATAAATTTATGTATTAAAAAGAGAGGAAAGCAAATTGACAGTAATTTTGTAGGGCAAACTGTTGTGATGAAATATGAAATTCCAATGGCAGAGATTATATTTGATTTTCACGACAAAATAAAATCTCTTTCAAGAGGTTATGCGAGTTATGACGCAGAATTTTTAAAATATGAAAAAAGCGATACTGTAAAAGTTTCAATACTTTTAAATGGAGACAATGTTGAGGCTTTATCCTTTCTAATTGATAAATCTGCTTCTGAAACAAGAGGCAGAGCTTTATGCTCAAAGCTTAAAGAGGTTATCCCGAGGCAAATGTTCGAAATTCCAATTCAGGCAGCAATTGGAGCAAAAATTATAGCAAGAGAAACAATTTCCGCTTACAGAAAAGATGTTACAGCAAAATGTTACGGAGGAGATCAAAGTAGAAAAATGAAACTTAGAGATAAACAAAAAAAAGGAAAAGCTAAAATGAAAAGTATTGGCTCTGTAGATATACCTCAAGAAGCCTTTTTAAGTATATTGAAGCTTGATAATTAAAAGTACCTCTTATTTTAGTGAGATTTATATAATGACTCACTTTACAATTTGGAGGCTTATTAGAGTTCTAAAAAACTTTTCAATTGAAATAAAGTGTATTATATTTAGGAAAATTAAGAGATATGGAACTGAAAATATTAATGTATCTTTGTGGATGCAGATAAATAATTTTAAGAGAAAAGGTAGATTTGATTATTAGATAATTCTAAAGTGAATATCTGTTTTTTTTAATTAAGAATTAAATAGTGGTGGGCACGATTGGATTCGAACCAATGACCAATTGATTAAAAGTCAACTGCTCTACCAACTGAGCTACGTGCCCTTTATTTTTCTTAAAATAATGCATAAAATATATATAATAATTTGCAAGATAAATCTAATAAATTTTAGATTTATGTGGTATATTTTCTAACATTATTCTAATTTTTGTTTTGAGAGATTGAAATTTCTCTATTGTACTTCTTGTAAAATTTTATCTAAAATTGAGCTAATAATAATTTTTGTTTGTTCTTTCTGTTTTAAATTTTCTTCTGAATTATTATTATTTAGAATAAGAAATAAAAGTGCTAAAAGTTTTTGTTCTTGAGAAAAACCACTGTATTTTCTTTCAATTTCTTCAAAAAATAGCTCTAGTTTATTCTTTAATTTGTTTATTATAAGTATATTTTCGTTCTCTGCCCAAAATTTATAGATTTTCTGAAAGCATTTTATTTCTATTTGAGAAATATTTTTCATCTCATTTAAATCATAAACATCAGGAATGATAAACATAGATTTATAATTATCCAATCTTATTATTTGTCAACTTTTAAGATTTCATTTGAAGATTTTATATTTACAATCTTGATAAATTACGAACATCTTATTTGTTATTTTTGAAAAAGGGATTATGTTTTGTGCCTTATTTTTTCTAATTATTTCAAATCCTTCTTTGTTTTTGATAATACAACAGTTCAAGTTTTCTGATCTTTCGTTAGTGGTTTCATTAAATATAATTTTAGACCCTAAACACATATAATTTTCTATAGATTTTAAATAAAAGTTATTAGTTCTTTTATTTATAGAGCATATGTTATGTTCTTTTCTTATGATAAGATTTTCGTTTAATGTCATTAGAATTGGTTTAGGCCTAATAAAGTATAAATAGAAGCTAAAAATTATTAATATAAGGCCTGAAAATCTTAATTTTGTTTTCATAATTAATAATATTAATAAGCCGAATAATGAGATTATTAATTCAAATTCATTGAATTTTTCTAGTTGTATAAAAACAAAAGGAATTTTAACAAAAAAGCTGGCAAACTTCAAAAGAATGTTAGAGCATTTTATTGCAATAAAATAGAAAACATCTCCAAAAATTGGGACGATTAAACCTAAGAAACTTACAGGTAATATTATAAATTCAACAAAAGGAATAATGATAAAATTAGAAAACATCCCCAATAGAACAAATTGACCGAAATGATACATTTCAAAAAATAGTGTTGCAAAAGTTGTTGCAAATTCAGTTAATAAAATTGTGAAAAACCAAGAATATATCTTATTATTTCTTTTCAGAAGCCAAAAAATATCAAGATTATTATTGAAATATTTATGGAAGCTAATTAAAGATAAAACAGCAATAAAAGATAGTTGAAAAGATGGATGAAATATTGCAAAAGGGTCAAAAAAACTAATAATTAAAAATGATAAATATAAAGACCTAGTGGAATGATTTTTTCTATAAAAGAATACTGACAATAGAGTAATGGAAATCATAATAAAACTTCTTGTTGCCGATATACTGTAACCAGATAAAGCAAGATAGAAATAGCAAAAAGTAATAGATAGAATGGCTGCAATTTTTTGAGTGTCATAATATAAAACAATTTTCGGAAAATAAGCTAAACTTCTTCTAATTCCGTAGTAGAAAATAAAAAGCATAACAGACATATGCAAACCAGAAATTGCAATAATATGGGCAATTCCAATATGTCTGATATTAGAAATATCCACCTCGTTCATTAAATAAGAATTACCCATTAAAATTGAGATTATAAAACCATAACCTGCTTCATTTGAGAATCTATTATGTATTCTGTTTATTTCGTTGAATCTGAATTTTTTTATTCTATTTATTAGAGAGAAACTATTATTTTTCAGAATAGTGCTAGATTTTAAATTACCGTAAGCATATATTTTATTGTATTTCATATAATACATCAAATCTTTTTCTAATTCTTTAAATTTTATTTTTGGAGAAAAGATATCTGTTGATACTTTCAATTTATCTCCAATCTTGAAATTTATATTATCGCAACTTGTTTTTAGTCTTATAATTTTAGAATTATAGTTCTTATAACTTGATAAATCTTTTGTTTCAAAAAATACAAAGCAACTTTTCTGTTTTTTTAAAATATTAATTACATTTCCATTTATATGTATATTTTTCTTGTGATTTTTTAGAATATCATTTTGTTTAAAGTTTGAATATTCCAACCTAAAAAACCCAATTATTAAAAATAAAAATAATGCAGAGAATTTATATTTTTTAAATAGAAGTGATAAACAAATTAATGAAAGAATTATAATTGAAAAATAGAACCTCTCTAAATTGTAAGAATAAGAAATAGAAACCCCAGAAGAAAACCCAATTATTGCTAAAAATAAAAAATCAATATTTTCTTTTTCAATAAGAGAATCTAATAGAATTCTAAAATCTTGGAAACTCTCTTTTAATTTATTCATTATCAAAATCTAGAATTAAATCTTGTTTATCTGAATCTTGTTGCTCTATTTTATTTTCAATTTTAACCTCTTCTATATTTAATCTTTTATCTCCAAAGCCTAATTTTTGTAAATTTTGAACAATAGGAAGAAACCCTCCTTTTCCTTCTACTTTTGTATTCATATCTTCTATCTTTTTATTTAATGCAGAATGTTGCTTTTCTGTGAATTCGCTTAAAGATTTGAATTCATTCAAAAACACTGTGATTTTATCTGCTGCATTATTTATAATTCTTGAAGCTTCTTCCATATTTTTTGTCTTTTTTTCGATCTTAATAATGCTATTTATTGCTCTTAATATAGCTATTAGATTATATGGGCCTGCTAAAATAATATTTTTATTCCAAGCATATTCATGAATTTTTTGTTCTTTTTCCTGCGTAATTAAATAATAAACAGCCTCCACGGGAATGAACATAATAATATTACCTATTATATTCTTGCCATTACCGAAATTAGTCTTCTGGTATTCTTTATTAGAAAGTAAATCTATATGACTTTTAGTATTTTTTAATAATTCTTTTTTATAAAGCTCTTTTTCGTCTTCATTTGTTGAGTTGCAATAATTATTATAATTTAAAATTGAAAGTTTTGAATCTATAATTATACTTCCGCCGTTTGAGTTAAAGACTATATCAGGTCTTTGTATTGAGCCGTCTTCACCTTTACTTGAATTCTGCTTGGTATAATTTTCACCTTCTATCAGACCGGAGCTATCTAATATTCTTTCCAGAATTTCCTCCCCCCAACGGCCAGCTTGCTGTGGTTTTTGATTTAAAGCGTTTGTTAATTTTAAAGATGCCTCAGATTGATTTTTTATCTCATCTTGAATAATTTTTACTTGAGTTGTAAAAGCTCCCTTAAAATCAATCTTTTCTTTTGAATCTTCTTCTATCTTTTTTCTGACATTTTCAAGTTCGTCTTTGAAGGGTTTAATAGTTTGAGAAAGAATATCAAGTGACTCATTATTACTTTTTACTCTTGTGCTTTCAACAATTTTTACTCCAATTGCTTCAAGCTCTCGCTTTAAGTTTACTTCATTCTTTTCTTTTTCAGTTAAAATTGTTTCAAGTTTTGTTTTTTCTTTTTCTAAAATTAGATTTTTCTCAATTTCCTCTTTTAAGAAGTTTTCTTTTAATAAAATAACTTCATTCATTTTCTTTAGATCTTCATTTCTTAATTTTTTCTCTGCTTCATATTTGTTTTTATCTAAATATAGTTTAAACAAAAAAGATAAAAGAGGAAGCAAAATAATGCATAGAATTAAAACAATATAATTCATATTAAAATTCTAACAGTAAATTCCCTTCTGCTATAGGATTCACGGTTCCTAGGATTGAAATTTTGCCTTCTTTGTTAATATTCACTTTTACTATTCCTCCTGGCATTTTTAAAGAAACCTCGTTCTCGATTAAATTTAATTTTTTTAATATTGCTCCTACGGCAGCAGAGCTTGTACCGGATGACATAGTATAACCTGCTCCTCTTTCCCAAATCTCAATTTCAGCTGTTTTTTTATTTATAATTTTTACAAATTGTACGTTAATTCTGTTTTTAAATATGTTATGATTTTCAATATAAGTTCCATATTTTTTTGCTAAATCAGGTGAAATATTCTCTAAAATTGTCACACAATGTGGGTTCCCTACACTTACACAATTAATTATAAAAGTTCTGTCTAATATTTGCAATTCTTTTTGAATATATTCAGGGTTTTTATTAGCTGAATCTTCAATATCTATATCTTCGCATCTAAAAGAAGGGAAGCCTATCTCGCTTTCCATGATTCTTTGTTTTTTATTTAGAAACTTTATAAAAACATCTCCTTCTTTTGTTTTGATTAGAACAGAGTCTGAATCTTGATTTATGTAATTCTCATCTAATAAATATTGAGCAAAAATTCTTGTTCCATTGCCACTTTTTTCAGCCTCGGAGCCGTCCGGATTAAAAATCTTACAAGAAATATTTTTTTTATCATCAAAAATTGGCCCGTACATTATGCCGTCTGAACCTAGACCTTTGAAATGATCGCAGATAATTTCTATTTTCTTTTTATCTAAATCTATATCATTTTTTAAAGGGTCAATTACAATATAAACATTACCTAAAGCTGTATATTTTTTAAAGAACATATTAAATTAATTAGGTTTAACTTAATAAATAAGAATTTAAAAGCAAATTAAAAAAATCTACCCAGATATAATGAACCGCAAAATATTATCAAACAAGGCTCTTTCTCGTATTCGAAAATTTCAGATATACAATCTTCTGGGTTGTTAGCAATTTCAATATTCAAATTTATATCTTGTCCTGTTTTTCTAATTTTCTCTGGTGGTTCTGGTCTAGGTTCTATTGCTCTAATTGCGAATATTTTTTTGATATTTTGATTTTCTTTGAAAACAGATAACATATCAGTGTTGCTGGTATTTTTTGATCTTGCTAATACGATATAAGTATTTTTAAATTTATTTCTACAGTTTTCATTAATAAAACTCGATATAGCTTTTGCTGCTAGAGCATTGTGTCCTCCGTCAACATATATTTTAGTATTTATTGGAATTTCTGTATTAAAATAACTATACGGAACTTCCTGCATTCTTGCATAATGAATTATATTTTTTGTCGCTTTATTTATTATTTTAGGAGTAATTTCTTTGTCTAAATTCAAACTTTGCACAGTTTGAATAGCGGTTGCTAAATTTATAAGTTGATATTCACCTATCAAACTTGGTTTATTTAATATTATAGTTTCTTTGTTTCTTCTTTCAAAAATGAAATTCTCGTTATTTTCTTCAATTTTGAAAGATTCAAAATCAATTCCATAGAAGAATTGATTTTTTATATTAAAATTTTGAAAAATTCTTTTCATATACTTTATAATATCTTGCCCTTGAAGTGAAACTATACAATTTTCAATCCTGTCTTTCAAAATACCTAATTTATGATATGCGATTTCAAGCGGGTGTTGCCCTAGGTGTATTCTGTGGTCTAAATGAATAGGTGTAAAAATACAGGCAATCGGTTTATTTTCATCAAAAATATTTGTCGAATCAAGCAAACCGCCCATTCCTACTTCAAAAATATTAAAATCTGCAATTGTATCATAGAACTTCATTACAGCAGTTAATGTCATAATTTCAAAAGACGTAACTTGATCCTCTAAATTCAAATCTATTTCTTTGATTGTTAGGCGGATTTTTTCGGTATAAAGATATAAATCGTCATCTGAAATTTGCATTCCATTTATTAGAAATCTTTCGTTAGCTTGATATATATGAGGAGAGGTATAAGTATTAACTTTATAACCTAATTCAAGAAGTATTTTTGTTATAAACATCGCGGTTGAGCCTTTCCCTTTTGTTCCTGTGATATGTATTATATTTTTTAATTTATTTTGTGGGTTTTTTAAATGATTTAAAATTAATTTCATTCTATCTAGAGACTTTGTTATATCTGGATCTGGACCAAAATATAAAGGCCAATGAGGCATTTTTACCATTTTAATATTTTATCTATTAAATCTTTTTCTTCTTTGATTATTGATTCTATTTCCAAGTAATTTATTTCTTTTCTAAATTTTATAGGAACTTTTACTATATCTTTTTCTGTCGCTATAATCTTTCCTTTTATTTTTTTTGCATCTTCTATAATTCTTACTATATCTTTTTCTTCATAATTATAATGGTCTGCAAAATTGAACTCTTTTATTATATTGAAGTTTTCTCTTCTTAAAAGATTGAAGAATTTTTCATTATTTCCTAAACCTGAAAATGCAATATGTGGTTCATTTTTCAGTTCCATTATTTCTTTGTTTTTTATTTCTATTTCTGAAGTGAAGATTTTATCTTTATTGATATATTTCTCTAATCTTTGAACAAGAAAGTCTTTTGATTTGTCAAAATTAGTTAGAATAATAAAATCTGCAAACATAATTTGAATTATAAGGTCCCTCATAGGGCCTGCAGGCAGAAGGAAACCATTTCCTATAAAATAATCAGAATCAAATACCAAAATTTTTATATCCTGCTTTATTGAATGATCGTGATAACCGTCATCCATTAAGATATAATCATAGTTTTCTATTTCAGGTCTATCTTTGATTGATTTTCTTTTATTAAGAACGAACACATCGAAATCTTTTGTTAGGAATTCTGGCTCATCTCCTATCTCTTTATAGGTGTATTTTTTTGGATTCCCTTTTTTAATAAAATAATCTAAATTAGATTCTCTATTATATCCTTTTGAAAGAATTGCAATTCTTTTTTTCTTGAGTAACAGTAAATTTGATATAGCTTTTACAATTTCTGTTTTACCAGCTCCGCCCACAATTATATTTCCTACGCAGATAACTTTGGGTTTTATTTTATATTTTTGATTCAAGAAAAATAAATTAAATAACTTCGAAAATAATAGATATATTATAGAAATTGGCAATAGAGAAATTGAAATAAGATTTTGTTTTTGAAAGAATAGTGGTTTTTTCATTGGTTCTTTAGTTTATTATAAATTGAGATATTTCTTTGGTATTTTTAATACTAAGAATTACAAATAGCATGCTTAAGATTAAAGAAATCAACATCGATAGAATCTGCTTTCTGTGTTTTCTTTTAATGAAGAGAATTTTACTAAAATGATTTATCTTTAAGAAATAAGAAACTAATTCAAGAATGATAGCTGAAAGAAAAGCATTTAAAGCTGTAATAATAGTAGCTATTAAGAAATTCGCAAATACGAACATTAAGAAAAATGGTATAAAAAGGTTCATTAGTCTAATATAAAATACTTTATTTGATAAATTAAAGATGTTAAAAGCAGAATCTAGAAATTTATTAATTCTTAATTTTGTAAAATAAGAAGTTGCTATAATATTTTGTTGAAATTTTTTATAAAAATATTTTTTTTTATAATTTGTAGATTCTTTCATATTAAAATTCTTCTTTATTATTTAACAGATCGAGAGGGTTGCATATCATACCGTTTAAAGCTCTAACGGAAAAATAAAGCTGAAAATCTGATTTGTCTGAATAATTTATGTAACCTAAGATTTGTCCTTCTTTTACTCTGTCTTTCTCTTTAATCATAATTTCACCATTTGGAATAAAGCTGTAAGCGGAGAAGAAATTGCCGTGAGATATAACGATTAATTGCTCTCCTGATATTGAGATGTTATCCCCGCTGTAAATAATTTTACCGTCTTTGACACTTCTTACTGGTTCTTTGTTTTGATTTGTTTTAATTAATATACCTGTTGAATATTTGGTTCCATCTTTGCCGAAAGTATCTTGTATTATCCCTTTCATAGGTTTTTTGAGGTTACAAATTAAACAATTATTGTTTATTCTTTTTGGCACTATCTTCTTTCTATTTTCTTCTTTTGTTGAAACTATTTGTTTTTCTATTTCAACATTGACAATCTTTTTTGGTTCAGTTTTAAGATTTTTATTTTGCTCTTCATTCTTTGTAAGATTATTTTGTGCATTTAACTCTAAAGCTTTTATCCTTTTTGGGTCTTCTAACTTCTCTTTGCATTTTAATGCAATATTTTTTGGGATTTTTATCGTGGAGCCAATTTTAATAAGATTTACAGATTTAATTTGATTATAATCTAATAAGGATTGTGTTTTTATGACGCAAAGTTGAGCTATAGAGAAAAGAGTGTCCCCTTTTTTTATCTGATACATATAATCGTTTTCTGCTTTAATTTCTTTTTTTACCTCGACTGCGAGACATTGAAAATTCAAAACAATATAAAATATAAGAAATAATTTATTGATATTCGAATAGATCATAAGATTTTATATTGTAACAAGATTAAAAAAATAAATAATTTGCAAGATAAATAATAAAACTAGAGCTATCGACAGATCAAAAAGAAATAATAGCTATAGAAAGAAGCATTTACAAAAAGCCAGAGATGCTATTTCTCTTGAATTCAAAAGTTAAAAAAAACTTCTTTCTGAAATTTTGGAGACTAAATTAGTTATAGAAAGTTATAGAAATTTATCCTGAAGAAAGTCTTTAAGGCAATATTTTAAGTGATTAAATCTTGACCGTTTGAAATATTGTTTAAATCTAGAGCTGGATAAGATGGATCTCTTTGAAGAAGCGGACTTGAATTATTTTGCGGTTCGCGAATCTTCGCTTGAGAGCATATTTGGATTTAGAAAAAATACCGCTCCAACTACAAGAAGAAGAATTATAGCTATAAAAAGATAGATGTCCAGTTTGTCATCTTTTTCGTTATGTTTTTTGTCTGTGTTTTCTTTTAAATTTCTCTAAAGAATTATGTAATGAAAAAACAGAATCCATATATAAATAGTTATTTTTATTTTCATCGTATTCTTGATTTAATTCATCGTTATTCTCAAATGATAGATATTCTTGTGTCTCTTGACTAGTAAGATTAAAGCTCGCTAATCCTGTCGCTCTAGTCCTTCTATTGCATAATTTATTAGAAACGGAAGACATATAATCCATTAAAAAATATTCTGTTTCTTCAATTCTTGCAGTTAATATTCCAAGATCAAGATTTGGTTTAGTTTCTAGAGTTAGAGTATATTGATTTATTTCATCTAATACATCTTCTATATTTTCATCCATTTTATAAATTATTGACTACCTTCAAGGTAATTTACTTGTGCTCTAATTTTTCTTTAAAAGTATCAAGTTTATTTAAAATTATTTCTTGTTTTTATTTCTTTGTATTTGCAAAAGAAACTAGTTGTTTGTGTATTTTTAATTTTTAATTAATTTATGGTTTGTATAAAATTGACATTTAAATTTAATATTTTAAATTAACTGAATATGAATATAGATCATCTAGATATATTAAATAACATACCGCATAGATACCCTTTTGTGATGGTTGACAAAATAATTAGTTTTCATAAAGAAGAAAAGAAGTTAATAGGCGAAAAGAATCTATCTTTTAATGAACCTTATTTTCAAGGTCATTTTCCGAATGATCCTGTTTTTCCAGGAGTGTTAATGATAGAATCTCTCGCTCAATTATCTGTTATTCTTTTAAAAAGATTAGAATTTCAATATAAAAATTTCTATTTATCGAAAGTGGATAATTTCACAATCAAAACATCTGCTCTTCCTGGTGATGTCCTAATATTAGAAACTACTTTAATTCGAAATAAATTAAATTTCTTTGTAGCAGAGTCAAATTTGCATAAGAAGATAAACGAGAATGAAAAAAAACTCGTTTGCAAATGTATAATTTCTTCAGCTGGTATTAATTAAAAAAATGTTAATACATCATACTGTTATAATTGAAGGAAATGTAAATATAGCGGAAGATGTAGAAATTGGAGCATACTCAATAATCAAAGGAAATATAAATATCAAAAAAGGAACAAGAATTAAACCTCACGTTTATATAGAAGGAGATGTCGATATTGGTGAGAATAATATAATATATTCTTTCTCTTCAATTGGAACTGCTCCTCAAGATGATAAATTCAAAAATGAAAAATCTTACGTGAAAATAGGCAACAATAATATAATAAGAGAACACGTTACAATAAATGGAGGAAGCGAACTTGGTAATCAATTTAAAAATATAAAAAATGGAACAATTATAGAAGATAATTGTTATTTAATGATAAATAGTCATATCGGTCATGATTGCTATCTAGAAAGCGGTGTTATTATAACAAACAATGTATTAATAGCTGGACATTGCCTAATTGAAAAGAAAACAATTATAGGTGGAGGCTCTTGTCTTCATCAATTTATTAGAATTGGTGCATACTCAATGATAGGAGGAATGTGTGGAATTGGAGAGAGTGTACCTCCTTATTCAATTATTTTTAGAGAATCAGATAAATTATCAGGTTTAAATATAGTAGGACTTAAAAGAAACAATATTTCTAGCGAAGAAATAAAGATTATAAAAGATTTCTACAATGAATTATTCGATAAAGATAAAATAAAACTTGACATATTGGATAAAATAGAGCAAAATCCGAGAAGAATTTTAACTTTAATTAGAGATTTTTTTCAGAATCTAGGCAGAAGAGGGCTGATTTTAGTTTCTGATAGAATTAAAGAAAAAGGTTTTTAATAAGAGTGTCTGATTATATTTTTAAGAAAACAAAAAATCTATTTTCTTTTTTCTTTAAGAAAAGAACTATCGTACTTTCTTCAGGAGCGAAAACAAGATATATAAACCTTAATCCATTTTTTCAGTTCTCAATACTCTTGATTTTTTCGTGTTTCAGCCTTTCTGTTTATACATCTTTTTTACAATTTTTAAAAGAAAAAAATTTAATTAATTTAAAAAAAGAGAATGAAAAATTAAGAAAGGTTAACGACAAATTAAATTATAGATTTAGAAAAGTTAGAGAAGATATTGATAAAATTAATGAATATATAGAATTTGATAAAAAAAATATCATCAAGAATATTTCTTTTGCAGAAAAAATAAATAACGAAGAGTCGGTCGAGAAACTTGAGAAATCTTTCAAATTTGTTCTTTCTAGTTTGTATTCTAAGATAGACCAAATAGATAAAGAATCTAAAGTTGCATTAAATATATTAGGTATAAATGGAAGTAAAAGATCTTTTCAAATAACGAAAGAGATTTTAGACGAGAATGCAGTGGGAGGGCCTTTTGAAAAATATAAGGAAGAAAATAATAAATTATCTTTTGTGGAGAGAATAAAGAATAAAAAAGATGTCTCTGACTATTTGTCAAACAAAATAAAGAACATTATAACAGATAAAAAGAAACTGAATATTTCGCCTATTGCTGATCCTTCTGGAAGAAATGAAAAATACATAATTACAGGTTCATTTGGAAAGAGAAAAGATCCTTTTACAGGTGAGCTTGCAATACATGGAGGTATAGATCTTTTTGTAAATAATAGAAAAATAAAATCAACAACAGAAGGTATTGTTTTAAGAGCTGGAAAGTGTGGAACATATGGAAACCTTGTAGAAATAAGAAATAGAAATGATGAAAATGAAGTAATTGTAAGATTCGCGCATTTAAATAAAGTTTTAGTAAAAGTCGGAGATATAGTATCAATAGGGCAGAAAATTGGGATACAAGGGAGCACAGGTAGATCTAAAGCAGAGCATGTGCATTATGAAGTAATTTTAAATGGAGTGAAAATGAATCCATATAATTTCTTGACATTTAAAAAAAGATACAATAAAGAGAGAGTATAAAATGTTTGGTATAAAAAAAAACAATAATTATAAGACTATGTCCACAATATCTATATTAGATAAAGATTCTTCTTTTTCAGGTACAATAAATTCTATTTCTTCTGTTGAATTGAGCGGTAAATTTGAAGGGGATTTGATCTCTAATAAATTCACAATCAAAGAAGGAGGTGCTTTTAAAGGTAATGCGAAATGTTTGGAATCTGTTTTTATTAATAACGGTAAATTTGAGGGTGAATTGATATCTAAGAATATTAAACTTGAGAAAGGTGCAAAAGTATTTGGAGATCTTTTCTATTGTAATTTAGAGGTTGAACAAAATGCAGAGATACATGGTAATTTAAAAAGAATAACAGACGAAGAGTTCAAAGCAAAGATTGAAGTTTTTTTTAAGAAACAGACAGATAAGAAAGATTCAAAAGAAGAATTAATTAAAACAGATTTACATCAGAAAGATCAACATAATAAAAAAATAGAGAAAGATCTAAAGGTAAAATAATTTTATTCTTTACTTTATTAATTCTTTAAAAATGAAGAGAATTTTAGTAGGAATGTCAGGTGGAGTTGATAGCTCCGTTTCTGCTATGATTTTACAAAAAGAGGGACATACAGTAGAAGGTCTTACTATGTATTTAGGAGAACATAGTAAATATGCAACCGAAAGAGCAAAAGAAGTTTGTGAGAAATTAGAGATAAAACATCATATTTTGGATATATCTGTAGTTTTTGAAAAAAATATTATAAATTCTTTTAAAAATAGTTACTATAAGGGCGAAACACCTTTACCTTGTGCTAAATGTAATAGGGAGATAAAATTTGGCGTTATTATAGATTATCTACAATCTATAAATTTTGATTATTTTGCAACAGGGCATTATGTTAAGATGATAAGAAATATATTTGGAGAACTTGAAATATTAAGACCCGAAGATCTAGAGAAAGACCAAACTCATTTTTTGTACGGACTTAATAAAGACATTCTGCAATTTATATTATTTCCTCTTGCTAATTTTAAGAAAACAAAAATTAAAGAAATGGCAAGTGTTTTAAATATTGGCCTCGATAAACAGCCTGAAAGTCAAGATATTTGTTTTTTAGAAAATAAACCCTATGTATCTTTTCTAGAAAGAGATATAAGAAATGAGGACTTATTTAAAAGAGGAAATATTCTTCATTTTGAAACAAAAGATAAACTTGGAGAGCATTTCGGTGTAATAAGATATACAATAGGACAAAGAAGAAATATAGGAATAGCATATTCAGAGCCTTTATATGTTATTAAAATTGACACTAAAACTCAAACAATATATGTTGGAGAAGAAAAATATTTATATAATAAAGAATTTTTTGTTAAAGATATTAATTTATTATCTAGTGAATTTGAATGTTTGAATATTATTGAAGGTGTGGAAGTTGCAACAAGAGCAATGAAGAGGAGCATTTCTGCGAAGATTAAAATAGAAGAAAATCTAAATAGAAAGAATGGAAGAATAATTCTTGAAGAGCCGGATAGAGCGATAACAACAGGGCAGATTGCAGTTTTCTATTTTAAAAATAGAATGATAGGAGGAGGGATTATAGAATCTATTATTTCTTGATTTAGATTGCATCTCTTATAAAATGAAGCTTTATAATCTCTCTTTTTTTTAAATTGATAAGTTTAGTTTGTTTTTTTTCGAAACATTTTATCATTTTATAAATCGATATATCTTCAATTGAGATATTAATCTTAATTTCTTTAATATCTACTTCTTTATCGCTAGTAATTTTTGTAATTTTATACTGTGAAATATATTTTATAAGTTCCTCTTTTCTTAAAAATAAAATCTCTTGATTTGCATTGTTTCTGATGAAGAATTCATCTTCTTTTAATGTTAAGATATATAAACTAAAATTATTCAACTCTTTTTCGTTCATAGATAGTATATCAAATGAAGAAATCAGATATAAATTTATTTTTTTTAATAAACAGATTGGCATTAGAGATGTTGAAATTATTTTTGAAGATGTTAAATTACGAAGCTCTTCTGAAAATATTATTGATTTTATGTTGTCTATATTTACATTACATTTTTTTAGTAGCTTTTCTAAAGATATAATAAATAATTCAGACAATGAAATAGAGTCTAAAGTTACAGAGTTGATAATTAATAAATCTTTAGTTAAAAAAATAGAAGTCTGATTTTTTATAGTTAGAATAAATAAATGAAACATTGCTTTATTTTAATGGATTTTGAAGTCTTTCCCGAGATAGACTTTCTTAACAAGTTCATCATTTAGAATGTAGCTAGGTTCACCTTCTGATATTATTTTTCCTTCTGACATAATATAAGCTCTATCAACTATTTTTAAAGTTTCTAATACATTATGATCTGTAATTAGAACGGACATACCTCTGTTTTTTAAAGATATTATGATATCTCTTATGCCGGATATGGCAATTGGGTCAACTCCTGCAAAAGGTTCGTCTAATAAAACTAATTTAGGTTCAGATGCTATCATTCGAGCAACTTCAACTCTTCTTCTTTCTCCTCCAGATAAAACTGACCCAAGATTTTTTGCTATATGATTAATATGAAATTCTTCTAAAATATTATAACATCTCTCTTTGATTTTATTACTATGTTTTATTTCAAGAGCAGCTGATATATTTTCTTCAACAGTTAAATTCTTGAAGATTGAAACTTCTTGAGGTAAGTAACCTATCCCTAGTTTTGCTCTTAAATAGATAGGAGTATTTGTAATATCTTCTTCGAGGAATTTTATAGTGCCGGATGTTGCAGAAGTTAGACCAGATATTGTATAGAAAGCCGTTGTTTTTCCAGCTCCATTTGGGCCTAATAAGCCTATAATTTCGTTATTTTTAATTTCTACAGAGAAATCCTTAACGATTTGTTTTTTACCGTATGACTTGGTTATATTTTTTACTGTTAGCATTTTTGCTCTGCTTATTTATTAGATCTTTGTTAAATG
Organism: Candidatus Deianiraeaceae bacterium; assembly: GCA_031537795.1. Classification (GTDB taxonomy): domain Bacteria; phylum Pseudomonadota; class Alphaproteobacteria; order Rickettsiales; family Deianiraeaceae; genus JAVKNF01. The sequence goes on along the minus strand of JAVKNF010000010.1, from coordinate 52,064 downwards.
AAGTTGTATTTTAATTTAATTAAAAACAACGACATTATTATATAATGTCGTTGAAAAATAAAATTATTTATGTTTTTTTTTTGAATGTTTTTTGAAATGATGTTCAAGTTCAGCAACTTCTTTTGATAGCTTTTTAACTACTGCGTGAGTTTTTTTGAGTGACTCTTGAGCTCCTTTTTCATCACCAGCTGTTATTTTTGCTGAAGCTTCTGATACTACGGAAGAAAGTTCTCTAGAGTGATCCTCTATGGCGTTACAATGTTTTACAGTTTTAGTGTGGCATTCAGCTTTTACTTGATTAGCAAAAGAGAAACTACAAACTAAAGAGAAAACAGATAAATAAACAAATTGTTTCATAGAAAAAAAATAATATGATATTTTTAAAATACAAGTTTTTATTAATTCACAAGTGATAGATCTTTAATATATAAGGAGAGCTCTCAAATATATATTTTCATGTTATTTTAATATAATTTATTCTTTGAAATATATTTTAAATTAGAATTACCTATATATTATTTGACAATTAATAAAGTTATAATAATGTTGTTATATATTGCGGGATGGAGCAGTCTGGTAGCTTGCTAGGCTCATAACCTAGAGTCGTTGGTTCAAATCCGGCTCCCGCAACCATTTTACTTTCATTCTATTAGTTTATTTATTCAACTTACTTCATTTGTTTAATTTTTGAATAGTTTCTAATAAGCAATTTTGACTTGTTTTTAGAATTTCCAAGTCCGTTAAAAATGTTTTTGAAACTATAAAATCATTATAAAATTTTTGCCTCTCTTCTTTCTCTTCTATAAAGTTGATTTCGGCAAATTCAGGTTTGCAATGATATTGAGAAAGACTTATCTTGTTTGTAATTTTAGAGCAACTAATTAATACATTTAAGATAATTATTATTAGAATTATTTGTTTAGTCATAAAGCTTATCTATTTCTTTTAGGATTGAATTTCTGTATTTAATAACCTCTTTTTGAAGTTCTTGTCTTGAATTCTCATAATCTAAAATTATTCTTTTTTGTTCTTGTATCTCTTCTTCTTTTGTTTGAATTAGCTTTTCAAGTTTAAAATTTTCTGCTTTCAATTCTTCTTTTTGCTTAATGTGATCTTTTTTAATTCCAATATTCTTTTTTGTTTTATTTATATCTTTAATAATCTCTTTATTTAAAATTAAATCTTCTAAATATTTTTCTATCTTATTTTTAATATTCTTTTTTGTTTTATCTCCAAGTTGTATTAAATCACACTGAAGTTTTCTATCTATCTCAAGCTTTGCTATTTTATTTTCTGATAATTCTAGCCTATAATAGACTGATATAGAATAAAATGAAAGTGCCGTAATTATAAATAGTAATATAAAAATAATATATTGTTTAATTGAAGCAAATAAATTATTTCCAGAAAAAGAGATCAAATTTGAAAAAAGAGAACCTAATAAATCCATAAAATAATATTATAATAATATTTATCTTTCTGGAAGCATTATTTATATTTTTTAGAGATTTGAGAAGATTATCAAAAAAGAAAACCTGAATTATTATCTATTGTATCTATATTATTAGTTATAAAATTTCTTATTAAATTTGTTTCTTGGAAATTATATTTTTTAATGAAATCTCTTAATTTTCTATTATCAAATTTTATCTTTAGATCTTCTATACTCCTGAATAGATTTAGATTGCAGTTCAATTTTATTAAAGATTTTGAAAGATGAAATAACTCTATATTATTTTTTATCAGATTGTATTGTCTGTTTTTTAAATTTGTTTTTTCAAGATAATTTTCTACAGTATTGTAATTTTTGATGATTTCTTTTGCTGTCTTTTCACCTATACCAGCAACCCCTGGAATATTATCACTTGTGTCTCCTGTTAAAGATAAATATTCTATGAAATATTCTGAATCAAAACCGAAATCTTGATAAAAGGTCTCTTTTGTTATTATCTTTTTATGAGTTAAATTATATATTTGAGTTGTTTCATTTATAAGTTGCATTAAATCTTTATCTCTAGAAGCTATTAATATTTCTAGATCCTCGCTTGAGAATCTTTTACTTAAACTTGCAATAATATCATCTGCTTCATAATTTGACAATGAAAACTGTTTAATGTTTAAAGCTTCTATTAATTCTTCAAATATAGCAAATTGCGGTATCATTTCTTCTGGTACTTTTTTTCTGTTTTTCTTGTACTCTGATTCTACTTCTGTTATCTCTAGATTTTCTTCTAATTCAAAAAATATAAGTAAAATATCTCGGATTTCTAATTTTTGAACATTGAATGTTTTTTTAAATTTAATTATACTTTCTTCTGAAATTGACAAGATAATTATCAATTCTTCTAAAGAGATATTATTGTTTCTAATTCTTAATTCTAATTCTTTATTGATTTTATCATTTATATTATACAACTCCAAGAGTTTATTTATAGATTGTTTATTGGAAAATTCTAAAAATAAATCATCTCTAAAGGTTTTACCTCCTGTATCTAATGCAAAAACAATATAATTAGGTTGGAATTTATTTATTATACTTAATGTTGTATTTAGAGCCCCATATATTGCGTTGATTGGAATATTATTAAATCTTAAATCCTCTTTTACTCCGTAGAAAGACTGAAAAAGAATAGAATATCCGTCTATAATGCAGAATGAATTTTTCTTATCTTTATTCATATAACATTTGAATATCTTTCTCTAACTCTGCGAAGAATTTTTCGTCTATTTCTATTGAAGTATAGTCTATTGATTTATCAGAAATTCTGTCTAATTTATCAATATTTTGATTTTCATTCTTCTTTTTTAGAAAATTATTTAGAACAGACCAATCTGTTAGTGAATTTATTTTTCTTTCTCTAACATAAAGATTGTTTAGTATTTCAAAATTAATAACTTTTGTCTTTTTACATAACACTTTTATAAATAGAGATATAGTTTTTATAGACCTTAATTTTGATATTATTGCTTCTACTTGAAGCGAATTCTGAATAAGATAATCTGTAAATTCTTTATTGTAATTTGTATTGATCAAATCTTGACCTTTCAAGTAATTTAAAATTATAGCCATATCTCTCGTTTTTCTTAATTTTATAAAATCAAGAAAATCCTTGTCTAATCTAACAATTAATTCCTTTGTTATAATCTGAAATAGATTATTATTAATATTTTTTTCTATGTCTGATAATCCCAAATTATTTTTACTATCTTTTTTTTGCATTTTATTTTATTTATTTTAAAGTCTTTTTTATATGAATTTCATAAATTTTCATTCCTTTATAGATTATTTTCAAGTTAATAAGATATTAGAATCAGAAAATTTTCATAAGGCTACGACTCACCCCAGTATTAACAAGAGAATTTGCTATGAAAGATTAGAATTTTTAGGAGACTCTGTTTTAAATTTTGCAATATCAAGTCTCTTATTTTTGAGATTTACGGAAGATTCAGAGGGAGATTTGTCTAAAAAGAAATCTATTTTAGCATCAAGAGATGTTGCATTTAAGATTGGATTAGATATAAAATTACAAGAAGAGATAAAAGTGGCAAAGAATTTACAACACAATTTAAAAGATAATCTGAATATAATTTCAGCTGTTGTTGAATCTATTTTAGCAATTATATACATTGAATACGGATTTGATAAAGTTCATGAAATTGTTGAGTCTTTATTTTTTAAATATCTTGATGAATCTAATGACACAAAAACAAAATTACAAGAATTTACTCAATCTAAATTTAAGAAACTACCAGTTTATAAAATTATTGCAAAAACAGGAACAGATAATAAGCCAAAATTTCAAGTATCTGTAGAGATTGAAGATTTTATAGCTTTTGGTGAAGGCTCTAAGATAAATCTAGCAGAAAAAGAAGCATCAAACGAATTATATAAAATTCTAACTAAATATGCCAGAAGAGATTAATCTTGATAATGAAAAAATAGGGTTATATGCAAGTAACGTCTATGGCTTCTCCAGAAAAGAGAATTCTGATGTAGAAAACTTCTACAAAAAACTAAAATCTGGTTTTGTAGATCTGTTAAATTTACAGACTTTAGATTCTGCAAAGAAAATTATAGACGTCAATAATGAAATATCTTCTTATTGCGGGCTTCCTTTATTTGAAATTACAACAATAGAGAATGAGCAATTATTTAGTGATTCTATAAAATTAATGATAGATATCTACTTAAAAGAGAAATCCTTAATAAAACAAGAATCTTCATTATTAAAAGACTTGAATGAAACAATCCTAAATATATTATTCTTGTCTCCTGATAGATTTTTTAGGAAGATTTTACTTGATGTTTCAGAAGAGCATTTTAAATTTTTTCAGTCTGCGACTTCGAGGGCTATATTTCTTGTTGTTTTATCAGCTAGATTGTCTGAATTGTATTTGTCAACAAAGAACACAGATTGCATTATAAAAATTGTTGAGATTTTCAAAAACTTAATCGAAAGAATAAAAGAAGCAGATTCTGTTATCTCTGAAATTGCCGATGCGCTAAATTTCAGCTTAAAATCTTCAAAAAAACTAATTGCTGATTTAATCTCAAAAGGGAATAAAAAAGTAACTTTAGATCAATTTAAAATAATATTAACTAGGAAATTTGAATTAGGCCAAATATTTCATGATTTTGTTATCTTGACAAGTTGCTCTTCTGATATTATTGATTCCGAGCTATTTTCTCAAGATTTAATTTTAAGTTGTTTAAAACAAATGAAGTTGTATCAATTATTAGAAATTGCTATTTTCTTAAAAGATAAGATTCAACAAGATAAATATGAAGTAATATCAAGTTTTATAAAGAAGGAATATAATTTAGAGGAATTAAATTATTTAGATAAAATTAAAGATTCTTTAAATAAATATAAAGGAGTGAAATATGGCATATTAATAAGAGAGGTGGCTTTATTGCCTGTTTTTTCTGGCAATATATCAGAAGGATTAGATTTTCTTTTTCAAAAATTAAATACAGTTTCTAATAATCTAACAGCTTATATAGCAAATAAGAGTCTTTCTATTACAATATGTTTGATGTCTAAAAATTCTATATTTGCAGATTTCCAAGAAGAGATAGAGTCAAAAAATCAAGAGATTCCAGCAGGAAGTAATGTTGCAAAAATTAAGGATAAAGATATTATGAAGAAGATCAAAGAATCAGATATCGCAGCTCTTTCTATTGACCAGATGATATGCAGAAATATAATATCCATCATACTTAGTATGATTGAGGTTAATAAAGAGAACGAGAACTGTTCTTTGGAACATCTAAAGAATTTAGGTTTTAAATATTATATACAAAACTATAAAATTCTTATAAAAAAAGCTGAATATTTCAGAATCGCTAGTATAATTTTAAGTAAAATACAATTATCTGAATGAATATTATCTATTCTATAATTCTCGATTCTGTCTTTGTAATAAAATCTATTATATTTTTATCTTTTATCATTTTTAAAGCTTCTATAGGAGTCGGCAAACTAGAAGCATAACATAATTTTGTAATAAACATAATGCTAAAATTTAAAGAGTTTAGATTTTTTATTTCTGCAAAAGATTGAATAGTGATCTGATATATTCTTGTTAATTTTGGAACATTAAGAATATCAAGATCTTTTATTTTTTCAAATAAATCCTTTATATCTTGATCTTCTTTTAAATTTTCTATTTCATTCAAATATAGAATCCCTTTTGTAATAATGTCTATTAATTCTTGTAAAATTAACTCTATTTCAATGTTAGACTCTAGAATTAAATTCATTTCTTTTAAAGATACTTCAAAATTTCCTAAATATAAATTATAAAATAGATTAAGAATATTTATATCGCTTAAGATTTCTTTTGTAATCTTCAGATCTATAATTTTATTATTTGAGGAGATGATAAGTTTATCTAATATAGACAAAGCATCTCTCATTGAACCTTTTGCATACTTTGACACTAGATTGAGGGCATCTTTTTCAAATTCTATAAACTCAATTTTTAAGATCTTCTCTATTTGATTTGAAATTATTTCTTTTTCTATGTTTTTTAGGTAAAATTTTTGACATCTTGATAAAACTGTAATTGGTATTTTTTTTAATTCTGTTGTTGCAAAAATGAATTTTACTTTCAAAGGTGGCTCTTCAAGTGTTTTGAGTAAAGCATTGAATGCCGATTTTGAAAGCATATGAACTTCGTCTATAATGAAAATCTTGTAATAAGAATTAAATGGATTAAAATTGATATCAGAGATTAGATCTTTTATAAAATCCACGCCAGTATTACTTGCAGCATCTATTTCTATTACATCAACAGATGTATTTTTAAGTATATCTAAACAGCTATCACAATTTAAACAAGGGTCTATGTTTTGAGTAAAATCACCTGAATTCAGATCTTTATTTTCAGTGCAATTTAAAGACATAGCGATAATTCTTGCTATTGTTGTTTTACCCACTCCTCTCGTCCCGCTAAATAAAATAGCTTGATGCACTCTGTTATTTAAAAAAGCATTTCTTAATGCAGAGACTAAAATTTCGTGCCCTACTAAATCTGATAATTTTCTAGGTCTATATTTTGTGGCAAGTGATACGAAATTATTGTACATTATCTAATAATTCTATTTCTTTATCTAATTGCATTTGAGTGCAGAAGCCCATTATCACCGGATCTTTAGTTTCTATAGAATTTATAGATTCTCTTATGTTGTCTATAGTATTATAAGTAGTTTTTGCAATTCTTTTGATTATAGAATTAGGTAATCCTCTTCCTATTAGATAAGCTATCACATTCGGCCTACTTCTTTTCTGTTCGTAAGATAAAGAGATTCCACTATTAGATTTTTTTATTTTTAAACCAGGTGCAATTTTATTCAAATGAAACGCATGTTCAAGTTTTTTGTTTTTATCTTTCAAGCATTTTTGAATTTCTTCTTTAGTTAAATCTAATGTATCTATTGGGTTTATTGCTCTTATTCCTCTGATATCAAGAGACATATCAGATTGAGAAACATTTAGTCTTTCAATCTCTGATCTTGTTATTTCGCAGAATTCTGATATTTGTTCTAAAGTTAAACCTTCTTTAATTAACCAAAGAGCTATACCTAATGGAGATGATATTTGTATTTTGTTTTTCATAATTTTAAGCGGATACTAATGCAAGAATATAAGATAGATCTATATTTGAGGCTATAGGTTTTATTAGAATAGGAGTTTTATTTGTGTTAACTGTAATTCTTATAAATTCTAAATCTATAGTTGAAATAATTTCAAGGAATGATTTTAAATGTACTAATATAATGATCTCTTCTTCAAAATTAAATGTTTTACAATCTAATTCATCTTCTATTTCACTTAGAGTGGATTGCACTTTGAATGTCATAATATCCTTTTGTATCTTTAAAGAAGTTGTTAAATTCAAAGCAGTAGAACTTTCAACGCCAGATAATCTTCTCAAGCAAGAAATTAAATCTTTAGTTTTTATATCTATATATTTTCCAGTTTCAGGAACCAATATAGATTTATAGTTTGGGAATTTTGAATCAATGAAAGAGAACTTGATTAATAAAACCTCATCAAAAGAGAATAGACCTTCTTTTTCTTTTATAGATAGAGTAATCTTTTTTTGAGATAAAAATTCAGAGAAGTCTTGAATTTCTTCTAGAATTTTTCTAGGTATAATTATTTCCTGTTTTAGATCTTGAATTTCTTCGGTTGGAAATTTTGAAATTGCTAATTTTCTTCCGTCGGTTGTCACTAAATTAAAGGTCGTTAAATTATCATTTCTTTCAAGATGAAATAGTATGCCACATAAAGCAGGTCTATCCAATTGATTAGACAGACAGGAATTTACACTTTTAAAAGCCTGTATCAAGTCTTCTAATTTAATTTCTATTTTTGCATTATAATCTTTTATTGAGATAACTTGAAAGTCTTTCTTCTTTTCAGCAACTAGATTTATTTTTGTTTTTTTTGTGGATATCTTTAGATTTATTTTATTTTTACTTTTTGATTCCTCTAAAGAAATTAATAATTCTTCGTCTTTCAATTCTTTGATTGCATTAATGAAAATATTAATATTTATATTAAAAGAGCCCTCATCTAGTATTTTAATAGGTTGAAATTTGAATTCTAAATTTGATTCTCTGGAAAAATTCGAAATTAATATCTCATTTCCTTTGCTCTCGAAATTTATTGAATTATCGAAATTTTTATTTGAAGATTTTGAAATTATGGATATAATTTTTTTTAAATCAGAGGAATTTGAAACGAAAGACAGCATTTATTTTTGTAAACTCTAATATAAATATTAAAAAATTAAAGTCAATATATTATTAATAAATTGGGTAATTATATACTAAACACATATTGACTTTTAATATTCTATTTACTTAAATCATATTAATTATGATTAATTTAATAAAGAAGATATTAAAGAAAAGAGTTTTTATTAAAATTGTGATTAAGATTTTTTGAATTTAAATACTTTATTTAGTGATTTTTCAAAGTCTTTATTATTCTCTGTTTTTAAATTTTCGTTATTTTTTATAATTTCTTCTATAGTTTTTTCTTCTGTGGTCTGTTCTTTTTTAGAAGATTTTACTTTTTTTGTTAAAATATCTTTTACTTCTTTTGTTATTTTTTTTAAATCCTCAACAGCTTCTTTTTCTGCTTTTTCTTTTTCAATTAAAATTCTGCGACTATCAAATATTACAAAATCAGAATCTATTATTTTTTTAGCATAATCGGCAGATTTAGAATCAGTATCTTTCAGTATATCATATTCATTAAATTCAATTAATTTATTTGTATAAATTTCCCAATTTTTTAACATCATTGGCTTTTCTTTCAATGTTTGACTTTCTAAATAATCTAAGAGTTGATTTACTAATAGTTTCAGTTGTTCCAATTCTTTTTTATTTAAATAATTTGTACCAATTCTAGTGTCACCTATTCTCACAACTGAACCCTCCCAGTTCATTAAGCCAAAATTCTCGTCATTTATATTATGTCTCTCGATTATCAGCTCTGCCGCCGTTTTATGAGTTATTGCGTATAAAAGTTTATTACGAACGGTTGCAAAGAATTTTTGCACTTCCTCTTTATCTTTCTTTTCCTCGTAATCAATGGCGGTTGCATATATATCTCTAACTTGTTGATAAAAAAGTTTTTCAGATGCTCTAATTTCTCTTACTCTTTCAAGTAATTCTCTAAAGTATTGATTCTTTGATGGGTCTTTTAATCTTTCATCGTCCATCGCAAAACCTTTTACGATATATTCTTTTAATATTTTAGTAGCCCATATCCTAAATTGCGTAGCTTTTGCTGAATTTACTCTATATCCAACAGCGATAATTATATCAAGATTGTAATGATCCGTTGAATATGGGCCTCTTGGAGTATCTATTGCAAATTTTGCAATAGATGATTCTTTTTGAAGCTCATTTTCCTCAAAAATATTTGCAATATGTTTAGAAATTACACTTTTGTCTCTATCGAAAATATCACCAATCTGTTCTTGCGTCGCCCACATTGTTTCAAAATCAGCAGACTTTAAATCAACTCTTGTACCATTTTTACCTTGATAAATTATTACATTCATTTCTTCTTTTATAAATTACTTAATCAAAAGACTATAAACCGCTTTTTTATTCTCACAACCGTCAAACCAGTTTGCAAAAATATCAAAATCACTAAATTCCTTATTGTTATATCTAAAACTGAACTCATTACAATATTTTTGAATATGTTTATTTGAAGCCCAGTGATAAACTCTAAAAATACCTCTTTTTAAATGACTCCAAAAACCCTCTATTGTATTTGTATGAATTTTAAATACCCTTCTGTTATCATTCCTTACATACTCACCAGCAGAATGCTTAATAGTATTATGATTATAACTTCTTTTTAAATCATTATAAGTATGTAATATATCTGTGATAATTGTCGAACCTCTTTTATTATAAACATTAACCTTTGACAGCAAGTTTTCTTTTTCCTTGCTTGCTACTTTAAAAGCTTTGACTTGTTTAGTATTAAGATTAACCATTCCAACGTTTACGGATTTTTCAACAAGCCCTTTCTTATTTGTGTGTTTATTTCCTTCACAACCGCCTATATAAGCTTCGTCTATTTCAGTAATTCCATCAAATTGATTAAAATCACCTTTCATAATTTCTCTTATTCTTTGCAACATAAACCATGCTGTCTTTTGAGTAATAGAAAGATATTTACTTAATTGAATGCTTGATATTTCTTTTTTCAGTGAAGTAAAAAGAAATATTGCAACAAACCATTTAAAAAGCGGAAGTCTTGAGTCTTCAAATATAGTGCCTATTCTTACTGTATATTGTTTTTTGCAATCTTTGCAAGTATAAATATCTCTGCTTGAATGTTTGCAATAGTTATTTGATTTGCAGTGCGGACATATTGCATTATTTTCACCCCATCTACTTGTTGCAAGGTAGTCTATACAAGCTTTCTCGTTGCTAAATTTCATTTGAAAATCTATTAAATTCATAATCTTATATGTATTTAATAAATAATAATTCTAATTGTCAAGAAATATTTTATGTGTTTAGTATATAATTATCATAAATTGTACTCTGATATTGATAAATAAAAGAAATCAAGTTATTAATCAAAATAATTTATTTGAAATGAAAAGATACTCAAATAACAGACTTGACAAATAAAATAAGATAATTAAATATATTCTTAAATTAGAATTTATGACGCAATTAGCACAAACTTGGAACCCTAGTAAAATTAAAAGAGCAAGATGCCACGGATTTAGAGCGAGAATGTCAACAAAAGGTGGAAGAGATACTTTAAGCAGAAGAAGAGCTAAAGGTAGGAAAAAATTGACAGTTTCTGATGAAAGAAATTACAAGATTTGATATCTGAAGTTTTAATTTTTTATTTATTACTATGCCAAAATTTGAAGCAAATATTAGTAAAGTTCTTCATTTGTTAAGTCATTCGATATATACAAATAAAGACACCTTTATAAGGGAAATAACATCTAATTCATTTGATGCTTGTGAAAAATTAAAATATTTATCTTTGTCTCAAGAGAATTTATCTAAATATAAAGATAGAAATTATAAGATTGAGATTGAGATAGATAAAATCGCAAATACAATAATTTTCAGAGACAATGGAATAGGTTTAACAGCTGAAGAAATGTCTACACATTTAGGAACTATAGCTAGCTCTGGGACTGAAGCATTTTTAAAAAATTTATCTGAATCGAAAGAAAAAGCAGATTTAATAGGTCAATTTGGTATAGGTTTTTATTCTGCATTTGTAGTTGCTGATAAGGTACAAGTGATTTCAAATTCTGCAAGATTAGACATAGAAGAATGGAATCTTTGGGCTTCGGATGGAATAGAGGAATTTTCAATTGAAAAATTAAATCAAAAAGATGGATTACAAAATTTCAATACAGAAGTAAAAATATATTTAAAAGAAGAATTTAAGGAAGATTATTTAGATAGATTTAAAGTTGAAAATATAATTAAAACATATTTAAGCCATATTTCAATACCGATTCAATTAATTTATGAGGGTTCTAATTATAACATAATTCAAGATTCAAAAGCTTTGTGGTTAAAGAATAAATCTGAAGTTTCACAAGAAGAATACAAGAATTTTTATCAATCAATCTCTCATTCTCCTGATGAGCCTTGCGAGATAATACACAAACAAATTGAGGGAAAAGTTAATTTTTCTTCTTTAATATTTATACCTTCAGTAAGGCCTTTTGATATATATCATCCTGATAGAATTACAAGAGTGAAATTATACATAAGAAAAGTTTTAATTAGCGAATCTCTAGATGTTTTACCTAAATATTTAAGGTTTATCATTGGAGTTGTTGGGTCTGATGATTTGCCTTTGAATGTAAGTAGAGAATCTGTACAAAATGATGTAAAAATTAGATTTATTAAAGATAAACTAACAAATGACATTTTGAAAATATTAAAGAAAATTTCTGACGAAAAAAAAGAAAAATATAATAAATTTTGGGAAAATTTTGGTCCAGTTTTGAAAGAAGGTTTATGTGAAGGTTTTGCAAATAGAGAAGATCTTCTTTTCTTGGCACGTTTCAGAACAACAAAATCAGAAGATTTAACTTCTTTTGACGATTATATTTCAAGAATGAAAGAAGGTCAGAAGTCGATTTTCTATATTACTGGCGAAAAGCATGAAGAAATAAAATACAGTTCTTATCTTGAAATCTTTAAAAAGAAAGATATAGAGGTCATTTTATTTAGTGATGCAGTTGACTCCTTTTGGTTAAATTTAATTGCAGATGTAAAAGGAAAAGACTTAAAATGCGTTACGTCTTCTGATTTAGAGATTAACGAGGACATTAAAAAAGAAGAGAATAAAGCAGAAAATCAAAAAATAGACAATTTATTTCATAAAAGTATAATAGAGAAATTTTCTAAAATATTAGAAGGCAAGGTTTCCAAAGTTATTATAAGTTCGAAATTAATAGATTCTCCTGTCTGTATTTCAAAGTCTATAGGGACTATGGACCCGATAATGGAAAAAATTCTTATAGAGCAGAAACAAAAGGATAAAATCTCATTAAGAACTTTAGAAATAAATGCAGATTCTATTATAATTACGAGAGCGATAGAATTATTAAATTCAGATTCAGAAGATAAAATAAAACAAGGAGAAGAATTAGTTTTAACTCTATTTGATTTAGGTAATATAAATTTCGGAACAGAGCCTGATAATAGATCTTTGTTTGTAAAAAGAGTTTTTGATTTAATTAAATAGTATGTTTAGAGTTTTAACGGCTGTAGTTTTTTTAACTTCAACAACATTAGTTTCTGCCACTTGCCCGCTTTGTGTTCTAGGTGCTGGAGCAACTTTTTGGATTGCAAATAGATTAGGAATCAGTGATTTATCTTGCGGTATATTTATTTCTTCAATTTTAACAGCTTCCGCACAATGGCTAGGGAAATATTCATCAAAAGAAAAACCTAATTTTATTTATTTTTTAATATCTTATATTGTTCATTTTTCAGTTATTTTTTATATCTATATAAAATATGTTTTACTAGAATTAACGATATTTGGTTTAAATATATTTATATTTGGGGCTATTGTGGGTTTTATCTCTTCAATTCTTTCATTTCAGTTATATAAATTTCTTAAGAATAGAAATAACAATAAAGCATATTTTAATTATCAGAAAGTCCTAATGTTTATAATTTTTATGTTAATATCAATATTTATTTGTAGTAAATTAAATAGTTTATATACAGTACCTAATATAAAATTTTTATGATAGATATTGAAAGAATGAAAGAAATTATAGATACATTTCATAATAAGACTAAATCTAATTTAGCTGATCTTTCAAAAGATCAAGATTTAGCAATAGGAATAATGAATTTAATAGCGATAGAAGAGCATCTTTTTTTTACTGGAGCTAAAACAGAGAAAATTATTTATTATGATATGATAAACGAGATTAGAGAAATGAGAAAAGAACTTCTTAAAAAAATAATAAAAGAATACGAGGGTGAAATTTGGTGTACTTCAAAACATCTTCTTACTGCATCAATGAGAATGATGGAGGTGGGCACGAAAGAATTAGGGAGCGGTCAAAAAGAATCTGCTTATGATTTTTTCAAGAAATCTTATGATTTATATATGATGTTTTGGATGTTGAATATGAATCAGAAAATTTCAGAAGAGGATATTAAAATTATAAAAAACGAATCTCAAATAGTTTCTGAAAAACTAAAAAAAATAAATGAATTTAAAAAAGAGACCTTAAAAGAAGAAAAAATAGAATTGAAAACAGTGTTTTTTGATAAATTTAAAGCTGTAAGAGATTATATCTCTTCAAAATTAGATTGCTGTAAAGAATAACATTAGATGGAGATTTACTATAAGAATATTAGATTGTTTTTGAACTTAAAAAAACATTATCAAGAGGAAGTTCAGATTTCAAAGAATGTAATAATAAATATAAGATTGAAAGTAAATGATAACTGCTTAAAAGCAAAAAAACTTGAAGAAACATTTGATTATGTAGTTTTTGAAAGACTTTTGATTCAAGATTTAGAGGATAAACAATTTGAACTTCTCGAAGAAGTAATAAATAGAATATTTCAATTAGGCGAAGGTTATAAATTTATAGATGAGATGGAAGTTGAGATAATTAAAAAAAATGTATTGCAATTTGCAGAAGAAGTTTCTTTAAGAGCTTTTCGGCAAATAAACAAACACCTATAATTCAACGGATAGAATATTGCCCTCCGAAGGCGAAAATGTAGGTTCAATTCCTACTAGGTGTGCCATATATTAAAAAACTTGTTATTAATTTTCTATAAATTAGAAAAATAATAAAAAATGATAAACTTTTATGATTAATGTATCAATATTAGGATATGGAAGAATTGGAAAGGAAGTTGAAAAAGAGTTGAAGTTCGATTCTTCTATTAATTTAAGATTCATATTTGATAACTCTAATGATTTATTGAAAAATATAGATAACTTGAATTCTGAAGATTTTATAATAGATTTTTCAACAGCGGAAGCATTCTTGAAAAATTTACCAATTTTATTAAGAAATAAAGTAAATATCATTTGTGGAACAACTGGTTGGTATGAAAAGATTGAACTTGTTAAAGATTTAGTTCTTAAAAATGATTCTTCTTTTTTATATGGGGCAAATTTTTCAATTGGTGTTCATTTTTTTTGGAAATTAATAGAGCAGGCAACAAAATATTCAAATAGAATAGAGAATATGGATATTTTTATGAATGAAATTCATCATAATAAAAAAATAGATGCCCCTTCAGGTACTTCAATTACAACAGCTAATAAAATATTTGAAAATTCTAACATTAAAGAAAAGATTTATAATCCTTACTTAAATAAAGCAATAGAAAAAAAAGAGCTCTCATTAGGTATTATAAGAGGTGGGGAGGTTTTTGGAGAGCATTCTGTGTTCTTTGAAGATGAAGATTCGAATATAGAGATCAAGCATACTTCGAAAAATAGATCTTGTTTTGCTAAAGGTACAATTTTAGGGGTAAAATGGTTGCAAGATACTCATAAAAGAGGCTTTTTTTCTGTAGATGATATGATTGCTGATATTTTATGAATGAAAATATTTTTAAAGGCTTGTTTACTGCTTTAATAACTCCTTTTGAGGAAAATGAGAAAATTGATTTCGAGGCTCTAGAATTGATTTTGCAAAAGCAAATTGAGGCAAAAGTAGATGGCATTATTTTACTTGGGACAACTGGAGAGAAAGCTACTTTAAATAAAACAGAATGGAATGAAATTATTAGATTTGCAACAAATTTTGTGAAAAATAAAATAAAAATTATTGTAAATATAGGAACAAACAATACAAATGAAACTATAGAAGATATAAGTTTAATTGAAAAATATAAAATAGACGGACTGATGACTGTGAACCCTTATTATAATAAACCAACACAAGATGGAATGTTTTTACATTTTGAACGAATTGCACAATCAACAGATTTACCGATAATGCTTTATAATATAATATCTAGAACAGGTGTTAATTTGCAAGTAAAAACTATAGAGAAGCTTCTTAAATATAAAAATATTAAAGCAATAAAGGAATCAAGTGGAGATATTTCACATTTAATGAATATTATTAAATATTGTGGCTCTGATTGTTTTTCAATACTTTCTGGTGAGGAATCTTTAAATTATTCTATAATAAAATTAGGAGGATTGGGAGCGGTTTCTGTTTTGTCAAATTTAATTCCTTTAGAGATAAAAGAATTTATAGATTTATGTTTAAATAGAAAGGGAGATGAAAAAAAAGCTTTAGAGATGCATTATAAATTTTTAGAATTATTTAATATAATTTTTCAGATTGGAAGTAACCCAACTGCAATAAAGACAATTATGGCAGAATATAGCTTGATAAAAGAATTTTTTAGATTACCTCTTACAAAATTAACAGAAAAAGAGAAACAAGAATTAATGTTGCCATTTAGACATTTTGAGTTTAGATTGTAAGAAATTGAAATGTTTAAATTTTTAAAAATATACGAAAAAGAATTAATAAGAGTTTTTTTGCAAAGTTTTTTTACTGTCTTTTTTTTGATGTTCTTGATTATTTCTATTATGAAATATGCTGAAATTGAAAAATCTCTTTCTATTTTTTATTTTATAAATGATACATTAGAGAGTTTAATCTTCACCTTAAAGATGTTTGACGTCATTATATTGATTGCAAGCGTTATATTTGTTGCAAAATTGAAAATAAATCTTGATATTTATATAATAAATTTTTTTGGTTTGTATGTTTTTAGAATTTTCCGAATAATAATAGTTCTAATAATATTTATTAACTCTTTAAATATATTTTTTATTCAACCTGTTATATTTATTGCAAAGAATAAGATTTTTGAGAGATTTCAAAAATTAAATAATTTAAGTTACAAGATAAGAATTATTAATAAGAAATCAAATTCAAATGAGGATCTTATTCTTCTAAATAAATTCTTTGACAAGAAATTAAATAGAATTAAATATAATGATCTTATAATTATAAAGAAAGAAAATAACAGTCATTCTATTATTTATGGCGAGAAACTTGAACTTATAAAGAACTTTTGGAGAATAGAAAATGCAATTTTAATTAACCCAGATCTTAAGAGTTCAGTCCACATAAGAGATTGTCACTTTAGAACAAATTTAAAAGAGAAAGATATAAAAGATTCAGAAACAGATGAGAGAAAAATTAACCCAGAGCATTTTAACTTATATGAAATGTTGAACATTATTATTAATAATATTAAGAAAGATATAAAACTTTTCTATTTTGAAAAAGTAAAAATACAGACATACTATCAATTTGTGTTAATTTTATTTTCAATTTTCAATTTTCTCGTTGTTTTGTATTTTAATTTAGAAAAAAATAGAAATGTAAATTGGATAAGAAACTATATGAAAATAATTTTCAGTTTTATAACTATGAAGAATATAATCTGGATATTTGAATCTATCGCTAAAAAAAAACAAATGTCTTTCTTGATTTTAATACCTCCAATCCTAGGTTTATTAATAATGATTATCTTAATTGAAATAAAAGAGTGGCAAAATAAACTTTCAATGAAAACAAATGAATAAAAACAATATGAATAAATATCTAAAGCTTTTTTTAATTATCAATTTTAGTGTTATCTCTTGTGCTAATAATCCTTTATTTTACAATACGAATAACGGTTTTGCATTTCAAGAATTTAATTATGAATCTCTTCAAATTAATAAGAGCAATATAAAAGATGTAGAGATTTTATTAAAAGACCCTTCCGTTAAAGAAAATAATAACGATAATTTAATTTATTATTATATTAATTCATCTGGCACAAGAAACCCTTTATATAGAAAGGATAATTCTTTCAAGACATTAAAACTGACTTTTAATAAGATAGGTGTTTTAATTAATAAAGAGTTTTTTGATGTTAAAATTAAATAGATATAAATTAACTATAGAATATTGCGGTACAAGATATTTTGGTATGCAATTTCAAAAAAAATTACCTACAATTGAAAGTAAATTGATTGACGCTATATCTCTTTTTCTAAATAGTAAAATAGAAATTCAATATTCTGGTAGAACAGATAGAGGGGTGCATGCAAAAGGGCAGGTTATTCATTTTGATACAACAAAAGAATTAAATGAGTATCAAATAAAAGCTGGAATCAATTATTATCTTACTCAAGAAGATATTGTAATTTTAAATGTTGAGAAAGTTGATTTAGATTTTCACGCAAGATTTTCTGCACAGGAAAGAATTTATTGTTACAAAATACTAAACAGAACTGAAAGACTGACATTTCAAAAGAATTTATCTTATCATTTTAGGTATAGATTAGATGTAGAAAAAATGAGAGTCGCCTCAAAGTATCTAATTGGAAAGCACGATTTTTCGGCTTTTAGATCTAGCGAGTGTCAGAAAAACCCAATAAAGACACTTAATTTTATAAAAATTGAAAAACAAGAGGATGTTATTGAATTTAAAATTGGAGCAAAATCTTTCTTACATAATATGGTTAGGATTATAGTTGCGGTACTTTTAGAAATTGGTAGAGGGAAGATCGCACCAGAGAAGATTCAAGAATTGTTAAAAGAAAAAACAAGAATTAATACTCCTTATAATGCACCTGCTTGCGGTTTGTATTTTGAATCTGTTCTTTATTAAATTATGTCTTTAAAAATTAAGGACTTTAATAAATCATCAATATTTCCATCTAAAATTTTATTTATATTGCCTGTTTCATAATTACTTCTTAAGTCTTTTACTAATTGATAAGGATGCATTACGTAATTTCTAATTTGAGTACCCCAAGAGATGTCAGTTGAATTTTCTTTTAAATTATCTGCTTTTCTTTTTTCTTCTCTTAATTTTAATTCGTAAAGTCTAGATCTTAAGTTATTCATAGCAAGCTCTCTATTTTGTGCCTGCGATCTGCTAACTTGAGATTTGACAATTATACCTGTAGGAATATGAGTAACTCTAATAGCTGATTCCGTTTTATTTACATGTTGTCCTCCTGCCCCAGAGCTTTTCATTGCCTCTATCTTTAGGTCCTTTTCTTCTATTTTTACTTCTATATTATTGTTAATTTTTGGATAAACGAAAATACCAGCAAAACTAGTTTGTCTTTTATCATTAGCATTAAAAGGTGAAATTCTAACAAGTCTATGTGTTCCTAGTTCATATTTTAACATTCCATATGCAAATTCACCTTCTATTAAGATTCTTGCACTTTTATAACCTGCGACTTCTCCTTTATCTTCATCTTCTATTATAAAATTGAATTTTTGCTTTAAGGCCCAGAGTCCATACATTCTAATTAGGATTTCAACCCAATCTTGGCTATCTGACCCTCCTGCACCTGCATTTATCTCTAAAAAGCAGTCAAGTCTATCTTCTTTTTTCGAAAAAGCTTTTCGTATTTTAATTTTATTTATATCTTCTTTTAGATTTGAAATTATATTTATAATATCTTCCTCTTCTTTTTTATTAGATTTATCATACATATCTAACAGTAATTTGATATCTTGAATTTCAGAATCTATCTTTTCTAATAAATTGATGTAATTATCTAGATCATTTTTTTCTTTATTTATAGATATATTATCTTCGGAGAAGTCAATAATTTCTAATAATTTTTGGTTAAGAAACTCTAATCTTTCTCTCTCTTTATTTATATGAAGATTATTTTTAATATAATTCCATTCTTTTATAACAGCGTTTAATTCTTCTAGTAACTCCATTCTCGATAAAATAGTTAAAAAATATTATTATTTTCAAGTTATTTTCTTCCGAATCATAAATATATTGCAAAGTATCTTGCATTTTATGAAAACCAGACTAAAAAAAATCAAAAAAATGTTCAAATTTTCAAAAATCAGTTTAGAAGATATTATACAGAAAATAATTTTGATATTAGTAGTTCTGTCTTTTTTATCTTTTGGTTTTTTTAATATGTTTTCGACATTTAAAAGAGACTGTAAAATAAAAATCTCTAATATTTGTGAAGATGAGAAGTATAAATATTTATTTAGAAAGATTTCAATAATTAAAGCAAAGTCAGATAAAATAGATGAAGGAGATTTAAAGAGATCAATATTAAATGAAGTACTATCTGAATATATAGCTAAAGATTTAGGAATTAATATATCAGACGAGGTTATTTTAGATGCAATAAAGAAAATTAATATATTTCAAGAAAAAAATGAATTTAAAAAAGAACAATATGATAGATTTCTAAAATATTATAATATTACAACAGACGAATATATAAAAGAATTAAGAAACGAGGATGTATATCAAATATTAGATAAGATTATCAGTAATATATCAGAAAATAAAAATAACGATAAAGTGCAATTAATTGAAAGAGAGACTAAAGAATATACATTTGAGGTTGTCAGAACTCCGATAAATAAAATAATACAGAATATTAAGATAAATGAAAACACAGAGCTAGAAAATTTAAATAACAAAATAACAAAAAAAAGATATATAGTAAGTGAAATTCTTGAAATACCAGAATATATATATTTTGAGAATAAAAAAACAAAATTAAGCAATTTTAATATTTCTGAAGTGAAGAGTTTTTTAGAATATCAAATAAAAAAGAAAAAGACACTTAAAGAAATTGCGAGAAAATTAAATATAACACAACATATAAAGATCATTGAAAAGGAAGATATGCAAGAAATAAATGAGGATATAAAGATAGAAGAAGATCCGGAATATCTAAAGATCAAGTTGATACAAGATATAAAAGCAGAAGAAAGAGAAGGCCGAATTTCAGAAATTGAGAAAGAGAGAATTATTGAGGAAATGAAAAGGGAAAGAGCTTTGAAATTAATTCAAAATATGAATATAGAAGATAAAGTAAAAATTTCCAAAATTCAGGAAATAAAAATGATATTTAATTCTTTACTGAAATATGATAATGATAATAAAAAACAAAATATAAATTCAGAATATAAATTTTTATTAATGGAACTTAATAAAGATAAGATATATCAAAATGGAGATATTCTAGATAATTACATTATAACGAATTCAGAAGTGATAACATTTAGAATTAAAAATATAGCACAGAAAAAATTAACAGAAGAAGAGAGAGCAAAGATTACGACAACCGAGAGAGAATTAAACAAAGATGAGATTGCAATATTATATAGACAGTATATATTAAAGAAGTATAATATATCAATAGATTTGGATAGAATCTCGCAATTGTAGTGAAATTATGAATATTCTGCTGGGTTTTGTTTTATTTATATCTTCTTCATTTCTAAATTACGGAGAAGAAGGAAGCAATAGAAAAGAGTATAGAAATCTTGCAATAAAGAGAAACTTTTCTTTTATTGAAGAAGATAGAGATTATTTTGAAGAGATTATTTCTTTCGTGGAAGACCAAGATAAAGACTCTGCCTATAAATTTCTTCAAGATCAAGATATATTAAGAAAATTATTTTTTGTCAAATCATTACAATTAAAGATATTAAAAGAAATGATTAATAAAGATCTGAAAAATAAAGATATTATTTTGGAATTTATAAAATCATATGAGAGTAATAAAGGAGAATTATCTGAATTATCTAATAATTTAAAAATAGAGAATAGAGCTGTAGCAGAAATAAAAAGAGGAATATTCAAAAAATTATTAAATGAGAACTATTTTCTGGAGAACGGAAATATAGATAAGATCTTACACTCAAAAGACTTATTCGAGAGAGATTTTTTTGCTATAGCTATGCAAGCTTTGTTAAATAAAAAGATGGATATAGTTCAAAAAGCTAAGCGTAAGATAGTCTCAAGAGAAAATCTTTTAGAGCTAGAGACGAATATTGCTTTCTATAAGATTATAAATGGAAAAACTAAATTAACGCAAAAGATTATACAACAGTATATACATAAAACAGAATACATAGATCTAATGCTATGTAAAAAAAATATTAAAAATATAAATCTGATTTACAAAATATTAGACGAAAGAGATAATTTTATTTTCTATCATCAAGAGTGGTTTAAAATAAAATGCTTAGCAATCAACTATTTACTAGAGAAACCAAATAACGAGGAATATATTTTGGCTTATAGTATTTTGGAAAAAACACAAGGAGACAGATTAACAATTGATCAAAGACATGAACAGCAATGGCAACTTGGTTATTTTGCTTTGAAATTTGAAAAATACAACGTAGCAATAGCTCATTTTTTAAATTATTACCACGATGCAAGATTTGCGAGTGAAAGATCACGAGCTGCATACTGGTTAAGTATTGCATATGAAAAAGAAGGGGAGAAAGATATATCTTATTTATATAAGAATATAGCATCTAGATTCTATTTAACATTCTACGGGCAATATGCATTAGAAGATCTCCACGAAGAAGATTTATATAAGATTGTAAAAAATAAAATAAATAAAGATAATGAAGAAGTTAAAAAACATGAAGAATTATTTCAGAATAATTTCTTTTTCAAATTAGGAGATTTGTTCATGAAAAGAGACAATGAATTAATAGCTGTGGAATTTTTCAAAGAATTTATCAAAGAAGAACAAGATGAGAATATTAGATATGCTGGTCTCTCATCTTTATTTGATAAAGAATTTTATCAAAGATTATCATCTTATGCTTTAAAATTTAATACTATAAGAATAGATGATAAAATATTTCCTGTTTATGAAAATCTAAAAGATAGTTCTATAATTCATTCAATTATTAAGCAAGAAAGTGGGTTCACAGGTAGAATAGTAAGTCGAAAAAACGCAAGAGGAATAATGCAAATTATACCTTCTACTGCAAAGGATATAGCAAGAAAGTTGAATATAAAATTTAAAAAGAATAAATTATTTGAAAAAGAATACAATATCAAGCTTGGTACTACATATTTAGATAAATTAGCTGAAACTTTTAAAAATAATCAAACATTAATCTTGGCAGCTTATAACGCTGGCCCTGGTTCTGTTAAAAAATGGTTAGCAAGAAATGGAGATTTTGATAAACTAAAGACCAACTCCGAAAAAGCAGATTGGATAGAAAGAATATCTTTTAAAGAGACGAGAAATTATATTAAAATAATTACTCCGAATAATATTATCTATAAAATAATATTAGATCTTAAATATAGAGATAATAAATGATATTCGGCAAAACAATAAATTGAAATATTCTTTTTGTTTACTATTCTAAATCCAAAAACAAGATCTCCTTCTAATGATTTAAAATAATACTTTATATTTTTATCTTCTTTTGAAAAAGAATCACTTAAAACAGCACACTCTTTTTTTAATAAGATAGAATTTTTAATTCTAAGATTTCTCACTGTATCGTATAAATAAGAATGAGAAGTAAGACTGATCTTCGATAGATCTTCTTTTATTTTCAATTTTAATCTTCTATTTATTATGTACATTCCAATTCCAACGCCTAAGACAGAAATATTAATTGACATGAGAAATTCCAATTTATTGATAAATTGAAAATATGCAATATTTGGATTACAAAAACCGTCAGACAGAATAACAAGTGAAGGATTTAAGTCTTCAACTCTTTGTAGACTGGTATGTAAATTACAAACATATACATTATGTTTTCTGTTTAGGTTTTCAATTATTTTAAGAGATACATATCCGAAATCAAAAATAACAATATTTTTTTTAAAGAAGAAGAACCTTCCTGATTTAAAAGATAAGAGTTCTTTTATTAAATCTATATTTCTGATGCCATCTTCGAAAGGTGAGATGTAGGACAAGAATTTACTCTCTAAATCTAGTAGATTGAGTTTTATTTCGACGCTCGTTAAGTATTTAATAGATTTTGAATGAAATTTATTTACATAATTAATTATAATCTCTTTACTAAAGTTATATAAGATTAAAGATTTAGAGAAATCAATGGAATTATCAAGTTGATTTTCTCCAAGTAAAAAACATTTATTTTCGATAGATATATTTTCATTGTAATTTTTATTAAAGCCAGAAAGAAAACAGAAATTTAGAAAGTCTCTCTTATACAAGAAATCTTCTATAAATACTTTGGTATTATATAGAATTAAATCTCCTATGAAGAATTTATCTTTAACGCCAGAGCCGTCGCAAATGATAAAATTATCTTTATTGAAAAATATAATAGCTTGATTCTTCAATAAAGTAATTTCATTTTTATCTTCTTGTTTTGTAATTTCTTTCATAATCTAAAATTTTTTTAATCTCATTTATATCTTGAGATGCAGATCCTATTATATAACCGTCTACAAAATCTCTAATATTTAATTTACTGATTGTATAAGAGTTCACAGACCCTCCGTACACTAGATTTATGTTGTTTAAGTTATTATCTTTCAGAATTTTTCTGATTAAAAGTAAATTGTTAAGAATAGTATTAGTATCTGATATATCTTTATTTCCAATACTCCAAGTAGGTTCATATGCTAAAATAAAGTTATTAAATGTTTTGATTATCGAGATAAAAGGTTCAATTTGGGATTTTATAAATTCTTGAGTTTCTTTTATATTATTATTCATAAAATCTTCCCCTATACAAAATACAGGAACGATTTTATTGATTAAAGCTAGTTCTAATTTTTGCAATAAAATATCATTAGTCTGTTTATGATTTCGCCTTGTTTCTGAATGACCTATAATGCTATGTTGAATTTTTAAATCTTTTAAAAATTCAACCGAAACTTCCCCTGTATTATTCATTTTCACTTTTTCAGAAAAATCCTGTGCTCCAATTTTAAAATTAATAGAAGATTTTATCTCTTGATTTGCAACATCTAAATAACAAACAGGAGGACAGAATATACAATACTCATTTTCTAAAAAAATATTCCCGCCTTGTTCTATGAATTCTAAAATCTTTTGTTTGAATCCAAACATTTTCCAATTTAAAATAAAATAAGATTTTCTCATATCCTTAAGAAGAAGTCTTATTTATTTATTTTCAAGTTTATCAATTGTAATTTGACTTTTAAAGCATATATAATATTATCAATCTATGAAGATTTCAGTTAGAGAAGCATTGAATAGAGCCCTAGAAGATCAATTAAATAAAAATGAAAAAGTATTCTTAATAGGAGAAGAGGTAGCTGAATACAACGGTGCATATAAAATATCTAAAGATCTTTTGAAGAAATTCGGAAAGGAAAGAATTATAGATTCTCCAATCTCTGAATATGGTTTTACAGGCATCGCCGTGGGAGCGGCTTTTAAAGGTTTAAAGCCTGTTGTTGAGTTTATGTCATTTAATTTTTCTATGCAAGCTATAGATCACATCATTAATTCAGCTGCAAAAACTTCATATATGTCTGGCGGTAGAATAAAAACTTCGATAGTATTTAGAGGTCCAAATGGCTTTGCTAAAGGAGTGGCTGCTCAACATTCTCAATCTTTTCAAAATTGGTATGCAAGTTGCCCAGGTATAATTGTTATCAGTCCTTACGATGCTTTTGATGCTTATGGATTATTATATAGTGCAATTGAATCTGATAAAGTTGTTGTATTTTTAGAGCAAGAATTATTATATAATAAAGAAACAGAGTGTGACACACTAGAGCCAATTCAAATTGGGAAAGCAAAAATTAGAAAAGAAGGCAAAAATTTAACATTAGTTTCATTTTCAAGAGGAATAGAAATGTGCGAGAAGGCAATAGAAAAAATTGAATCAGAGTATCCTAATTTTACAATAGAATTAATAGACTTAAGAACGATAAAACCTATAGATATGAATACAATAATTAATTCTATAAAAAAGACAAATAAAATTTTATGCGTAGAAGAAGGTTTTGGTTTTTGTGGCGTGTGCTCCGAAATAATATCACAAATAAACGAGTTAGCTTTTGATTACCTAGATCATCAACCAATTAGAGTTACAGGTCTGGATATTCCTTGCCCTTATGCTCAAAATTTAGAGAGGGAATCAGTGCCAAATCAAGAAAAAA
This sequence comes from Candidatus Deianiraeaceae bacterium, assembly GCA_031537795.1. Taxonomy (GTDB): domain Bacteria; phylum Pseudomonadota; class Alphaproteobacteria; order Rickettsiales; family Deianiraeaceae; genus JAVKNF01. Next base: position 26,575 of record JAVKNF010000010.1, on the reverse strand, counting down.
TCTATGACAAAATAATTTCTGAATTTATAAAAAAGAATTGACTTTTAAGTATTTATGAGTAAAAATAAAGGGTATTTATCTATGTTAGATTATTATCAATTTATAAACATTATATCTTTAAATATATTATGTTTTATTGGTATGATATGTTGTATGTTCATATTCTTTAATGTAAAATTAAAAAGCGTTCAAATTGTCAATTCAATAAAAGAAATAGAGCTGGAGATTTTCAAATTAGAATCCGTTTTAAGATCATCTGAATCTTTATTTGAATCTAAAACATCTTCTTCTAATATCAAGAAAATAAGATATTATCAAGATAATCTTATACATCTAACCCCCTGTATTTATAGATAAATATTAATATTTTTAGAAAAAACTTGATAAATATAAAAAGGTATTTAGAAGTTAGATTAAATGGACTTAAAGAATAATTTCAAAATAGAAAACTACGACTTCACAATACTTGTTAGAGGTGATGCAAGTTCTGAAGAGATATCTTCTCTTTTAAGAAATATACTTGCTGTTAGCTCTGATAATAAAATAAAATTTAAGAAAGCAGACTATACTGGTTTAATTCAATCTGCTTATCCTATAAAAAAAGCCAATTCATTTCATTTATATAGTATTAATTTAGAGATAGATATAGATTTGATTCCTTATTTAGATCAAAAACTGAAATTAATGGATCTTTTATCAAGATATATAATATTAAAAATTGAAGATTCTTTCAAAGGGAAATTCTTGTTATCTGACTTTCAGAAAGATGGAGTTTCTAGAATTATAGCAAATAATCAGAAATATAAAGATATATTAAGAGAATTTGTACAAGTAGAGCAAATATGATAAAAGACGAAAAAGAAAATAAGGAAATAATCAGTTCCAATACCGATAAAATAAAATTATCTGATAGGGCGGTTTTTATAAAGCAAAATCTCAAGCTTTCTTCATTTTTGAATAAAAGAACAGATATTAGAACGGAAAAAGACAATCAAGAAACTATAGATTGGAAAAATATAAAATATTTACAACAGAAATGTCTAACCGAGAGAGGTAAAATTTTACCAACGAGAGTAACAAATAAAGGAAAAAAAACTCAAAAGCAAATACAGAAAGCAGTCAAAATCGCAAGATTTTTAGGTTTGTTGAAATAATTTTATGAAAGTTATATTTTTAGAAGATTTAAGAAAAATTAAGACTGGAGATGTTGTTGAAGTGAAATTTGGATATGCAAAAAATTATCTTTTTCCTAGAAAAAAAGTAATTATAGCCGATAGAATAAATCTTGAATATTTTGAAAAAATTAAAAAGAATAAAGAAGAAGCATCTTCTAATAATAAATCTGAAGCATTGAAACTTAAAACTTTGGCAGATGAGAAATATTTTAATATAATTTTGGAAGCAAGTAAAGAGGGCGCTCTTTATGCTTCGGTTGGAAAGAAAGATGTTTTAAAAGAGTTGAATAAGATTATAGAAAATAACTCTATAAAATTAAAATTAGAACTTCAAAATATAAATATATCTTATAAAGTGAAAACATTAGGTTTGCATAAATTCCAAATTAATTTATCTGTTGATGTAAATTTTTATATTTATTTAAACATAGGTAAAAGCCAAAGTGATTTAGAGAGTAATCTTAAAGAGCTAAATAAATAGATTTCTAATTATAAATGATAATTCTCTGTTAAATATTTATCTATGAATTTGAGGCGATTAGCACCTAATGCAATTTCTTTTTTAAGTCTTTTATCTGGTATATTTGCTATATATGATTATCATAATGGAAATTTTATAGATGCCTTTTTTATGCTGATTATTGCAGCAATAGCCGATATGCTTGACGGCAAGACTGCTAGATTTTTAAAATGTGAAAATCAAAACGGAACATTAATAGATTGTCTTGTTGATTTCTTTAATTACGGTATTGCCGTTTCTACAATCTTTGGGATTTATATTTATAAGAATTTCAGAGATGTAAATATTTTTATCATATTGTTAATTTCATTATTTTTTACTGTTTCTATAGGATTAAGGCTTTTTAGGTTTTATAAAAACTCTTTTGTGCAATCTAAATTCTTTATTGGGTTACCTGCTCCAATTTCTGGTTTATTATTCTTAACGATGCCTGTTTTTTTCAATTCAGAAAAGAATATTTTAATCATCAGTAGAAGCCTACATTTTAAATCTTCTTTAGAAGATTTATTTATATTTCTTTTAATAATTTTTTATTTAATATTAATGATATTATTGCCTATTTCAAATATTAAGTTTTTTTCAGGAAAAGATATTTCTTTAATTTTGAAATTTATAAAAAAAGATCTCAAATTAAAAATAATATCTTTAATATTAATAATATTTTTAGTCTCTTCTAATTATTACATCTTTACAAAGAAAGCCCTAGATCTTTATTTTATTTTCTCTTTTAATATTTTTACATTTTTAATCTTTTATATTATTTTTAATTTATCATTAAATTTATTTAATAAAGAAATTACATCTTGAACATTACGCTAGAGATAAAGAAGGTTTCATCTATTTCTTTAAGATTATTTTCTTTAATTTTTTACTTTTTACTGTAAATCTTAAGCTAATTAATAATAAACTTCAGGTTTCCAGTTGCAACATTTTTGTTCAAAAATTTGAACATTACTTATTATTCCTCCTGTTTTTTTAGCTAATTTTCCTATGTAGACTCTTCTTAATCTAGCAAGAGATATTGCAAATGCACACATAGGGCAAGGTTCTAGTGTAATATAAATATCACAATGCAAAAGTAATTTTGATTTTAATTTTTTTGTAGCTTTTGAAATTGCAATAATTTCAGCATGCATACAAGGGTTATTTTTTTTATAAACCTCATTTTTAGCAGAAGATATTACACGACCCTCTGAATCTGTTATGATTGCAGCTATACCAAGATCTTCGCGATTGTTATAATTCAGTTCTTTATCTTTATTTATATCTAAGAAATTAACCATAGAAAAAGCTCTATCCATAATTAAACTTTGCTTGGAATTTCCGAACATTTTTTGTTGTATTTTTGCATCTAATTTACTTTTATAATAAAAAGTAAATTAATAGTTATAATTATATTACTTCTGGTGCTAAAGATGCAGTTTTAGGAAATCTCTTTCTTATTTCTCTTGCTACTGCTCCAAAAACAGCAGTACCTAAAGGTTCCTCATTTGCTTTATCAATCAATACAACGGCATTATCATCAAAAGAGATATATGAACCATCATCTCTTTTAACTTTTGCTTTAGTTCTAACAATAACTGCGTACCTTTTGTCTCCTTTTTTTATTTTACCGTTTGGTTGAACGTCTATACAGGAACAAAGAATAATATCTCCCAAAGAGGCTACAAAATCTCCAGTGTGACCGTTTATTCCTATACATCTAGCTTTATTAACTCCTGAATTATCAGCAACAATTAGAACTGTTTCTTTTCTTATCATATAATCTACTATTTTTCCACAACTTTAACTAACACTTTAGTTTTCAATTTTGAATAAGGTCTTGAATCTACAACTAGAACTATATCATCTTTTTTAACTAAAGAGGAATCATCGCAATGAATAAGATATTTTTTTGTTTTCTTGATGTATTTTCTATATTTTATATGTTTTATTAGCCTAGCAACAGAAACAGCGACAGTCTTTTTGTCTATAATAGATATTACTGTTGCTTGAATTGTTTTTTTATTTTCTTTTAAATCTTCGGTCATATTATTTTTTATCATTAATTTTTGTTAGAATTCTTGCTATATCTTTTCTGATATTCTTCAGGTTTTTATCTTTCTTCAATTTCGCGATTATTAATTTTTTTTGCATTTCTTCTAGTTCAATTTTATTTTCCTTCATAATTTAATTGTTTGTATAAATAAATTTCCTTTTAGCTAAGGAAAGACCTCCATTTATCTTATATTTTACTAAATTTAGAACAGCTAGGGCCTGCTCTTCTTTTATATTAGACATTTCCATAATAATTGTTCCAGCTGGTACAGAAACGCTCCAATGGTCTAATGACCCAGCTCCCCCGCCCATACGAGTTCCTAGTGATTTTTTTGTATAAGGTGTATTAGGAAAAACAGAGATAAAAATCTTACCTTCTCTATTCAGAGATTTACTTGCATCTTTTCTTATAGTTTCAAGTTGATTAGATGTAATTTTTGTACCTTTTTGTAATTTTATGCCGTAAACACCTTTAGAAAGAAGATAATTTGAAGTAGCTTTTTTAGGAACTTCAGAAAGATGACATTTTCTAAAATTTACTTTTTTTGGGACGAACATAACTGAGAATTATCTTTAATATAGATCCAAACTTTTACACCTATAATACCGTATTGAGTCATAGCAAAAGAAGAGGTATAATCTATATCAGCTCTTATTGTGTGAAGAGGCATAGATCCTTTTGCAAAAGTTTGAGTTCTTGCCATTTCAACGCCATTTAATCTTCCGGCAACTTTAATCTTTATACCAGCAACTTTCATTTTTGAATCATCTAAAAAAGTAGCTACTGTAGCTTTAATTGAAGCTCTTTCTGAAATTTTACTACATATAGAAGAACAAACGAAGTCTGCATAAGTGTTAGAATTCTTTATCTCTTTAACATACACAATAGGTTTATGATTTAATACTTTAAAAAGAGAATTCTGAAGAAAATCAATATTATCTTTAGCTATTGTGACGTTTCTCCTGTCGCTTGAAATAATCAATCTTAATTTATTGCCAACTTTTTCATATTCAATAGAACCAAGTAAAAAAGAACTTAAAGGATTTTTTGTTTTCTTTAAATTTTTCAATAGATTTACAGATAAAATACCTTGTTTTATATATTCTTTGAATTGAGGTGTCCCGAAACGTTCATATGATAACGCATTACGAGATTTTGCTAGATTCGATCTATAGTATTCAGGATTATTCTTTTGACCCATATTTATTTAATGCTTCTCTTTTCTCTAAAATTATTTCTAATCGACTATAATACTTGTTAATTCTTGAGCTTGAACCTTTTGCTCTGAAGAACACTCTTTTTAAAACATAAGCTTTACCTATTCTAATTTCCTTGAAAGATAAATCTTCGACTGTTAAACCAGAAATGTTATTTGCATTTGAAATACAAGAATTTAAAGTTTTTAATATATATTCTGAATGTTTTTTCTTTGAATTTTTAAGTTGTAATAAAGCTCGATTTACATTCATAGATTTTATCATATCAACAATAAGTTTATATTTATGAGTGCTGCCAGGAATATATTTTGCGAAAGCTGTGTACGTCATTTCTTTACAGGGTTATTATTTTTCTTCTCAACTGCGTGAACTGCAAACTTTTTTGTAGGACAGTAAGCACCTAGTTTTTCAAATATCATAGATTCTGTTATTGATACAGGAACGTACGCTTTTCCGTTGTAGACATAAATTACTCTGTTCACGAAAATAGGATATATTGTTGAACTTCTACTTCTAGTCTTAATTTGACTTTTTAGAAAAGAAGGATTTAGAACTTTGTTATATAAATTTGGGCAAACAAATGGGAATTTTTTAGAAGATCTTGACATAAATTATTTTCTTTTCTTTACTATTTTTTTAGAGAAATTTCTTGAAGTTTTTGTACCCTTTCTTAAACCTGAAGCAGAAGTTGGTATTCTACCTCCTCTAGTTCTACCGCCGTGAGGGTGATCGACTGGGTTTTTAGCTTCACCTCTAACCGCAGAACTCCAACCCCTCCAGCGATTTCTTCCAGCTTTACCGTCAACTCTATTTTTATGATCTTTCAAAGAAACTTCTCCAATTGTCGCCATACAATTTGATTGAAATTTTCTAATTTCGCCAGAAGGCATAGAAATTAATACATCTGAAGATTCTCTTCCGATTAAACGAGCAGAGCAACCAGCAGATCTGACAACTTGAGAACCTTTTTCTGGTTTCATTTCTATACAATGAATTAAAGTTCCAATTGGTATTTGAGATAAAGGTAATCTAATCCCTGGTTTTACGTCATTTCCAGATATAGATTGAGATGTTACTATAACATCTCCTATTTTAATATTATCAGGCGCAAGTATATAAGACATTTCACCGGTTTCATATTTTATTAGAGAAATATTAGATGAACGATTTGGATCATATTCTATTGTTTGAACAGTTGCAGGAATTTCAAAAATCTTTCTTTTGAAATCTATTTGTCTATAAGTTTTTTTATTTCCAGCACTTCTTTTTTGATTTTGAGAGGATATTTTTCCAGCACTTCTACCTAATGCGGACTTTTTAGGAGAGCAGAGAGCTTTTAATTTTTGATTTTTAGAAGAAACTTTTTTCAAAGATATAAGATGTCTTCTTCCTGGAGATAAAGGTTTCGATTTTATTAGTATACTATTATTCGGCATTTTTCTCTAATTGAATTGATTGAATATTAAACCCCGGTTTTAATTTGATTATGGCTTTTTTCATAGATGAAGTTTTACCGATTTTATTTTTAAAATTTTTTTCGTAAGCTCTGATATGAGATGTATTTACAGATTCAACCTTTACATCGAAAGTATTTTCAAATTTTAATTTGATATCAATCTTCGATAGATTTTTATTAACTAAAATAACATAACAACCTAGAGAGGATATTCTCTTTGTTTTTTCAGTATTTAATATTTTTTTAAAATCAGACATATAAATTTTTTACTTCAAGAAGACCTGTATCTATCAAATTTGCATCAAAAATAATAGAATTATAATTTAAAATGTCATAGAAGTTCAATTTATTTAGCGTTGTATATTTGTATTTAGACTGTATATTTCTTAATGACAACAATTGATTTAAAGGTAAGACTTGATTTGATACAATCAAAACACTAGAATCAAATTTAGAAAATAAAGATAAAGCAGATTTAGTTGATATAGAATTTAAAAATAGATCTTTTACAAAGAATATTTTATCAGTCTTCATTTTTTCAGACAAAAGCATTTGTTTTGCTAGTGCAATCTCTTTTTTATTTATTGAGAAATTTCTAATTGATTTTCTTGGTCCGTGAGATATACCGCCTCCTACAAATTGAGGTGCTGATGCCGCACCGTGCCTAGCTCCTCCTGTGCCTTTTTGTCTGTACATTTTTTTTGTAGTACAAGACACCTCTGAACGATTTTTTTTATGAGCTTTTCTTTCTTTTGAATGAAGTTTTCTTATTTTTAAAAAAGAAGATGAAATCAAATTATGATTTAATTCAAAGTTAAAGAAAGAAGAATTCAAAGCAGAATCGGAAACATAATTTTTTTTTATATCCAGTATTTTAATGTTCATATTTTCAATTCTATGTTTCTAAAATTTAACATTTTTTGATCCGCTTCAAAAGATTTTTTTATAGAATTTTTTAAGAATACTAAAGAGCCTTTAGCTCCAGAAAAGGAACCTTTTACAAAAATAAGATTATTCTCCAAGTCAATATCTAAGATCTTTAAATTTTGAATAGTGTTCAGTGTATTTCCCATATGGCCTGGCATCTTCTTATTTTTAAAAACTTTACCAGGTTCTGTTCTGTTTCCAGTTGAACCGATAGACCTATGACTTACAGACACACCATGAGTAGCTCTTAAGCCTTTAAAGCCGTGTCTTTTCATACCACCTTGAAAACCTTTTCCTTGAGAAATAGATTGAATGTCTACATAATTTCCTATAAATTCTTGAGATAAAGTAAGTAAATTTTTGTCTAAATTATCAAATGTAGATAAATCTTTTAAAGGGAATTCTTTCTGAATGTTGCAAGGAGTACTTGATGATTTTTCGAAAACTTTTAATTGAGGTTTGTTGATTTTTTTTAATTTTCTTTCTTCTGAAGCTCCAATTAAGAGTGAAGATTTTTTTTTATATTTTTTAATTTCTAATAAATAATTATTAGGAACAGAAACAACAGTCACAGGTATATTTATATTGTTTTGAAATACAGAAGTCATCCCAATTTTATAACCTATTAATGCTATATTACTCATATTAAAATTAAAATTATGCTAATGTTTTATAAAAAGCAAGTTTTTTAGTTTTTATTTAAAATCTTTTCTTGGAATTTATTTTTATCATTGCTTTCATATATTGAATTTGAATTTTCTGTTTCTTTATTTCTTTTTATTTCTATTAATTTTTCTGCTTTCTTATCTTGAATATCCTCTAAGAAGTCTTCATATTCTTTAAAATATCTTGCCAATATTTTAGGGCTGGAGTTTAATCTCTTTAGATCTATTGCTTTTTTATTGTCTTTAATTTTATTCTTTATGTGAAAAATATTTTCTTCTGACTTGATGATTTTTTCTTTTTCATAATTTTCAATAGAATCTAAATAATATTTTACAATTTTTGTGTGCAGATTGAGATTTTTCTCTTTACTATTTGTAAATATTTTAGTCTTTAAAATTGGATCATTTTTAATTTCCTCTATAATATTTATGTTTCCCGAGGGATAAAGTCTGTTATTTAAGAAATAATCCGCTTTCTTATTTGAAAAGAATTGAAATATACCCAAATTTTCTGGTGCGTTTGTACTTCTCTCTGAAATACAAGAATTTAATATTATAAATAATAAATATATACAATTCATTATTCAATTTTAAATTAAGTAGTTTTAAAATCAAATTATACTTTATTATATTCCTAAAAAGGATTCTAAAAATAATATCTAAAAAAAGATTTTAAATGAATAATAAATAATTTAAAATCTTTTGAACTTTCCCTTCTCCATTTATGATAAAGAGAGAGATCCGTGAAAACTATGTTTTGCGAGATTCTATTGCATCTTTTTGAGATATCCAGATCTTCATAATACATAAAAAATTTATCACTAAAACCTTTTAATTTATCAAAGATTTCACTTTTAAAACACATAAAACAACCAGAGATCATTTCTGCTTTAAAAGAATTTTCATTTTTATAAGAATCCTGCATTTCTTTTCTTTTTGAGATCCTTTCCTTGAGGCTATTTAATTTTTTCAAATTTATAAAATTAAATAAAACTCTGAAAAATATATCAAAAATAGAAGGGAATTTTCTATGAACATATTGAATCGAATTATCTGTATTGAGAATTTTTATTGAAGAAAGCCCAATTTCTTGATTGTTTTGCATTTTTTCTATTAAATTTTTTATTAAAGTTTCATTAAAATAAATATCAGGGTTAATTATTAGAAAATAATCATATTCAACACCTTTAAACTCGAAATAAGTAAAATTATTTCCCCCTCCGTAGCCTAAATTTTTTTGAGAAATTATATAATAAATATTCAAATTTTCATTTTGATTTTCTTTTTTAAACTCGTTTGTGTGTTTTTTTATAAATTCGGAAACTCTGTTTGAATTATCAAGAAAACAAACATCACAAATTATATTTTCAAGATTACTATTTTTAATGCTACTGAAAAGTTTTATAAAGTCTTCTTTATTTGGTTGATATAAAACGATAGAAATTAATAATTTTATTTTTCTATTTTTTTGTTCTATCATTTTAATTTTTTCAAATTAAAGACTTAATATAATCTCCATATTCGCAACCAGATTTGAATTTTTTTGAGTTTTCTGCAAGTTGTTTTTTATCTATATATCCCATATTATAGGCTATTTCTTCAAGAATTGCTATTTTATTTCCTTGTCTTTCCTCTATAATTTTTACAAACTCTGAAGCCTCGAACATAGATTTTGGCGTTCCTGCGTCCAGCCAAACTGAACCTCTTGGTAATTTTTTATATGATAAATTTCTCTCTTTCAAATATTGCTCATTAATATCTGTAATTTCGAGCTCTCCTCTGGTTGACCTTTTTGATCTTTTAGCAAATTCTATTGCCATTCTATCATAAAAATATAAACCAGTTATAGCCCAATTAGACTTTGGTGCTTTTGGTTTTTCTTCAACTCCTATTAAATTTTCATTCTTATCAAATTCAGCAATTCCGAATCTATGCGGGTCTGAAACTTTAGAAAGCACGACACCTGCACCTGTTTCTAAATTTAACAAGTCTGAGAAATTCTCTCTAATATGAGGTATATAATAGATATTATCTCCTAAAATCATTACAAATCGTTCATTTTCTTTTATAAAATCATCAGCTAAAAGAAGAACTTCCGCAATGCCCCCTGCATTTTCTTGAATTTTATATGTTATATTTATTCCTAAATCTTCCCCGTTTTTAAACATTTTTCGAAATATTTCTAAATCTTGTTTATGTAAAGTTATTAATAAATCTTTAATTCCAAATAACATTAGAATTGCAATAGGGTAAAAAATTAAAGGTTTATTATAAATTGGCAACATATGTTTATTTATAACAAAACTTGTTGGAGCCAATCTTGAAGCCGTTCCTCCTGCTAAAATTATACCTTTCATAAATATTTCAATTGTATTTTAAAATTATTGAATTTAATTAATAATTAATATGCAAGATATTTTAGTATTCGGTAAAAATGGTCAGATCTCTACCGCTTTAAGTATAATAATTCCAAATGCAAATTACATCGGTTTAAACGATTGTGATTTTAGTAAAAAAGAGAATATTGAAGATTTTCTAAATAATTTAAAATATCTGCCTAAAATTATTATAAATGCTTCGGCTTATACTAAAGTGGATTTAGCTGAAACAGAAAAAGACCTGTGCCTAGAAATAAATGCAAATTCTGTTAAAATTATTGCTGAATTTTGCAATAGAAATGATATTATTTTTATTCATTATTCAACAGATTATGTTTTTGATGGAACAGGAGATACAGAGTTTGACGAAGAAAATACAATAAATTTAAAACCTTTAAATTATTATGGTTACACAAAATTATTAGGTGACAAATATATTCAGAAGTCAAACTGTAAATTCTATATTATTAGGGTTTCTTGGGTTTATTATGAATTTGGCCAGAATTTTGTAAAAACAATGCTAAAATTACTTCAAGAAAAAGGAGAATTAAATATTATTAATGATCAAATCGGCTCCCCTGCTTATGCACTAGATGTTGCAAAAATTACTTTAGAATTCGTAAAACAAAAACCAAAATATGGAATATATAATTTTACAAATGAAGGCTTTATTAGTTGGTTTGATTTTGTTTTAGAAATTAAAAATATTATAGAAAATGATTCAAGATTTAATGTAAAAACAAAAATTATTAACAAGATTACATCTGATAAATATATAACAGTCGCAAAAAGAGGTTTAAATTCTAGATTATCGAAAGAAAAGATAAAAAATAACTTGAATATAAATTTAGAAAATTGGAAAGACTCTTTAAAAAAAATGATAAAAAATTATGCTGAACAACCAAATAATTGAGACAATTATATTTTTGATATATTCCACATTCTATGCTTTAAGCATAATTGCATATAAATTAAAATCTTTTAAAAATATAATTAAATCATATATGATACAAGAAAAAGATGTAATTATTTCTGTTAATCAAGGGCAAAAAAAAATAAACGAGAATTTATGTATATTTTCATATTATCAACCAAATGCTTTAAAGAAAACTACAAAAGAATATTTAAGACATTTAAATGAAGATTGTAATTACTCAATTTGTTTAATTTCAACCTCAAAAATCAATAAAGAAGATTTAGAAACTCTAAAAGAGTATTGCTTCGAAATAATAATAAAATCAAATAATGGTTATGATTTTGGTTCATATAAATTAGGAATATTAAAATACAAAGAGCAAAGAAATAATCTACAAAATATATTACTAGCGAACGATTCTGTTCTGGGGCCACTATTTTCAATGAAAGATAATTTTAATAAAATGAACAATGAAAATTCTTGTGATTTTTGGGGCATAGCAGATAATTGTTATCTTGGTATACACTCACATATAATTTCTTTCTTTGTTAATTTTAAGAAAAATCTAGTAAATTCAGACCTACTTTATAAATTTTTTGAAGATTATCATCCGATTTCAAATAGAGATTCAACGATACACAAAGGAGAAATAGCTTTATCTAAATATTTAACAGGAAATCATTTCTATTATGATAGCCTGTTTTCAATGAACTTTATCTTTCAAAGATTACAAGAAAACACAAAATTGTTAACAGAAAATCAAAATATTATGTCAGATCATCCTGTTTTAAGAACATTTGCTATAAAAACAGAAGTGACAAAACAAACTGGAATATTTCATAATCGCTCTCTTTTTTATTATCTACATTTTATATTAGTAAAAGAATTTAAAATGCCTTTTATAAAAAGAGATGCTCTAGGTAAAGCTGGCACACCTGGTATTTACAATACCTTTAAAGAAAATCAACTTGCTTGCCTTTTAGACCAAATTAAAATTGAAACAAACATCAAAAAAAAAGATGTTTTAAATGAATTTAGAGCAAGATAATTGAATAGTATGACAATTGAAGACTGTTTTATCGAAGATTTGAAAATAATTCATTTAGATGTGTTTCAAGATGAGAGAGGTTATTTTGTTGAAAAATATAACGCAAATAAATTTGAAAAATTAGAAATTCCAACAAATTGGCAACAAGACAACTATTCATTTTCAAAAAAAGGCGTGATTAGAGGTCTTCATTTGCAAAAAAAACCACATCAACAAACAAAATTAATAACCTGTCATAAAGGTAGAATATTAGACATTGCTGTTGACTTGAGAAAGCATTCTAAAACTTTTGGGCAATATTCTTCAATAGAATTAACTGAAGAGAATGCTAAAATGTTTTATATTCCGGCTGGTTTTGCTCATGGTTTTTCAGTTTTAAGTAATGAGGCTTATGTTTCTTATAAAATAATAGGAAATTATGATAAATTTTCGGAACTTTCGATTAATCCTCTTGATTCAACTTTAAATTTACCTTTCGATAAAAAAAATTATATTATTTCTGAAAAAGATAAAATTGCAGAAAGTTTTGAAGATTTTTGCAAGAGGCATCTTAACGATATATAAAAAATAATTAATATGATTGAATTTATTTTAGAGGAAAAAGATAAAAATTTAAACATTGAAATAGACTATAATTATATAAACTCTCTTTATTTAATTCAAAAAACAAACTCAATAACTTTAGATGATTTATCTATTCTTAAAAAGAAATGTGAGAATCTTTTAAAATTTAAAAGCCTTATTGTCTTTGGAATTGGTGGCTCTTGCCTAGGTGGTAAATTAATTTCTTCCTTTGGTGAAAATAAAAATAAAAAGATAAAATTCTACGACACTATAGATGAAGCAATTTTAGTGCCTGATCTAGAAATTTTAAATCTAAAAGAAACTGCAATTCTATTTATTAGTAAATCTGGCTCTACTTTAGAAACTATTATACAATATGACTTAATCAGTAAAATATACAAAAAAAGAATTGTTAATTTTCAAGAAAATTTTTTCTTTATCACTGAAGAAAATTCCTATCTTCATGATATTGCAAGAAATATAAATTCTGAAGTATTTTACTTTGATAAAAAAATTGGAGGAAGATACTCTTGTTTTAGTGAGGCTTCTTTAATTCCTGCTTTATTTAGAAATACTGACATAGACGAATATATAAAAGGTGCAAAAAAATGTATATTAGACTTCAATATAAAAGATGACAATATTATTGATAGTTTTAAAAAAGCATTACAACAAGTCAAAGAAAAAGAGCAGTTCACTCTTCTCTGTTATAGCGAAAAATTAGAAATATTCAATAACTGGTATACTCAACTTATAGCTGAATCTTCAGGGAAAAATGGAGTTGGAGTAACCCCTGTGGTTGCAATAGGAACAAGAGATCAACATAGTATGTTACAGTTATTTTTAGACGGAAAAAATGATAAATTTCATACAATTATTACAAAGAAACCTTCAAAAAAAAGCCAGCAATTGAAAATAGAAAATGAAAAATTTTCTTATTTGAATAATCATAATATATCTGAAATACTCTATACAAATTCAATAGCTACTTTTAATGCTTTAAAAATTAAAAATAGAGAAACTAGATTAATAGAATTAAAAACTTTAAACACTTATACAATTGGTTATTTGAATATGTATTTTGTTATAGAGAACATATTAGTTTGTCAAGAATTAAATGTTAATCCTTTTGATCAACCAGCTGTCGAGATTATAAAACAAGAAGTTAAAAATATATTATTAAAGAAGAAAATATGAAATATTTAGTTACAGGAGGTTACGGTTTTATAGGTGCAAATTTTTGTCATTTACTACAAGAAAAAGAGCAAGATATTTTAGTTTTAGACAAAATGACATACGCTGCTCATGAAGAAAACTTAAAAGGAGTTAAACATAAGGCTCTGTTTGGCGATATTTCAAATTACGAACTAGTTAAAAATTGTTTATTGCACGGTGAATTGGACTTTCTTGTTAATTTTGCAGCAGAAACTCACGTAGATAACTCTATTACAAACCCAGGAATTTTTATTGAAACAAATATCGTGGGAACCTATCAACTTTTAAGAGCCTCACTTGAATACCAAAACGAATATAACAAAAATTTTAAATTTTTACACGTTTCAACAGATGAGGTATTTGGAGATTTGGAAATAGACTCGCCAAAATTTGATGAAAATACAGGATATCAACCTTCTTCTCCTTATTCTGCTTCAAAAGCTGCATCAGACCACCTAATTAGAGCTTGGGTTAGAACTTACGGTTTAAATGCAATAGTTACAAATTGTTCAAATAACTACGGTCTTTATCAAAATGAAGAAAAATTAATTCCAAAAACAATAAAACATTGCTTGAAAAGAACTCCGATAACAGTCTATGGAACTGGTTTAAATATTAGAGATTGGATTTGGGCCCCGGACCACGGAATGGGAATTTATTTAGCTTTACAAAATTTTAAAAAAGGCGAAACTTATTGTTTTGGTGGAGATTGCGAAAGAACAAATTTAGAAATTATAAATACAATATGCAATATTTTTCAAGAATTATCTAGCGATAAATTTGACTATAAAAAACTAATAACTTTTGCTGAAGACAGAAAAGGACACGATTTTAGATATGCAATAGATTCCTCTAAAGCAAAAAAAGAATTAGGTTTTGACAACAAAAAGGGTAAAAATTTAAAAGAAAATCTTACATTTTTAATTCAAGATGCTTTAGAAAAACAAAAAAGGTAATTTTATGCAAAACCAACTAATTTTAGGAGATAATTTAGAAATTCTAAAAACTATAAAAAGTGAATCCGTTGATTTAATTTATATTGACCCGCCATTCTTCTCAAACAGAAATTATGAGGTAATATGGGGTGACGAAGGCGAAATTAGGTCCTTTAAAGATAGATGGGCAGGCGGAATGGAGACATCGGCTGGTTAAAGGAGCGAGTTGAAGAAATGTACCGCATTTTAAAGCCAACTGGCAGTTTTTATTTACATTGTGATTGGCACGCAGATGCATATATAAGAGTTGGTATTTTGGATAAAATTTTCTCTCGTGGGGGGGGGGGGGAGCTTCCGAAATGAGATAATTTGGGAAAATCAAGGCTCTTGGATAGAGAATCATCAACATTTTCCAAGAAGACACGGAAATATTTTTTTCTACACAAAGTCAGATACTTATACATTTAACCCTTTAACTGAAGATGATATTAATATTGGAATGAATTTTAATAGATGGTATGAATACATAGAAAATAATAAGATATATGCTGATAATGCTCCTTATCAAGATTCAAGATTTCAGATGTATGTTAAGAAATTTAAAAAGATACACAAAAGAAAAGCAAAAGGTCGTGATGTTATTTTAGATTTTAAAGGTTCTTTAATGGGAAGTGTTTGGTATGTAAAGGTTGTTGACCCTAAAAGTAAAGAACGCATAGGCTACCCAACACAAAAACCAGAGGCACTTTTAGAACGTATTATTAAAGCGTCATCAAATGAAGGAGATGTTGTTATGGACTGCTTTTGTGGTGGTGGTACAACAATTGCAGTTGCAAATAAACTTGGAAGAAAATGGATAGGAATTGACCAGTCCGTTCAGGCAATCAAAGTCACAGAAGCAAGGTTAGATAAACAATATGAAGGTAGTTTATTTATAGGGAATGGCGTAATGAGAGCTCCGTTCTCATTGAAACTTCATAAATACGATTATGACACACTTCGCTATGCCGATGCTTTTGAGTTTGAAAATTGGATAGTTGAACAATTCGGAGGTGAGGCAAATGCCAAACAGCGTGGAGATATGGGGCTTGATGGTAAGAAAAACGGTGTGCCAATTCAAGTAAAAAGAAGCGATGCAATTGGCAGAAATGTTATAGATAATTTTAAATCCGCAATTGGTAGGTTTTACGGTAAGGCTTTTGATGCTAGAAAAAATGATAAAGAAGTTGACGGCTATATAATTGCATTTTCATTCGGCAAAGGTGCATTTGAAGAAATTGCTCGCTTAAAAAATGAAGAAGGTGTGATAATTGAGCTTATAAAAGTTGAAGATATTATTCCAATTGCGATAAAATCGAAATTAAGTCTCTCATTTGAAGATTTAGGGCTGGATGAAAAAGAAAAAAGAATTATCAAATTTATTGCTTCCGTAGAAGAAAAATCAACCGTAGAATTGTTCCAATGGGATTTTACTTATGACGAAAGAAATAAATTTAAAGCCAAAATAATGATAGATAAAGAAGGAATCCAAATTTTAAACTTGGAAATAGGCGAACATTTAATTGCTTGTAAAGTTATTGATTTGGAGGGCTTGGAATCTATTGAATTTCTAAAGTTAAAAATAAACGGAATTGTAAAAAAGATTTAAAGTATAATATTTTTTCATTTAATTTCTATTATTCTATAAAATAAATTCTTTAGTTCTTGACAATAAAAAATATTAGTTTTAATTAATTCTAATGTTGTGAATCTACATAAAGAACAAAAGTTTAAGTTAGTTTTTAAGCTAGGTTGCTTGATTATTTTTTTAATATTTATTTATTAGAAAATTTATTAAGTATCAAATTTTCAACACGAGAGTTTGATCCTGGCTCAGAGCGAACGCTAGCGGCATGCTTAATACATGCAAGTCGAACGGATTTAGAAGTTATAGCAATATAATTTTTAAATTAGTGGCAAACGGGTGAGTAATATATAGGAATCTACCTTGTAGTGGGGAACAACAGTTAGAAATGACTGCTAATACCGCATACGCCGAAAGGGAAAGATGATAATTGTATTGAATATACAACTTTTATGAATTTTTTTGAATTCAGTTCTATTTTTAATACAATTCATCGCTATAAGAAGAGCCTATACTTGATTAGTTAGTTGGTGAGGTAATGGCTCACCAAGACTGTGATCAATAGCTGGTCTGAGAGGATGATCGGCCACATTGGGACTGAGACACGGCCCAAACTCCTACGGGAGGCAGCAGTAGGGAATATTGGACAATGGGCGAAAGCCTGATCCAGCAATGCCGCGTGAGTGATGAAGGTGTTATGCATTGTAAAGCTCTTTTACCAGGGAAGATAATGACGGTACCTGGAGAATAAGCACCGACTAACTATGTGCCAGCAGTCGCGGTAATACATAGGGTGCAAGCGTTGCTCGGAATTATTGGGCGTAAAGAACATGTAGGAGGGTTTGTAAGTTATAAGTGTAATCCCAGGACTCAATCCTGGAACTGCTTGTAATACTGCAAGTCTTGAGCAAGATAGAGGATGACGGAATTCTTAGTGTAGGGGTTAAATCCATAGATATTAAGAGGAACACCGAAAGCGAAAGCAGTCATCTGGGTCTTTGCTGACTCTAAAGTGTGAAAGCGTGGGGAGCAAACAGGATTAGATACCCTGGTAGTCCACGCCCTAAACGATGAGCGCTAAGTCTTTGGATTGAAATCTGAGGGCTACAGCTAACGCGTTAAGCGCTCCGCCTGGGAATTACGGTCGCAAGACTAAAACTTAAACGGAATTGACGGGGACCCGCACAAGCGGTGGAGCATGTGGTTTAATTCGACAATAAACGAAGAACCTTACCAATTTTTGACATGTTATTTATAAGTCTGTTCAGAAATGACAGATCGGGGCAACCCAGATAGCACAGGTGATGCATGGCTGTCGTCAGCTCGTGCCGTGAGGTGTTTGGTTAAGTCCATTAACGAGCGCAACCCTTTTCTATATTTACCAGCGAGTAATGTCGGGAACTATATAGATACTGCCTGTGATAAGCAGGAGGAAGGAGAGGATGATGTCAAGTCATCATGTCCCTTATAGATTGGGCTACACACGTGCTACAATGGTAACTACAACGAGTCGCAACATCGCGAGGTGAAGCTAATCTCTTAAAAGTTACCTCAGTTCAGATCGGAGTCTGCAACTCGACTCCGTGAAGTCGGAATCGCTAGTAATCGTGAATTAGTATGTCGCGGTGAATATGTTCCCGGGTCTTGTACACACTGCCCGTCAAGCCATGGGAGCTGAATTTTTCTTAACGTATATAACTAACCGCAAGGAGGAGTATACCAACGAAAGATTTGGTGACTGGGGTTAAGTCGTAACAAGGTAGCCGTAGGGGAATCTGCGGCTGGATTATAACTAAGTTTCTTATCATTTTTTGATAGTATTTTCTCATAAAAACTATCGCTAGAAATCCTAGTTTAAATTCTAACACTTTTGTTCTTTATGTAGATTTTTCGAAAATAATAAATATATGGCAACAAGTAAACAAAAAGAACACGCATGGAATGGTGCAAATATTATCAAAGGAGAAAATCCTGACGTTTGGAGAAAAGATAAATATGGAGATACTATTAAATATAGTTCGTATGGCACCTATGGGGAATATGGGTGGGAAGTAGACCATAAAAATCCAAAAAGCAATGGTGGGACGGATCATTTAAGAAATATACAGGCTTTACATACTGAAACCAACAGAGAAAAGAGCGATAATTGTAATTTTAAGAAAAAATAATAATCCAACCCTTAAGAACCACAAATCATAATTTTTCCCTTTGCGAGTAAATTTCGCTTTGTGATTATTTTCTTTTTCATTGTAATTTTTTATTTCGTTTTTTTTCCTTCTATAACTTAAAATTGTGTTCTTTGCCCTCGTAAACCTTTATTGACAAGATTTTTCCGCTATCAGCATCGATAAGAAACCGTGAGTTTAAAGTATGAGTTTCTTCTTATCAGAATAGTGTTTTTTTATTTGATTTTATTGGTCTTTCTGTTGATGTTTCACTTGCATCTAAAGTTCTGATATTTTTATCTTCCGTAACTTTTTTCTTTGAAAGTGCAAAATAACCTGATTTTATAAGGCTACTTTCAGCCCAGCGAACGTTCCTAAAGCAGATATTTTCAGCTATGTTTTATAATTTTAAGCTAAATGAAAAAAGTCCTGTGTTTTCGCCAATATTCAAGGGTCATAAGCAAAACTTGTTCAACAAAAAGTTTGTTTGGTTTGCCTACTAATTTTTTCTTTTCTATATGAAATTTTTCAAGAATTTCAAGCATTTTTTTAAAATTTTTATGAGATAATTGATAATTTTTCTAAATCTAAATTTTCTATTTTTCATATATTCTAATTATATAAAGTTATGTTATGGAGGTTTAAGTGAATAAATGCCAGGAAATTATGCAAAAATAAAACTCATTCAATGCCTATGTTTCAAAATTTCACGATTTGCAACTCTAATAAACCTTTACAGAACATTGGTGGGCACAGTAGGGATCGAACCTACGACCTACTGATTAAGAGTCAGCTGCTCTACCAACTGAGCTATGTGCCCTTATTTAATTAGAAATTAAAAGCTTTTAAAGTCAATATTATATTATAAATCTTTATAGGAATTTTAAGTTGATTTTAATTTTTATCTATCTTATATATAAGCTATGTCATTATTTAGATTTTATAAATATCATTCTTATGGGGACGATGGAATACTTTTTGATTGCAGGGAAAAAGACCCAAAAATAACAAAAGAGCAGATTATCTATCTAGCTGATAGAAATTTTGGTATTGGGAGTAATTTTGTGGTTTGCCTTTATAAATCTGAAATTGCAGAAGATGAAAAATTTCAATATTTTAATTTAATTGTTTATAATTCGAATGGAGACGTATTAGATTTTAGCGTTAACGCTATAAGAATATCTTGTGCTTATTTAGAGAATGAGATATACAAAAGCTTAACAAAATTTAATATTAACGGAATAAGTTATCTTGCAAAACTGGATAAAGAAAATGCAAAAGTAAAAGTGAATATAGGTAAGCCAATTATTGAGAATGATTTCGTCGAGATACATAACAAGCATCATGTTGAAATTGTTGAAAATTTTGAGATTGTTGATTATTCTTTTAATAATGATTTTAGTAAAAATTTTGTAAAAATCGAATCTTCTCAAAAAATAATTATTAGAACTGTTGAAATGAATATCGGAGAAGTTTTCACTTCTCCTTTGGGAGTTGCAGCTTCTTTTGCTTATTGCTTAAAAAATAATTTAATTGAAAATAAAGCAGAAGTTGAAACAAGAGGTTCTTCTATAATGAACGCAAATTTTGAAATAATTTGGGAGATTGAAAAACCAATGCTACAAAATGCTCCTTATTCTTTGATATATCAGGGTGAAGTAGATTTATAATATTGTAAAATGAAAAATTCTACCTCTTACATTCTTTCTTTTGTATTTCATTATCTGAAGTCATTAAAATATAAATATTTACCATCTTCTACTATTTTTTTTTGTTTATTCACACTAACTGTTAGTATTGCTAGTTTAATAATCGTAAAGTCTGTTATGAATGGCTTTAGGAGGGAATTAATTGAATCAATTATTAGTGTTAATGCTCATATTAATTTATATTCAAAAAATGGAAATTTAATTAAAGATTTTAAAAAGGATTTAGATTTTTTAGAAACATTTAATAAAGATATAGAAAGTATTTCTCCTAGCTTGACTTCTTCAGGTATGATCTCAATCAATGGTTATTCAAACGGCATTATTATAAAATCCTTTCAAGAAGATAATTTAAAAAATAAAGGAAATAAATTTAATATTATTGGAAATTTTAAAAACGATTTCGAGAAAAATAAAGGTATAATAATAGGAATCGAATTAGCGGCAAGAATGGGAATTAGGCTTGATAATATTGTTAATATAACAGTTCCAAAAGTTATAGATACAGCAATAGGTTCTTATCTTGTAAATAAGGGATTTAAGATTGTTGGTTTTTTAAAAACAGGCTCAACTGAATATGATTCGAGCATTGTATTGCTTCCTTCTTCAGAATATAGAAATATATTTCAGATAAATAAAAACGAAGTAAGTGAAATAGGTATTTATTTAAAGAATTATGAAGATTTTATAGATTTTGAAAATAAAATATCTAAATTGAAAGATAAATATAGAATTAGAAACTGGCAGATTGAAAATTACGGCTTAATTAATGCATTAAAAACAGAGTCTGCAGTTATGTCTATTATTCTTAGTTTATTTATTTTAATCTCTATGACAGGTATATTTGTTGTTATAAATAATATGGTTAAAGAAAAAGAAAAAGAAATAGGTATTATGTATTCTATGGGAGTATTGCAAAGTGAAGTTCTTCTTATTTTCTTTTTAATTTCATTATTAATTACTGTAATTAGTTTAATTTTAGGTTTAACTCTAGGTATATTTTTAGCTTTAAAATTAGACACTATAAGAATTTATCTAGAAAATATATTTCATTTTAGGTTATTTGATAGTTCGGTTTATTTACTCTCTAGGCTTCCTTCAAGAATAGAAACATTCGACGTAGTTTGGACTATATGTTTTGTTTTTATTCTTTCTATATTATTTGGTATATTTCCAGCTTTAAGAGCTTCAAGAAAAAACCCAGTAGAGATCTTAAGAGGTTTTTCCAGTTAGAAATTTACAGCCCTGTAAAGACTTTTTCTAGTTGCATTTTCTTTATTTTTTTAGTTAAATTTATTCGTTTTGGACTTAAATATAAAGTATGCAAGGAGCAAGAATTCAAACTGGTGCCGTTGGTGAGGATCGAACCCACGACCTCTTCCTTACCAAGAAAGTGCACTACCACTGTGCTACAACGGCCAATAATAAATTACTTTTATAATAATTATATAATTTAAAGTCAATAGATAGCATTTCTAGAGATTATTGGGCTGATATTTCTATATCATATATCTTTCAAAAAATTTTTCTAAAGTTTCTATTTATTAACTAATTTATTGAAAATAAAGGGCTTGACAATTAAAATAATTAAAATAATGTTATATGCCAGTTTAGCTTAGTTGGTAGAGCAGCCGCCTTGTAAGCGGCAGGTCATCGGTTCGAGTCCGATAACTGGCACCAGTATTCTTCAATATCTATATAATTTTTTGATCTTCAGAAAATACTAATGTATTTCAAAATTTGACTTTTAAGAAGTATAAATGAAAAAGATGTAAGTGTTATGTTTTGCAAGATATGTTTGAGGAATTGATTTTTTAGAATATGAAAATTCAAATTGAACATCTACAACATCAAACGGATGCAATAGAACACACAATAAAAAGTATAAATGAAAAAAAATTAAAACATTTTGCAATAGAAATGGAAACAGGAACTGGTAAAACTTTTACTTTCATTTCAACGATTTTTGAACTTTATAAGGAATTTAATCATAACAAATTTATTATTGTAGCTCCTCGTGTAGCAATTAAAGAAGGAATTTATAAAACTTTTGAGATATTTTATGAGTATTTTAAAGATAAATATAGTAATATTTCATATAATGTTAGTAATTACGATAGCGGTAAGATGAATATTATTTCAAATTTTATCAATGAAAATGATTTGCAAATTTTGATTTTAACAAAGCAATCTTTTGACAAAGAAACAAATAAATTAAGGCAAGATAATAGAGATGAATTGTTTGGTTTAGGAGGTTATATTGAACAAATCAAAAAAATAAAACCTGTTGTCATAATTGACGAACCGCAATTAAATAAAGACTTTAACTCAAATCAATTGTTAGAATTATTAAATCCACAATTTGTTTTAAGTTATTCCGCAACTCACCCAAAAGAAAATCAAGGACAAATTATATACACATATACCCCAGACCAAGCTTATGATGATAGGCAAGTGAAAAGATTGGAATATCTTTCAATTGAATTAGAAAGTGGAATTAACGCCTCATTGCAACTTGAAAACATAGATCTAAACAGAAAAACAGCAAAGATACAATTAGCAGGACAGTCTATAAGTGAAGAGGTTATTTTAAGAGAACAAATAAAGCAAACAATTTTACAACACAAAGAAAAAGAGCAAAGACTTAAAAATGAAAGAATAAAACAAATGTCCTTATTTTTCGTTCCTTCTGTTGCTGATTTTATTGACAATGGAATAGTTAAAAGAATTTTTACAGAAGAATATAAGAATATTTACAATCAAGATGCAGAAGGTAGATATGCTTATTATTTCTCAAATGGAAAAGGGACTAAAGATAATCAAGAAAAAGAAATGACAAAACTTATTTTAAAAGACAGAGAGGAGCTTTTATCTTTAAATAATAAAGTTGAATTCATTTTTGCTCATACAAGTTTAGGTATTGGCTGGGATAACCCAAACATTTTTAATATTTGTTTTTTAAGACATATTGCAAGTGAAAGCAATAAAAAGCAATTCGTTGGAAGGGGTTTAAGATTGTGCGTAAATAGCGAAGGAAAAAGAATTTTTGAAGACAAGGAAATTAATAATATTGATAGAATAAACAACCTTACAATCATTGGTTCAATGCAATACGAATCTTTTTGCAGTCAATATCAACAAGAGGCGGGTTGGAATAAAGATAATCAATCGCAAATCGGAGATGCGACAAAAAGAACACCAAAACAAATTAAGATAAAACAAGACAAAAAAGACCTCGCAAAGGAACTATGGAAAAGGCTAAAACCAAAAACAAACTGGTATATAAATTTTAAAAACCTTGATAGTTTTTATAAAAATATAATTACAGAATTACAAAATGAAATAATTAATCAAAAGCAAATTTCGATCAAAAAAGGAGATATAAAAGGAGATATAAAAGGAGTTGTAAATGGCTCTCGAGCAAAAGAAATTATTGAAGACTTAAATATAAACGAAGTAATTACAAAGATAAAAGAAAAAACATGGCTTTCTGTTAATGAAATTAAAAGAATTTTAAACGAAGTTAATGAGAATGAAATAAAGAAAAATCAAGAGGCATTCATAAACATTGCAATTGAAACAATAGAAAGATGTAAAAAGAATCATATTATGTCAATTGCAGAGGTGATATATGAAAGAACAGATGAAGAATTTGACGACCAGCATTTCATTGAAGAAGAAAGAAAAAAGCTATCACGAAAAACTTATGGAATCTGACAAATCATTGTTTAATCTTGTTGACTGGGATTCAAATCAAGAAAAGAAATTCGTTGAACTTGCCGACAATACAAGCAGCATTGAGCTTTTAGTCAAACTTCCAAAAGGAAGCGAGAGTAAATTTCACATCAACACACCGATTGGAAAATACACCCCTGACTTTGCCTTGCTTGTAAATGGAGATAGCAAATTATATATGATTTTTGAAGTTAAAAGTAAAAAACCAAAGGAACTTGATGACAAAGAGAGGTTTAAAATACAATGCGCAGTGAAGCATTTTGAACAACTGGGATTTGATGTTGCAACGCAATATATTGACCACAAAGGCTCCGATATGCTTGAAATTTCAAAACTTCATCAAGATTGTTATAGTGTTTATGTTCCAAATAAAAAGTAATTTATGTTTTAGTTTATGAGTAAAGTTAGTATTTATGATGATTTAAAAAATCAACCAAATGAAAAAATTGAGGCAATTAAGAAGATTTTGCCAGATTGTTTTGACAACAACGGCAACCTAATTGAACCCAGATTAAAAGAAGTTTTGAGCGGCAATTTTGAAAAACCAGATATAGAGCGTTTTACTTTCAACTGGGCGGGAAAGCAAAAAGCAAGAGAAATTGCATATAAAACCTATACAGATGGCACTCTTAAATTTGACAAAACACGAAGTAAAAATTTTGATAAAACAGAAAATTTAATCATCGAAGGAGACAATTTGCAGGTATTGAAACTTTTGAAAAACTCCTACAAAGGAAAGGTAAAATGTATTTATATTGACCCGCCGTACAACACCGGAAATGATCTTGTCTATAACGACAAATTCGAGCTTGATATAAAAAAATATCTAATAGAAACAGGTGAAATTGACGAAGAAACCGGCGAACAAATTGCCGATTACATTCAAAAAGATGACGGCAAAAAGCACTCAAAATGGCTTTCGTTTATGTACCCAAGACTTATGATTGCAAGGGAAATGTTGCGAGAAGACGGCATTATTTTTATCTCCATTGACGACAATGAAGTCCACCACTTAAGGCTTTTGATGAATGAGGTGTTTGGTGAAGGGGAATTTGTTGCTAGCTTAATTTGGCAAGACAAATACACAACAACGAATGATAAAAATGGTATTTCAAGCCAAACAGAATATATTTTATGTTTTGCAAAAAATTCAGACCAAATCAATATAAATAAACTGCCGTTAAGAGAAGAATATATAAAATCTACATACTCTTACGATGACAAAAATGAAAATGGGAAATATAGATTGGTTCAGATGTATAAAAAGAAAAATCCATATAGTTACGATGTAGTATCACCAACTGGAAAAGTTTGGAATTTATCATGGAATTTCACAGAGAAGAATTTTTTACAAATGGACAAAGAAAATAAAATTTTTTGGGGCAAAGATGGTAACGCACAGCCGCAAAAAAAAGTATATCTAAAAGATACAACTGGAATTAATCCAGTTTCTTTATTGTTGGGAAAAGATGTTGGTTTTTCTGCTAATGGAGGTGATGTAGTTGAAGAAATATTAAGCAATAGAAATTTTTTCTCTTATCCCAAGCCCGTCTCACTCATAAAACGCATTTTACAAATCTCCACCTCCCCCAACAATTTAATCCTCGACTTCTTCGCAGGAAGCGGTACAACTGGGCAGGCGGTTATGGAACTTAACCAAGAAGAAATTGACAAACAAGCAAAAGATGGAATGTTTGAAGATAAAACCGCGATTGCTGGCGGGCGTAAGTTTATTTTAGTGCAGTTTCCTGAAAAAATTGATGAAAAAAAAGAGGCTTTTAAGGCTGGCTATAAATATATTAGCGACATTACAATTGAACGAGTTAAAAGAGCTGGTGAAAAATATAAATCTGTTGATAACGGCTTTAAAGTCTTGCAACTTGCGGATAACCCTGATAGGCAAACCCTATATAGCTTGGGGCATTCAAATGATAATGAGTTTATCTTAACTCACCTTGCTTTGATGTATGGCTATGGCTTGAATTATAAAGTTTCAAAAATTGCCGAAAAAGACATTTACATTATGAAATCTGAAATTGAAAACACTAAAGACGCAATTGTAATTTTAGAAAAAGAAGTATTGAAAATGGAAGATATTATGTCTTTAATCAAGCAATTCGGTAAAGAGAAATATAAGTTCTTCTCTCGTGATACTGCTTTGAATATTGAACTTACATATAACCTTTTGAAACATTTTAAAGAAGACAACGTGATTGTGTTTTAGATTATAAAAAATGAAAAATTCTACCTCTTCGAAATCATCTTCAAGCCTCTCAAAGATTAAAGTTTTG
>JAVKNF010000009.1:0-8661 GCA_031537795.1 Candidatus Deianiraeaceae bacterium | reverse complement strand
GACAAAATCTGAGACTTGTCTATTTAAAAGTTTTAATTCACTTTTGAGACACTATACACCGTATTTATCCAGGAAAACCAAGGTTTTTGCAAAAAGTAGAAAGGGTTTAAATACGGCGATGAAATTTTATATTTTTAGAGAAGAAATTTATAAATGAATTTATTTGTCGATGTGTGATAATTATTTCAAGTGATAAATTATATGGTGATCCCTAGGGGAATCGAACCCCTGTTACCAGGATGAAAACCTGGCGTCCTAACCGCTAGACGAAGGGACCTATTTTTAAAGACAAAAATAACCTAAAAAATAAAAGACTCAAATTCAACTTTCCTCTGCTTTATTTTTATCTCTAATCTTAAATCTTTTTATACAAATACCTTTATAATAATATCCGTCCTCTCTTTTTTCCGCAATATGAGGAGTTAAGAAAACTCCATCTGTATTCTTATTGAATTGTCTTGGTTCTAAAGCCCTATGAGCGGCTCTCATACCTTGTTTTGATCTTGAAGTTTTTCTCTTTGGTACTGCCATATTTTAACCTTGTTTTGCTTTAAATTTTGGATTCTTTCTATTTATAATATAAAGTTTACCTCTTCTTTTGACAAGTTTATTGTCTTTATGTCTTTTAATTAAACTTTTTAAAGAGCTTGCAACTTTCATAAATAGAATTTATCAAAATAACTACAATAAAAAATAATTGTCAAGTAAATAATTGATAATTACAACTATTAAATAATCCTTAAAAGACAACACAGGGAAATAGATGATTTTATTATTATTGATTTTTATATTTTATATTTATATTAAAAATTTAATTTTTATGCCATCTCTAGTAAAATATTTTTTCAAAAAAAATTCAAAGTTTGGAAAATTTATTAAGTAATATGACTTTAGAAAACAAGAGAAAGAGTCTAAGTTTTTTAAAAGGCTACAATAATGAGAAAGAAGGACAATTAATTTTTTTTAAAAATTACAAACAATACATTAAAAGTTTAAAAGATAAAGAACTTGAAGAGATTTTAATTCAAAATACAGATGGTTTATTTGGAGGTAATATTTTAGAATTCAAACTTTCAATTTCAGATATAAATAAAACTTTATTTCAAGTTATTAAGTATTTATCAAAATGTCGTGTAAATGGAATTTCAATTCCTGCTAATATTTTATTAATTAGTTTAAATAATTCTTTAGTTTATAAGTTTGATTCACAAGATTTTTTACAACAAATTCAAGAGGTTTATATAGGAGCGGCTTCTATTAATAATCAAAATTTTAATACAAATATTAAAGCTGAAATAATAAACTATTCAAATACTTTAGGAAATGTTAGATTAATTGAGCTTTTAAGAGAAGAAAAATATACAAGAATAAACATAAATGAAGATTGTATTTTAGGTTGGGCTATGCGATATTACCTTGAAAAGCCAAATGCAACTAAAGGAAGTTTTTTAGGAACTAAAAATCATGATTTATTTCCAAATGACGGAGAAATTAGAAACCCAGAACATTTTAAAGATTTTATAATTCCATACAAAGAAAAGGACAACGAAAGATTTAAGTATTTAATGGATACTTTAAATGACAAATTAAGTAAAAAAGAACTTGGAGCATTTTACACCCCGACCCCATATTGCAAATTAGCAGTTGAAATGGTTAGAGAAGCTATAAAACTTGTGCCAAATGGGAATGATTATGTAATTATTGATAGATGTGCCGGAACTGGAAATTTAGAAGAATTTTTAACAGAAGAAGAATTAAGCCATTGCATTCTTTCAACTTATGAATATTATGAATATAAGGTTTTGCTTGCAAGGTTAGGTAGTAAAGTTAAATTTATAATTCCTCCTCACGACGATGATGCAATTTTTAAAGATGGAAGAATAGTAAATGCCGATGCAATGAGTAAAGAATATATTGAAAATGAATACTTACAAAGTATAATCAATAACCCAAAAATTATAATTATAATGCTTGAGAATCCGCCTTATAGGGATAGTAACCAAGAGCATACAGAAGGTAAAAATTCTGAAAAAGTCAATACATATATTCAAAAAGAAATGAGAAACGATAAACTTGGAAATGAAGCTCGTGATTTATCAAACCAATTTATTTGGTCTGCATTCAAATATTACCTTCGCCAGCCAACCGATAGTTATATTTTATTTAGCCCTGTTAAATATTTTAAATCAATTCATATTGTTAATAAATTATTTAAAGATGGTTATTTATTAAATAGAAGGCATTTTCATGCAACAGCTTCAAGTATTTCATTAATTCATTGGCAAAATGTTGATGAAAAGAAAGAAGAATTTAACCTAAAAGCTTATGATATAGAATTAAAAAAGGAAAATGGGCTTAATTTACAAGAACAAACAAACGAAGGACAATTAAAATATGAAAAAGATGTTTTAATTAAGAAGGTTTACAAAACGCTTGATTATTTTGCTGATACAAGATATTTCGATAACGATAAGATAACAAATGTTTTTTGTGAATTTGACGGAAGGGAAAGAATAAATAAAAATAGTGAAGGCAAATCTTATTTTAATGAAAATATATTATGTTATTTAAGAGTAAAAGGTTTTTCCTGTGATTCAAAAACTTATCAACTAACAAGGTTAAAAAATTATATCAATCGTGGCTTTTACCTTCGTTCAGATAATTACCTTGAAAAATTGCCACTTTTTTGCGCAAAACTTTACCCACAAGAAAATTGGTATGAAAGAGATATTTATTTTACAACAGCAGACGGAGGGTTTGAATATTTAAAAGATAAAGATTTCTTAAAAGCTTGCTTTATTTTCACTTGCCTTTCACAAAGAAATAAATGTATTTCATTTATTGGAAGCGACGGAAGGTTTTACAAAAATGAATTATGTTTTGATTTAGAAACTGTTACAACGGAACATTTGAAAATTTTAAATTTAAAGACAGAAGATAAAGATTTATTAAATTTATGGCAAGAAGTTTTTGAAGAAGCTAAAAATACAAAAGAATATAAGCAAAATTTAAAATATGGAACTTATCAAATAATTCAAGAGTTAAATACTTTTTATTTAGATGATAAAAAAAATAAAATTTATAATTACCCAATCTTAAACACAAAAATCAATAGTTTAAAAACAAAATTAAAGTTATATTATTCTATCCAAATTCAGGATAAATTATTTAAATACCAACTTTTAAAATAAAAACTAAAATCCCCTTAAATCAAGCTCCTTTCCAGTTAAAATAGCATAAGTTAAGTTATTATTTGAAAACATATTAATCATAGCATTTTCAAATCTTTCTGCAATTTCTAAATTTTTATTATTAAAATAGAAAACAAAAAACGAGATGTATTTATTTATAAAATAGACTTTCATGTAAATAAATTACTCTCTTCGAAATCAATATTTCTTTCTAAAATCTATTACATTTAATTTCAGTTGAGAAGTTTTTTTGAAATTCTAATAAGTTTTTAAACATAATTAATCTTTATATTTATTAGTATATAATATAAAAATGTAAGTCTGAAAACGTTTATTATTTGTCAATTGCCGAGATTTATCTTGCAAATTAATTCATCTTTTCAATTATTATAAAATATAGGTGGTTAGCTCAGTTGGTTAGAGCGTTACGTTGACATCGTAAAGGTCGCTGGTTCGAGTCC
Source organism: Candidatus Deianiraeaceae bacterium (assembly GCA_031537795.1). GTDB lineage: Bacteria > Pseudomonadota > Alphaproteobacteria > Rickettsiales > Deianiraeaceae > JAVKNF01. The sequence continues at coordinate 5,009 of JAVKNF010000009.1, read as the reverse complement.
AGTACTACCTACCAGAGTTAATACCTTTTGAAATCTTAAAATATAGTTAAAGTAAAGGCTTGAAAATTAAAAACATTTAAATAGACTTAAAAAAAAATTATAAAATAATGTTAAGCACGTATATTTTATTTATTTTATTTTTTCTTTTATCTAAAACTGGATTAATAGCTGAAATTAATACGACTTCTAAAATTGAAAGAGCGAAAGAAATTCGTAAAACATTTTCAGGGCCTTATATTGGAACAAGTTTTGAACTAGGAACTTTAAGCTTAAAAGGAAATACAACTGTTGTAAACCCTAGTGGTATTGAAGTTTCAAGTAAGAGTTTTCAAACTACATTTCCTCAATATCTAATAGGAGGCGTTTTAGGTTACGGGCATCAATTTAATAATAATTTTTATATTGGAGGAGAGTCTATAACCTCCTTTGCATTTGGGCCGAACGGTGCAGGGGTTTATATTCAGGAATTTTTACTTATGACGGGCTATGTCTTTGATGTTGAAAGATTTAAAGTTTCTTTAATGCCTTATTTTAGCGTCGGCCCTTCTTTAATTATTGAAACAAATTCAAAAATACAAGCTCCGAATTTTACCTCTGATAAAATAACAGCATTTCAGATAACTGCTTTCTTTAATTTCGGTCTAAACATTAAACCATTTCATAGAATTAATTTATTTACCACTATTGAATTCATTTTCAGGCCTGATTTCTCAACTACAATAACGGCAACAGATTCTAGTGGAAATAAATATACAAATACAGCTCTTGTAAGTATATATGGCTTACGTTTCAGCGTTCAATATAAATTCTAGATAATATATTTCTGTTGGTTTTTATAAGTCCCCCGTTTATGTCGCAAGGCAGGAGGAAGCCTCAAAGAGTGTCGTAGATCTTTCACGTGTAGCGCCTAGAAACTAAGCAGCAAGTCTTACAGCATTATTTCTGTTGAAAGAAACAGCTGGGACAAACTCAACTACATTATCAGCATTTTTGCCTTTTGTTGTTGTGACATTTTAGGTTTTATCAAACCTGCGAGATTCCAATCCTGCATAAATTGTCAAAGCTATTCACCCCCTTTTTTCTGGTGGAGATGTTGGGTACCGCCCCCAAGTCCAACTTATTTTAGAAAAAAATCTTATATCGCAATATCTAAAGTTACCTTTAGCAAAGAAAGCCTAAATTAAAAGAAGTTATTGTCAATTAGATAAATTATTTTTCTATTTCCTTCTGCAAAAAAAATCTAAATAATTATCTTAATTAATTTCTGCCTCCCATCTCTCCAATTGAAGATTCATCAAGATTCGGTAAAACTATATTACCTTTAACCGCACAAATATTAAAATCATTATTTTCTGCCAATGTGCCAATCAACGCGTCTATCGCTGAACCCTTTGAGTTATTAATATGTTGCAAAAGTTTCACTGCACCTTTTTTAGTCATAACATAAGCAACTAAAGCTCCAAAATGAGATTTATTTATAAAATACAATCTCTCCATATAATTATTTTGATTTTCTGAGCTTAATCTATTCTTTAAAACTTTAAATGTTTGAATTGGATTCTTGAATACAGTCTTATAAAATTTAGGTGGAACATAATGATAATACAAGAAGATTGCATCACAATTCGGCAGTGTATTTTGTAAAACTAAATCTAAATTCTTCTTAAAAGAATCGTTAGGATTAATTTTATATTCAAATTCTTTCTTTGTAAATAAATTCCAAATATAAAGCCTAAGTTTTTTCCAAAAATCAAACTTTCCGTCAATCCACTTTAGTTTGTTATTTGGGCTCTTTGTATCTTTTTCAATATCATAAGGTATAATGTCGTCTTCAAATATCAAAACATTTTCGTAATTTTTATTAAGCATTTCATTCCAAACTCTTAAATGACTACAAGCACAACCTATATCCCCAATCGCAAGAGGGTATTTTGCAATCTCTTTATTGCCTTTATTCTTTTGAAATGTATGATAAATAAAATTAAAATCTTCAGAACATTCAATTTTATATCTTCTGTTATTTATAAATTTTTTGTTTCCACTTTTTTTCACTTCAATTCCTTGAAATATTTCAAATGTTTCTAAATCTTTAATATTCATTTTATAACCATCTGTGGCTGAAAACCTAACATAAAACATTTTTTCTTCATCTAAAAATTCTTTTGTTTTTCTATATCTTTCTGGTGTTCTATCTAAGTTTATAATATAAGTTTGGTCTATTTTGATTTCTTCTGCAAAAATTGTAAAACCAAATAAAATAAAAAATAAAATAAACATCGAAAAAATCTACTTAAGAATAAATAAACTAAAAGTTAAAAATCAAGAATAATATTTTTTAATTAATTCAAAGATCTCTTCATTTCTTGTCTTAACAGATTCTGTTGTAAAAAGTTCTAATTCGAGATATTTTTCCAAATTTTTAGAAAAATTCAATTTCTTTAATCCGCAATTTCTTGAATTACCATTCAATTTAATTTTCCATTCTGATTTAGAGATACTTTTATTTATATAAGGCGAGATCAAAGTCATATTGCCTATATTATAAATACAGTCTTTATTCTCTTTATTTATAACATTACTCCACTTTTCATAATCTTGAGGAATAATATGCTCTAACTCAATTTTATCAATTGGTATTTGTTGCACTGTTGCCCCAGACAATTCCAAATCTTCTAATAAATAGAGTATAATTCTTCCTTGCCTATTTTCATAAGAAATATTTTTAAATTTTTCTTTATTTAAAGAAGGAAGCATGTTACTTACTTCTTCGAAATCTGAAATCTCTTTATTCAGAGCATCGGCTGTTTTAATTTTCTTTTTTATGAACTTCATAAAAATCTTATTATAACCTTTTGTTGTTTCTTTATAAATTAATCTTCTGAATAAATATCTCTCAAGAACTTTAGAAATATTGTTTATTTCTGTGTTATTATCTTTATTTTCAATTATTATATAAAATAAATAAGGAATAGGTGTTAAATTTTTAGTAAAAACACAAAATAAAAGAAATCTATTAAAATTGTAATTTTCAAAATTAATATCCTTCTTTGTGCAATCTAAATTAAATTTATTTTTAAATAATATTGCTTTTTGTGCTATGTCTTTAAAATATTTAACCCTATTTGCTTTATTTGAACCTATTAATTCTTTAAATTTTTTATATAAATCCTCAAATTTAATAAACGAATTTTCAGAATCTAAATCTGGGTCTTCTTCGAAGCGTTTTATTATTAAATATGACTGTAAAAATAGATCTACGGTAGATTTATCGCGAATAGCATTAATTTCAAAATCCCAATATTCAGAATGAGAATTTTCAAAAATATCTTGCCAATATTCTTTAAATTCTTTCTCTTCCCCAATTTTAAATAAGAAATTTTTTAATAATTCCGCAACAGTAAGTCTAACTCCTCCAGAATTTAAAATATCAAAAATCTTCTGCTCGTCATCAGAGCTATCTAATAATATTTCCACAAAAGATAATTTATATAAAATATAATGATTCTCTTTAAGTTGATATTGCTCTATATCTCCTTCTATTGCCTTTTTGAAATAATCATAACATCTGTAAATATTAGAATTTTTAGCTTTATCTTCTATTTCTTTTCCATTAATGATTGATTCAAAAACTTTCTTATCATTTACATTATGGTTCAAAATAAAAGTTTTCATATCAGGCAAGAAAGTATTAAGTTTAAAAAGTTCTTGTTTTTGAAAAATTTCACAATATGCATAATAAAATAAGATAATAGTTGTTATTCTTTGCTGTCCGTCTATTAATATTAATTCTTCTTTTTCTTTTTTTAAAATTAACGCTCCTAGAAAAGAACTATATTCATTATGTTGATTATCAATTAAATCTTTAATAGTGTCAAGGAACATCTCCCAATCTTTCTCCTTCCAAACATAATTTCTTTGAAAAAATGGTATGATAATTCTTTGACCTGAACGAAAAAGTTTGTAGAAATTTTCTTGTGTTTTCATATAAATTTATAAAATTGATATTGATATATATATATGTAAAGTTTTTTAAGAATATTTTCTTAAAGTTATTTATTTTCAATTTTCTTTCTTATCGCCTCAACCAAAATCATAATAATCAAAGTAATTAAAGCCACAACTAGAACATCGTGCATGTAATGTCTTCTTGCAAAAATTCTACTCATACAAATATATATAAAACCTAAATTTATAAAACTAGCCACATTCACAGGCATAATCTTGTAAGCATAAAAAGAGCTAATTGCAGTAACTGCTCCGTGCCCAGAAGGAAAAGATTTTTTGTTCATTTTATCAGGTCTCTCTTCATTTATATTTAATTTTAAAAATTCTGTTATTTCAATTGTTAAAAAAGAAACAATACCATAAGATATATATAAATAAGGCTGTTTCTTTAAAATCATCATTATAAGGCTTGAAATGTAAATCAACTGCTTAATATAAGTTGAAAGAATTTCTTCCCTTATTTCGGTTTCATTTTTGCCTTTCTGTTTATGAATTTCTCTAATGATATCGCTCCAAGACTTATCTTTGAAATTATCTTTAGAATATTTTTCATACTTCTTTCCGCTAAAGTCAACAAATTCACTAAGAGGTATTGAGATTATCGAAAAAGTAGATAATATTAAAGAAATTACGAATAATAGATTTCTAGCTTTATTTTTAGAAAGAAAAATTTTGTTATTCATATTTTTTTATAGTTCTTTTGTATTTTTCACTGTTAATATTTGTAATAAATTCTGATAATAAAGCTTTTGAATAAATAAACATTTTTTGATTTGTAGAAATATCAAACTTAAAATTATTCAACTCTCTATTTTTAAATATTTCTTGTAAAGATAAGATTTTAGATTTATCTAAATTTACATCTTTTAATTCAACATTTCTGAAACCTCTAATTACCGAATAAGCAAGAACAACTTGCTTCATCAAATATAGAATATCTTTTTCTTTTTGATTTAAAGATATTCCATAGTAATTATTGAGGAAATAATTTTCATTTTCATAAG
>JAVKNF010000008.1:0-24412 GCA_031537795.1 Candidatus Deianiraeaceae bacterium | reverse complement strand
GACAAAATCTGAGACTTGTCTATTTAAAAGTTTTAATTCACTTTTGAGACACTATACACCGTATTTATCCAGGAAAACCAAGGTTTTTGCAAAAAGTAGAAAGGGTTTAAATACGGCGATGAAATTTTATATTTTTAGAGATATTTTTTGCAAATAAATAGATGTCTGTATTCTATAATTACTTTTTTAAATTTAGTTTTAAGTTCTGTCTTCTGTTTTACATTCAAAACTTTTAGTATTTTTAATCTCTTCAAATGTCATATTTTGTAAGAATTCTTGCCAAATTTTAAGTTTTTTGAATTCTTTTTCATCAATAAACCTTCTAAATCTAATTACATTGTGAGCTAAATCTACCCAATTTTTATTTAGTGTTTCATCTCCTTCTATCTTACAATGATACACAAAAACAGAATTTATATATATATGTTTACAATCTATATATTTATTTTTATACCAACCATTATCTGTTGAACCTGAAACTTGATAAGTGCCAAAAAGGTCAAGAACTTCTACATTTAGACCTGTTTCTTCATAGACTTCATCTTTACAAAGTTTTTTAAGTTCTACATTTGCTTCAATTGTGCCACCTGGAATGCTCCAATTGTCGCCGTCTTCAGAAACAATTAGAATCTCATTTTTAGAATTAAAAACTAAAGCTCTTGAGACCAACTTTACAATAACTGGAAGTTCTTTATCACCTTTTGTACTGATATTTGCTGAACTCTCTTTTTCTAAAATAGAATTAAGAATTCCAACTAATTTTCTTGAAAGCATATTGTACGAATATTCATAATATGATTTCTTTTTTGCATTTTTGATAAAAATCTCTCTTTTTTCTGGATTTTTGATTAGATATTCTATTGAATTTGCTATTGAATTTGGTGAAAAATCTTCACAAATTATACCGTTCTTCATATGATTGATAATTTCTAAAGATCCGTAGGTGGGAGTAGCAACAATTGGAACCTGATAATACATAGCTCCGGTTGTGTTTAAACCAAAAGGCTCTCTTTTTGAACAATTTACAAAAATATCAATGTTTTTGTAAAAATTATTTACATTCTTTATGTACCCCACAAATTCGACTCTATCCTCTATTTTTAATTTTCGTGTTAAAGATCTTAATTCAGACTCTAAAAATCCTCCCCCTCCTATTTTCAACTCTAGATCATATTTTTTATCTATTAATATTCTAAAAGCATTTATTAATAAATCGAAGCCTTTTTGTGTTTCAAGTCTAGATATCGCACCTATAGTAAATGAATGTTTTTCTTCTTTATTATTGTCTTGAATATTGAATTTTGATTCATTTTTATCTATATTTAGAAAATTCTGAATCTTTATAATTTTTTCTTTATTGAAACCTGTACTTTCGATTCTCTCTCTTTGGTTTTCATTTAAAACAAAAATATAATCCATTTTTGTAATTCTACCTAATCCGAAGTCTATATCGTTGTGAAACCAACCTATAAAAATAGGTTTCATTTCAGTTTTATCAAATTTTTTTTTCGCTTTATAGCAAAAATCTACAGCTCTTCTTCCGTGAGCTAAAATAATTTCAATTTTATTTTCTAAAATAAATTTTTTTATATTGTTTGAAGTAGATAGATCTAGAAAATTAGTGGCTTTACAGGTTGTGAAATTAATATTTCTTTCTTTGAATTTATTAATTATAACTGAATTCTCTCTTAATATATTTAAAACTTCGATATTTTCTAACTTTAAGGCTTCGGAAATATTTACAGAAACAGATTCCAATCCACCAATTCCCTTTGAAAGCATTACATTTAAGATTTTCATTCTATTTTTATTAATTTATTTTCTGAATGATTGTAAAAATCAACTTTACCACTTTGTAAATTGTAGAAAGCCCCTTTTATTGATAATTTATTACTTAAAAATTTATCTGACAAAGTATTACTTTTACTTGTAATTCTATTTATATTATTTAAAATATTTTCCAAAGCGAAATGTTGTAATCCGTTTTTTTTATCTTGCTCAAAATCTTCATTTCTTATTAGAAGTTTTGCATTTTTAATTATTCTGTCAACATATTTACTTCCAACTTTTTGATTATTCAAAGCCGCATGAATCATGCCACAAGATTCGTGACCTAAAACCACTACAAGCTTTATTTCTAATACCTCGACAGCAAATTCTAAACTGCCAATAGTATGATTATCTGCCATATTTCCTGGGTTTCTGATTGCGAAAATGCTACCAAAATTCTCATCAAATATTATTTCAAGTGGAACTCTAGAATCGGAGCAACCTAAAATTGCAACATAAGGTTTTTGCTCTTCGAACATATTAAACCTTTTGTGATATTCGTAATGAGATTTAGCTTGACCTTTGATAAATCTATTATTTCCTGCAATTAATTTTTCAAGTAACCTCATAATTGAGATTTTAATAATTGATATATAATTATCAAATTATTTTAATATTTATTGAGTTTAGTTTAATCAAAATAATAACAAATAGCGTTATCTAAATAGAAGAACCTTCAATATAGAATTATCATAACTATAAAAATTGATTGAAATTTCAATTTTTTTGGTATAAAATAAGACTGTAAATGCCGGATGACAATAAAATTCTTGAAATTGTAAAAGAAGATACATCAAATAATTCAACTTACAAGCTGAAAAAAACAAAATTTAGAGCACATTACACCATTGCCTTAATGACTGCTTTTGCTTTAATTTTAGGCACTATTGCTTATTTTGCAATAACAGGAATTGGAGCTATTATCGGTATGTCTTTCTTGGGTTTGTTTATAGGTCTTGTTGTTGATTTTGCACTGAATGCAAGTAAAAAATCTATAAATGTTGAAAATAAATTACTAAGTTTAAAAAATTTTACACAAAAAAATAACGAAAAAGACGAACTCGAATTAAATGAAAATATAAAAATAGGAAAAATTCAAGAATTATCACAAAATAAAGAAAACAAAATTATTGAAATTAAAAGCCTTAACAATATTTCCAAAAATCAGGATAGTTTATTATTTTAATCTCTTCACCTGTAATTGGCTCTTTAAATTCTATATAGTAAGAATGAAGCATTTGCCCTTTATCTTTAAATTGTTCTAAATTTTTATAGAATTCAGATTCAATTATTTCTTTTTTTAAAATTTTTACACCTTTATTGTAAATTTCATCGTATAAAATTGGGCATTTTATATATTCCATATGGAGTCTTATTTGGTGAGTTCTACCAGTTTCAAGTTTGCATTCAAGTAAAGAAATATTATTTTGGCAAAATGTTTTTAAAACCTTATAATTTGTTATTGCTATTTTTGCATCTATATCATCTTTTTCTATTTTCATCTTTTCTATATTTTTTCTATCTCTTTTGATTCTAGTTTCAATTTTTCCGCTTGCAGGAAACGGAGTTTTATAACATAAACATACATATTTTCTTATAATTTCTTTATTTTTTATCATTTCAGATATTAAAAAATGAGCCTGATTATTTTTTGCAATTATCATTAAACCACTTGTATCTTTATCAAGCCTGTGCACTATTCCTATTCTTTCATCTCCTCTTAAATTTGAAAGATCTGAAAAATGAAAATTCAATACATTAACAAGGGTGTCATTTTTGTTTCCTGCACCAGGGTGAACAGTTAAACCCTTTTCTTTGTTTATTATTATTATATTTTCATTTTCAAATATAACATTTAGAGGTTTATTAAGTTTTTCTATATGATGTTTTTCTTCTTTTTTTTGTTTATAGAGATTTTTTATTAAAATCAAATCACCTTTTTCTATTTTTGTATTTTTCTGTGTATTTATTTCATTATTAATTTGAAGATTTCCCGATTCTATCAGCTCAACCAAATAAACTCTAGAATATAAAGTAATCAATCTAGAAAGCAAAGTATCTATTCTTATTTTTTCTTCATTTATGTAAGAAAAAAAAATATCTTCGTTATTCATTGATTTTTTAAACTTTCAGAGATTTCATTTGAAGAATCCTCTTTAATTTTTTCTTTTATATTTTGACTATATTTTTGATACTTTACTTCATTATTAAAAATAATATTTTTCAATGAACTATCAATTATTGAAAGATTTTTTGTATTTTCCAAAAAATTTCCAATAGTTTCAAGATACATTCTTCTTTTAGTAGTGATGGGATTTTTTTTATATTCTGCGTATATTTTTTCAAATTCCACAACTTTAGATTTAGCCTCGTTTATTGTTCGAACTGCATAAGATTGCGCTTCAAGTAAATAATTATTAGCATCTGATTCAGCTTTTGGTATTATAGAATTTCTTAAAACTTGAGCTTTATTTATTATGCTTTCTTTTTCTATTTTAGCAGCCTGTACATCTCTAAATGCTGAAATTACTTCAGAAGGAGGGTCGGATCTTAACATTTGCAACAAAATAATTTCTACTCCTAAATTATATTCATCGCATAATTTTTGCAACTTCTCTTTACTTTCCATCTCTATAGCAGATTTTGCATCAGTTAAAATATCTTTTAATTTATGTAGGCCTATAATCTCTCTCGTTATACTTTCAGTGGCGGAATAAATTGTATATTCTGGTTCTATAACTTTAAATAAGAAATTTTCTAAATTCTTTATTTTCCAATGAATTTCAAATTCTAAATTAACTATATTTTCATCGAATGTTAACATTGATGTATTTTTTGTATTTTTATTTTTTCTATCAAATGGAATTTTTATAACTCTAGAAGATGTAACCGATGCAATAATTGAGCTCTCAAGAGGATAAGGTAACTTAAAGTGCAAACCTGACTCTTCAACTCTGACAAATTTTCCCAGCCTTATGATTGCGGCATTTTCATCAGGTTTTACTATATAAATAGAGGAAAGCAAAAGAAATATTACAAAAAATAAAAAAATAAAAGTAAAAATAATTAAATTTTTATTTTTAAAGAAATCATTCAATCTACTGAATAAATTATTAAAATCAAAACCAATTATCTCTGAATTATTCTCATTTTTTGTATTTTTAACCTTTTTAGCTTCTGTCTTGTTATTAAAATCAGACCAAATATCGGTATCTTTATTAGACATAAAAATTAAAATTACAGAAAAATAGAAAAGAATTGCACTTTTTAAAAAAGTGCGAAAGATGAAATAAAGTTATAATAAAAAATTATTTTATAATTTTAGCAACAGTTCCTGCTCCAACAGTTCTGCCACCTTCTCTAATAGCAAATTTTAAACCTTGCTCCATAGCAACAGGTGAGATTAGAGTTACTGTCATTTTTACATTATCCCCAGGCATAACCATTTCTTTTTCTTTAGGTAGTTGAATTGAACCAGTTACATCTGTTGTTCTAAAATAAAATTGAGGTCTATAATTATTAAAGAAAGGAGTATGTCTTCCGCCTTCGTCTTTTGTCAAAATATAAACTTCGCATTCAAATTCAGTGTGTGGTTTTGTTGTACCTGGTTTTGCAAGAACCATACCTCTTTCTACATCATTTTTCTCAATACCTCTTAAAAGAATACCTGCATTATCCCCTGCTCTTCCTTCGTCAAGTAATTTTCTGAACATTTCAATTCCAGTAACTGTACTTTTTTTAGATCCTTCTCTTATACCAAGAATTTCAATTTCTTCGCCTACTTTAACAATACCTCTTTCTATTCTTCCAGTTACAACTGTACCTCTTCCTGATATTGAGAATACATCCTCGATTGGCATTAAAAAAGGTTTATCAATTTCTCTTTTTGGTTCAGGGATAAAACTATCTAGAGCATCCATAAGTTCTTGTATAGCTCCTGTATATTGTTCGTTTCCTTCCAAAGCTTTCACAGCAGAACCTTTAATTATAGGAGTATTATCTCCGTCAAAACCGTTGCTTTTTAGAACTTCTCTTATTTCCATCTCAACTAAATCAAGAAGATCTTTGTCATCAACAAGGTCTACTTTATTCATAAAAACAACCATACTAGGGACACCAACTTGTTTAGCAAGAAGAATATGCTCTCTTGTTTGAGGCATAGGACCATCTGCAGCGCTTACAACTAATATAGCACCGTCCATTTGAGCGGCACCTGTAATCATATTTTTTACATAGTCAGCATGACCTGGGCAGTCAACATGAGCATAATGTCTTTTTTCGCTTTCATATTCAACGTGAGCGGTATTTATTGTGATACCTCTTTCCTTTTCTTCTGGAGCGGCATCAATTTGATCGTAAGCTTTAACTTCTCCTCCAAATTTTTTAGCTTGAACCATTGTTATAGCAGCGGTAAGCGTTGTTTTTCCGTGGTCTACATGACCTATTGTTCCTACATTAACATGCGGTTTTTTTCTTTCAAAAGTTTCTTTAGCCATAATTAAAAAGTAATTAAATAATTAAAATACAAAAACCACATAATAATTAAAAAGCAAGTTTTTTATTTATTATTTATATTTTTCAATCAATAATATTTATAATTTTGACTTTCAATTCAAACCATCAAATAGCAGAGAGTAAAATTTTCCATTCTTCTTCTGTGAGAATTTTTAAACCTAATTCTTTTGCTTGTTTCAATTTTGAACCAGAATCTTCTCCACATACAACTAAATCTAAATTTTTAGAAACAGAGGATAATATTGTAAAACCAGCTTTTACTGCTTGTTCTTTAATTTCAGCTCTACTTATAGAAAAAGTGCCCGTAAAGATAATCTTTTGACCGTTTTTTTTATTAATTTGATCGCTTATAATCTCGATAAAATTTCTAATTTTATTAATTTCAAGTTTTAAATCCTCGCTATTTATAAAATTTAATATCTCATTTCTTATTCCTTCTCCAATACCTTGAATTGAAATTAAATCTTCTTCTAGATTTTTACTGTACAACAAACTATCTATATTTCTAAAATATTCAGATAATTTTAAAGCCGCAACTTCTCCTAAACCTTCTATTCCCAAAGCGTATAAAAATTTTGAAAATTTAACCTTATTAACATTATCTATGCTGTTTTTTAATAATTCAAAAGACTTCTCTCCTAAACCTTCTATGTTGCATATTTCTATTTTTTTATTTTTTAAATTCCATATATCGGAAATATTTTTTAATATACCTATATCGTACATTTTAGAAATATTCTTTAAACCCAATCCTTTTATATCCAAAGCATCTCGTGATATAAAATGTTTAATCTTTTGTATAATTTGCTCTTTACAATTCTTTTTATTTAAACATTTTATCATCATAACAGATTTTGAGAAATCTTCAAAAATCATACCGCCACAAGAAGGGCATTTTTTAGGAAATTCTATTGATTTGTAAAAAGTTATATCTTCACTTCTCTCAAGTCTATCTACAACATAAGGAATTACATCTCCGGCTCTTATAATATTTATAATATCACTTATTCTTAAATCTTTTTTCTTTATTTCATCATAATTATGTAGTGTTGCTTTGTTAATTAGAACGCCTCCCACATTTACCGGAACTAAAACAGCAACAGGAGTCAAAATACCAGTTCTACCAACTTGATGCAGTACATTTTCTATTTTAGTTTTACAAGACTGGGAATCAAATTTATAAGCTAAAGCCCATCTAGGAGAATGATTTGTCCTGCCCAGCCTGTTTTGAAGTTCGAATGAATTTATTTTCAAAACAATTCCATCTATATCATAATCTAAATTATATCTAATATCTGATATTTTTTTATGAAACTTTTCAATTTCTTTTACATTTTTCGTTTTCAGTCTATATTCATTTACCTTAAAATTCAATTCTTTTTCAGCAAATTGCAATGCTTCTTCTTGATTTTTGAATATATCACTAGAAACTCCACAAGAATAAACAAAATATTTCAATCTTCTATTTTTTATTGTTTCTTTATTTAGATTTCTCAAAGTGCCTGCTGTTGCATTTCTTGGGTTAGCAAAAGGTGTTGTTTCATTAAGTAATAAGAAGTCATTTTTATCCATATACACTTCACCCCTAATTTCAAAAGACTCTATATTTTTTGTATTAATCTCTCTAGGTAAATCTTGGATAATATCTATATTTTGAGTTATATCTTCTCCAATTTCTCCATCTCCTCTCGTAACAATATACTCTAAAATTCCATATTTATAAATTGCCGAAAATGACATTCCGTCTATTTTCAATTCAACGAAAAATTCAATGTCTTCTTCTGAATTAAGAAATCTATTAATTTTATTGAAAAATTCAAGAAATTCATCTCTATTTAAAGCATTACTAAGTGAAATCATGGGAATTTTATGCTTTATTTGCTTAAATCTTGCCCCAGGTTTAAAACCAACTTCAATCTCTAAATCTTTATCTGAAAATAAATTATATTTTTTTTCTTCATTTATTAAGAGTTCTAATTTTTTTTTCAATTCGTCATATTCAGCATCTGAAACTAAAGGCTCATTGTCTTCGTAATAGGCTTTATCTAATTCTTTAATTTTATTTTTTAAAAATAACAAACTAACCATTTGACTCTTTGTTTATAATATTCTGTTTATTTTCTCTGTATTGATTTGCATTCTTAAGATGATCTTTGAATTCTTTTGTGAAGATATGACCAGGCTCGTTCACTTTTTTAACAAAAAATAAAAAATCTGTATCTTTTGCATTTAAGATTCCTAAAATAGAATTCTTGGAAGGAACACCTATAGCGTGAAGAGGTAGACCATAATTCGAATAAGTATTATAAGGGTTTTTAATTTTCAAATCAGTAAAAGTTAATCTTCTTCCTATATTATATTTGCCGTCTGTAATTCCGTAGACAACAGTAGGATCTGCTTGTAATTTCATATTAACTTTCAATCTATTCAAATAAACAGAAGCAACTAAAGGTGCTTCTTCTTTTAAAGCTACCTCTTTTTCGACTATAGAAGCTAAAATATACAAACCTATTTTATTCTTTAATAATTTTTTCCTCTCATCAGGTAATTTATTCCATATTTCTTTTAAGAAATTAGACATATTTTTTTCTGCAATATTTAATATTTCAGATCTATTTGTTTCTTTGGCGAATTTATAAGTCTCTGGCATTAAAATTAATTCTTTTTCATGCTTCAATAATTTACCTGAAAGCATTTTATTATTATTAAGTATTTCAATAAATTCAAAATTTGTAATTCCTTCAGGGAAGGTTACGCTGTGAAGAATTATATCTCCAATTTCTATTTTTTTTAAAAAAGAGAGCAAGGTTTCATTTTTTTGTATCAAATATTCACCCTTTTCAAATTTATTAAAACAACCTAACTTATAAAGAGTTTTTGCCGAATATAAAAAGCAAAACTCGGATTTTATGAGATTTTCTTTTTTTAATTTCTCTGCAATAGAATTGAGAGTTTGAGTTTGTTTTATTTCTATAAGAACTTCATTTTTTGCATTAAAGTTATAGAAATTACAAAAAAGAATAAAAAAAGAGAAAGGAGAAACAAGAAATATCAACTTTTTCATAAATCATTATCAAATTGTTGAATTATATGAGTTTCTGCTTTTTTTGCATTGTTAGCATTTTTAGTTTTCTTGTTGTAAAATAAGAAAACTAAAAATAAAATAGCACAGAAGAAAATCAATAATTTATGTTTAATGTTAAGATTAATTAAATTAAGATCTTCATTTGTATCTTCTTTTATGTTTTCATAAGAAATTTGTTTTATTTCTTGCAAAGTATTGTTTATGTTTTTATCTGGAAACATATCTTCATCTGAAAAACCCAATTTATTAAAAATTAAGTCTGTATCTAAATTTAAATATTTTGAAATATTGATAATATAACCAATTAAATAAATTTGCTTAAAGACTTCTAGATTAATATTTCCAATTTCTATCAACTCAATGTAATATTCTTCCAGAAGCAGATCGTTCGCTATTTCACTGGTTGTAATTTGTTTTTTAAGTCTTTCATTTCTAATTATTCTTCCGATTTCTATCAGGATTAATCTTTTATCTTCTAAGTCAAACATTTTTCAAAGAAAGTCTTTCTTGAATTTAATTTTATCTTTTTTAATGTCAATTAATATTATGTTAATTTTTTGGCTTATTGTTACAATAATTAGAAGATTTATTTTAAATAAGGAGCATAAAATAAGATGGAAAGAGAGACTTGCAATAACAAACATTAAAAAAGAAACGAATCTTGAAACTATCTGGATTCATTGTGTTAGCATAGGTGAATTTAAGTCTATGATCAAAATAATAAAACAAATAACAGAATCTAATAAATATTTTGTTATTTTAACTACTACAACTTTAACATCTGCAAAATGTGTTGAAAATTATAATTTCAAAAATCTAATTCATCAATTTAATCCAGTTGATTCATTTATTGTTATAAGAAAATTCTTGAATTATTGGAACCCAAAAGAGATTATATTTTGTGAATCTGAAATCTGGCCAATTACAATATTTTTATCTTCTTTCTACGGGAAAGTATATCTAGTTAATGGAAATCTTTCAGATAAGAGTTTTAAAATATGGAAATTCTTTGGTATATTTTTTAAATCTATTATATCGAAATTTCACAAAATATACCCAAACGATTTAAATTCTTATAAGAAATTTAAAGAGTTCAATCTTCCAAACTTAAGCAAGAAATACGGGAGTACAAAATTTGATAACATAGAAGAAATTTTAAAAATAAAAGAAAAAAATAAAAATCTAATTAATAATTTTAAAAAAAATAACAAGGAAATAATAATAACTTTTGGTTCTGTGCATTTTGATGATATATCTAATATTGCAATTCAGATTTCTGAAATATTAAAAATAGAAAATTCAAAAATTATACTTTATCCAAGATATATTGATTCAAAGAATATATTAAAAATTGAAAATAAATTACTTAAAATTATAGATAATCTAGAAATAATAAAGCCTAAAGACTTGGAGTATATATTAAATGATATTCATTCAAGTTCTAGGAAAGTTATCATTATTCAGTCTTTAGATATAACAATTCCAATTTACGAAATATCAAACATTGTTTGCATTGGAGGTAGTTTTTCTTATAAAACAAAAGGTTGCCATAATGCGTTGGAAAGTATTTTTTTGAAAAAACCAACAATAATAGGCAGGAATTATAAAAATATTATATCAACAATTGAAACGCTCCAAGAAAATGAAGTAATTTATATTTCAGAGAATGAAAAGTTAAGTTTTTTAATTAAAGATATCATAAATAATAACAATATTTTATTGAATAATATTAAAATTGAACAATTTATAAAAAAAATAAATAAAGATTCAATAACAGACTTTATATTAAAGGATATTTTTAATTAATTTTAAGTTTATTTTCTTTAAAAACCTCTTCGATCTTTAATTTATCACATTTTAATTTATCTTTAGAAAGATTAAAACTTAAATTTATTCCGATTGAACAACTCTCTTTATGGATTTTATCTATAGTTTCGCATTTTAATTTCATGTTATTTAATGCTCCTGCTAAATTCATTCTATATTTGTATGAAATACAATTATTTCCAATTGCTTCGTAGCCTTTGTCAAGCAGGAAATACACTCTATCTTGTGAAATATTTACATTATTTACAATATTTTTTAAAGCAACTCTTAAATCATCTTCATTTCCTTTTACATTTTTTATTAAAAAAATAACATAAAGTTCTTGATTTAATTTGTTATTTTTTAATAATTCTTTCACCTGATTTAAATCCCCTAAATAATATGAACACGCAGCTTCTACATCTAGTAAATCTTCTCTATAATTGCTATTTTTAATTAACTTCAAAGCATCTTCAAATTGTTTATTTTGAATGAGTTTATATATATTAAAATAAGTTTCGTATTTAATTTTTTGATTATAAAGCCTAACATCGAAATACTTTAATTCATAATCATTAAAAAGCTTCTCTCTATCTTTATCAAATAGCCCCAGTAATTTAGCTCTAATTATATTAAATTTATCTTCAAAATCTATAGTTCTTAATTTATTAAAAGGGTCAAAATCATTCAAATACATTTGTTTGTATTGAGCAATTACATTCAAATCTAATCCGTTATAATTTTTATAAAAATCTAAATTTTTATCTTTTCCTGTATATAAGAATTTATCAACATCTTGAATATTTCTCATAAATCTTTGTGAAATCTTAATATTAAATTGCTGAATATCTAATTTTGATATATTTTTGTATATAATATTTTCATTATTTCTAATATTTAGATTTTCATAAGATGTTAAATAAGAAAATCTATCATCAATATCGCCAATAAATTTAGTGTCCAAATCCAGATGCTCAACATCTAAAATATTTCTATTGTTTAATTGTAGATATAATACCTTTTTAGATATTTCATTAGAAATTGCAAAAAATAGGAAATCGCTATTAACCCATTTTTTGAAAAATTCTTTAGAAATATAAATCTTGTTCTTGCTTAAGAAAGAAATATTATACTTCTCGTCGTCCGTTAAATAAAATTGAAAGTCGTTTATATTTAATTCTGGAAATTTAATTTCTATATCTGAAATGAAATTTTTAATTGAATTTGAAATCTGATTATCGAATAAAACTAAAGCAAAAGAGTTGCAAAAAATAAATAAAAATAATACAAAATGAAACATTAAAATATGCTAATAGATAAATTTATAATTTCTATATTTGTATAGCTTTCCTCTCTTGTATAAAATTAGCATTATTATTTATACCTTTTTTTAAATCTTGAATTGGCCTTTGATCCAAACTCCCTCCTTTAATTAATCTATCTTGAGTTTTTATTTGTAATAATTTATTAACATTTAAAGATTTGGTTGATTGATTTTCTTTTGTAAAAGAACCAATCATGCCGTTTCTTAACATTCTAGCTTGCTTTATATCTATCGCAGCTGTATCTTTTATCTCATCGGAGTTATCTTTTAAGACTTTATCTATTTTCTCTCTTTGTTTTGTTAAAGGAGATAAGAAAAATGCATCAAATAAAATAGAATTTAAAATAGGTATTGAGCCTAAAATAGGGTACTCTGCTTCGAAATCTTTCTTTGCCTCTCTGATTTCAGATCTTATTCTGTCTTTCTCGGCCTGAAGACTATCTATTGAATCTTGTAAATTATCTCGAGCTTCTGTATTTACGTCTTTTAATTCTTGAAAATCTGAACTTAATTTATTTCTAAAAACTTGTTGATTTTCTATTTTCTGCAGATTTACCGGCACAGTACTTTGAGCGAAATCTTTTTCCATTTTTTCAAGTTCATTCCTCGCTATTTTATTATGTTCGTATATATTTTTATAATATTCAACTAATTTTAAAGGGTTATTTTGCGTGTATTTCTTTTTTAGTGACGAATAAAGAGCATTATCGTTTTTGTCTAATGATTCTTTATTTACTACAGCCTCTAATTGAAGTAATAGCTCTATCTCTTTTATTTCTTCTTGAGTTAATTGTATACTGGAAAGAGATATCTTATTTAAATTTTTTTCTGTATCTTGCGACATAAAACATAATAATTATAATGCATTATATAATAAAATCAAGTATATTTTGCTAATGCTGTTTTTAACATAGAAATTCCAATAGCAGAACCAAAACCAGAACCCCATCCTCCGTGTTCTATTAAGACTGATATTGCATATTTTGGTTTATCGAAAGGCGCGTATCCTGCAAAAACAGAATGAGCTTTATCTTTATAATCAACTTCCCCTCTTCTTATCTGCTGTTTTGTAAAATATTTAGAAACACTTTGAGAAGTACCTGATTTAGCGGCTAGAAGAAATTCTTTAGGCCTTAAATGATATAAACTAGATTTAGGTGTATTCACAGTTCCAAGTAAACCTAATCTTATTAAATGCAAATATGTTTCGTCTAAAATCAAACTCTCGAATTCTGGTTTTTTAAGAAATAAAGTAGGTTGCACATCTTTATTGCTTGCGATCCTTGCCATTAAAATACAAAGCTGAATTGGAGTCGCAGATGTAACACCTTGACCGATAGATACATTCGCCAAATCTCCTGTCATACATCTACCACCAAATCTATCATAAAATGATGCTTCATTATATAAAATTGGAGTTTTTTCTGTTTTTATTTCAATACCTGTTTTCTTGCCAAAACCGAATATCCTCGCAGTTTC
The DNA here is from genome assembly GCA_031537795.1 of Candidatus Deianiraeaceae bacterium. Classification (GTDB taxonomy): domain Bacteria; phylum Pseudomonadota; class Alphaproteobacteria; order Rickettsiales; family Deianiraeaceae; genus JAVKNF01. The sequence continues at coordinate 10,373 of JAVKNF010000008.1, read as the reverse complement.
GTAGACGGAATCTAAAGATAAAAAGTATTTTGCAATATTATAAAAATAACAATTACAAGATCTCTCGATAGCTGATACGAAGTTCACATTACCATGGCCTTCTTCTTTATGGCAACGAAAAGCTCTATTTCCTATTTTATAAGCGCCTTTACATTTGAATATTTCATTAGGATTTAAGCCATTTTTCAAAGCAGTATAACCAATTATAGTTTTAAATATAGAACCAGGAGCAAAACTAGAAGAAATAACTTTATTCATGAAAGTTGCTTCTCCAATTTCATCTAAATCCAAACCTAAAGAAAATTTATTAGGGTCAAAAATAGGGCTTGATTGCATAGCTAATACCTGCCCTGTTTCGATTTCTATTAATACTGCTGCACCTTTCTTACCTTCCATTAATTTACCTAAATTTTGCTGTATTTCAAAATCAAGTGAAATACTCGCATCTTTGCCATTTCTACCACCTCTAAGCAAAGAATCTGAAATTCCGAAACCTCTTGAATCTGTAATTAAAAGTTTTTCATCAGGAGTATCCTTTATCTTATTTTCTAAAATTTCTTCTAGCCCGCTTTTTCCAATTTTAAAATCTTCATCATTTAAGATTTCATTTTTATAAATTAGGCTGTTTTTATTTGGCCTACCTACAACACCTATTACATGACAGGCATTTTCTAAAGCGTAACTTCTTCTTGTACCTTTAGATATATTTGCACCTGGTGTCAAATAACTATAAAATCTTATTCTTTTTAACTCACTTTGTGTTAAATATTTAGCAATAGTTAAAGATTGATGTTTATTTTTTTTAAATTTAAGTGTTGCCCTTTGTATTATTTCTTCAACATTAACATTTTTTCTTTTTAATATTTGGAAAACCATTTTAATCACTTGAGCCCAATTTTTAACGGACTTTATAAAGCTTATTTTATAGTATTCAAAACTTTCTGCTAGAATATTCCCATTTCTGTCCAGTATACTGCCTCTTTTCTTTAATATGTAAAATAATCTTGTGCTATTGCCATGTGCTATTTTTCTGTACTGTTTAAGAGATAAAATTTGGAGAAAAAAAAACTTTATTATTATTGTAAGAGTAATAATTATTTTGATGATACTTAAAAAAAAAATCCTCTTATACTGAAAATATTTACTATTCGAATAATTCATTATTTCGTTTAGATAAATAAAATAAATATAAATTTAAAAGCAATAAAAAAATTTAATAAAATGCTTCCGTATTTCTATTTTATAATATAGTTTATTTCTAAATAATATGAAAGAAACAATAAAGAACATTATTAAAAGCATATCTGGAAAGTCAAAACCTTTGAATAACTATCCTCAATATAAATCTGTTTATCAAAATATTCCAAATCTTATTAAATGGCATGATAAAACATACAGGTCTTTCTCTGAAATTGGATACATCAAAAATCCAATTGTGAATAGATGTATTAATATTATAACAAAAAGTATTTCCTCTTGTGATATACTTTTATATGAAACAATCAATCAAATAAAACAAGAGATTAAAACACACCCTATTTTAGATTTAATAAAAAAACCAAATCCGTTAAATCCACATTCAAATCTTGTTGAAACAATAGCTTTATATTTATTAATAGATGGAAATGTTTATATTCAGGGTTTATTTAATAATGAAACTCTTGAAGAAATCTCATTATTACGACCAGACAGAATGGAAGTCATAAATGCTTCTTCTTTTATACCTTTTTCATATAAATATACAGTTGATGGGCTTGTTTTTGAATTTCCTTGTAATCAAGAATCAGGTTTTTGTGATATACTTCACATAAAAAACTTTCACCCTCTGGACGATCTATACGGGTTATCTCCTATGGAAACAGCAAAATCTTCAATAGAGCAATACAATGAAATAGTAAAATGGAATAGATCTCTTATTCAACAAGGAGGGAGGCCTAGCGGAGCTATAACAACTAAAGATACAATAACAGAAGAGCAATTTGAAAGGCTGAAAGAAGATTTAAGTGCAAATCTACAAGGCTCTTCAAATGCTGGAAAGATTATGATATTAGAAGGAGGTATGGACTGGAAAGATATCAGTATAAGCCCTAAAGATATGGACTACATAGAAAATAAAAACGCATCCGCAAGAGATATTGCTATGTGTTTTGGCGTGCCTTCTCATTTATTAAACATACCTGGAGATAATAAATTTTCAAACCTATCAGAAGCAAAAACTATACTTTGGGAAATGACAATAATACCTATGCTTAAAACTATAACAGCGAAATTATCAAGTTGGTTTTCAGTAATATATAATCAAAATTTATCATTAGAATTAGATTTGGACACAGTGACAGCTTTATCAAATGAGAGACAAATTTTATGGGATAATTTAAAAACTACTGATTTTTTGACAGCAGATGAAAAAAGAAAAATATTAGGCTTCTAGTAATCTTCAATTATACTAATTGTAATTTATTATTTGAATTATTGGAAATAGAAGCGGTGCTATAATTTGAGCAATGATTATAACTTAAAAATGCCAGAATAGACATTAATAAAACAGCTATAATAATAACAATTAAGGCTTCTTGATTGTTATTATTTTTATTAACATTTGGAAGTGGCTTTATCGTAGCTTCTGTGACCAAATTATAAATATCATTATTTTTATTTCTTCTGTATGTAGGTCGAACGGCAGTAGAATTTGGACTTTGAGTATTTGGTTCTGAATTTATTTTTGAATTTAAATCTTTTTGCTCTTTTTCTTTTGCGTCTTTTAAATTTGATTCAATTTTTGAATTATTCAATGTATTAATCGGAGTAGTTTGAGACTGAATAAAACTTTTATTTGACGGTATTGAGATTTGACTCATATTTGATTGCATTAATTTTGGAGGTTTTTTCATACCTGCTTCAAATCCTTTTTTCGTGGCTTCTAAAATTTTTTTTGTATCTTTTTGGAAATTTAATAATACTCCAAAATACACAGAATTTCGGAGATAGGATCCATAATCAGCATCAACATAAACAGAATTGGGTATAGAGGATCTAGAATAAGTAATATTTTTATGTCTATCTTCTTCCTTTATTGGATTCGATTTTTCGATTCTTGCCAGTTCTCTTTCGTAAGAATTTATTGCCTGTTGATTAGCATCTATTGCATTACAGATAACTTGTAACGCATCATTTTTTCCGATCGATGATCTTTTATATTCTTCAATTGCAGCATTTGATGCATCAATAAAACATTCCCCTTTTAGATCTGTTTGAGTTTTAATTTGATTTTCCTGTCTATTATATACATTAAGTTCTACGAGTGTATTGTAATCAGAAATTCTTTTATTAAGTTTATTTAAAATATCACTTTTATCTTGCATAATTTATATTTGTATCTTTTAAACTGACTAAAGGGTTTGTATTTGTTTCTTCCCAATTCTCTGATTTCAGAGCTAATCCTATTCCAGCGTCAAGCAAATACAGTAAACGTGCATTGCAAATAAAATCACCTCCAAGATAATAATTTATATTCGAATCTGTAGAGGCGCTTCTCAAACGTTCCAATGTAATTCCTTCTAGATTAGATAACATGGGATTAATTTCTTGAACTATTTCAAATTTAGAATTTGGATCCTGTATTTTTTTTATATCATCTGATTTTAAAATTAAAGATGAAGAATTCAAATTTGATTTAATACAAGAAGAAACTTTACGTAATAAATTATCACGAAATGAATTAAAGTTTTCCTCAGAAACATTGTCTGGGTATCCTCTCATTAAATTAATTACACTTTGTAAAGTATCATAATATGTATCTATTCTATTCATTGTAAGATTGATAAATTTGAGTTTATCTTCTTCGGTTTTTGCATTGAATTCTATTCGATTTATATTCATGTCTGAAAAAGTAGCAAGATAACTTTGCATAGCTGGCGTAGGGGGATTACCATATCCAAAAAATAAGTCACCAAAAAGGTCAGATAAATTCTCAATATTAGAACTAGTGAAATTATTAGGATTAGAAACCTCTCCTCTTAATTTTTCTGCAAAAGGTATAAAATTTTCATATTTTTGTGTTTTCTCCATTTGAAAACCGATGTCACTTTTAATAGAATCACCCTGTTTATCTTTCCTTAGCCTTTCAACTCCATCAATATAAACAATCATTTCTTTTTTGATTTCTTTCAATATTTCTTCTGGTTCTTTATTGTGCAAGATTCTCGTATTATTACCGCAACAATGATCATCAACGTAACCTTTATTACTAAGATAATTAGAGATGGCAGCACCTGTTGCTGCTCCTACTACGACAACTGCTGCCATACCTGTTGCTGCTCCTAAAATAGCTCCTGTTGTGCAACCGCTACCTGCTACAACACCTGTTGATGTAAATAGAGGGGTTCCATTTCCGGCAGCTGCACCAATCGATTTGATTACAGCGGTTTCAGCCGATTTGATTCCAGCGATTGCAGCCGATTTGATTCCAATGGCAATTGATTCAACTGTCTTTCCTATTGTTAATTTTGCAACAGCACTTTTTGCGCCAGAAAAAAACGATTTTATTGCACCTTGACTTGATAATTTTACCGCTGATGCCTTTCCTCGTATCAAGGATGTAGAGGCTTTTGATTGTCCAAGAATTTTTTCTATTGACGATCTAATGCTTTCTAATTTTAATAATCCAGATTTAACGCCTGCTGGCGGTATTGAGGATTTTGTTTTTATTAATTTCCCTAACGATAAAATACTGCTTTTTGTTGGTAAAAGAGTTTGAGTTGTTGTTGGCGGAAGAATATTACCTATTACTGATTGAGGGGCTTGAGTTGTTGCAGAGCTTGAAGTAAGAGTTTTTTTTATCCACCAGGCAGCAGATCCAAGAGCCGCAAAGCCTCCTCCTAATATTGATAAAATAGTTGAAATAGAATAAGTTCTTCCATTATTTGAATTAGGATCTTCTTGAACAGGTATATTTCTAGAGGTAAGTTGTATTCTTCCGCTATTCTGTCTTCTATTTTCTGTTTCTAGCACGTTAAATTAACTTAAAGATTATAATAATAAAAATATAAAAAACAACAAAAATATTCATTTTTTTACAATAATCAATGAAATGAATACTTTAATTACTTAAACTATTACTATTATTTAAATTACTTAAACTAAAGTTAGCATTAGTATTATTCTGTTGTGAATGATTATAAAACAAAAATGCAACTGTTGATACTATTAAAACAGAAATAATAATAAAAATGAGAGTATAATCTTCTTTAACCTCTTCTTCTTTAGTTGTGTTGTTCTTTGGATTTATTTGATTTGTCTTTTCTTGGGGAATTTGCTCTTGATGTCTATTTCCTAGAGTTTGATCTTGATAAAAAGTTTCATCTTTTTTGTTGCTTTTATTTTTAGTTGTAAGTTTTTTGTTGTTTTTTGAATTTTTATTTCCTTTCTCTCTTTCTTCTTGTTGTTTTTTGAATTTTTCCTCTTCTTCTGCTTTATTAATTGTAACTTCAACTTCTTTAGCAATATTCATCTGTCGTATAAGATTTGCAGTAGCGAAGCCGAGTTTCTTGCTATTATCTTCTAAAGTATCAGAGTTGCTAGTATTTTCCTCTAATTTTATATTTCTTACTTCCTTTGAAAAACTTTCATTCATTTCTTTAGCAACCTCTAATATATTATTTTTTAGCTCTTGATTCGAAAGATTCCTTATTGATCCGTTTTCATTTTTTATTTTAGATTTTGTTATTAAGTTTTCTTTATCTTCATCAAGAGTTGATTTTAATTGAGACAAAAAAAAAGACTCAGTAGGATGAAATATATTTGATTGATTAATATTCTTTTTCATCTCTTTATTCGAGAGATTTTTTTTTTCTTCTTCTGTTAGATTAGATATAACAGTAATTCCAGCACGAGATTTTATTGGTCTGTCTTTATAAATTGTGTCTGGCGAAGGTAAAACAGAAGGCTCAGCACGATGAAGTATATTTGATTGATTATTTTTAATTACTTCACCGTTCTGCATAAATCTCTTAATTAAGTTGTCATAATATTAACAAGAACACAAATTACAAATAGGAGTTACATTATTACTGTTTAGATCGGCATTCGTATCTCTACCAGTTATTACTCCATCTTCAATATTTCTTATTTTTTGCATTACTAAAGAAGAAGTTTTTGCAAAAGAAATATAATCTTTTATTTTATTTTTAGTTTTTTGTATTTCTTTTTCTTTGAGGTAATTATTATTTATAAATAAATTTTCCATAAATTTATTTTCAATAGATATGTATCTTCTAGATGCTTTATAATCAGATTCTATTTCTTCAAAGGCTGTTTTTGCTTGTCGATAATTAGATAATTTGACAGATAAATTAGATATTTTATTAAAATAATCTCCTTGAACTTTTTCTAAAGATGTTTTTAATAATTGCATATCATTTGCTTCAAAAACAGTTTTATCTTTGGTCATTTCATTAACTTTTTCTAATATCATTCTACTGTAAATAGTAATCAATTTATCAAGTTCTTTATTATCATCAGAACATCTCAAAACACCTTGACATTCATTTCTAAAACTATCAATTAAAGGAAGAACGACTTCCAAGATACTATGATTAGAAGCCATTAATTTAGAATCTCTTTCTGCAGAATTAATTGCAGATGCTTCTTCTGCTGTATCAAAATTTTGAATATAAGAATAATTTCTTCTCTCTATAGCTCTTGCCTGTATGAAAATATTTTCAGGTGATAAATAATAATCTGATATAATTGGCGTAGATTGATTTTTCAATTCTTTTAAATAATCTAATATAGCAGTTAACGTAATATCATTTTTAAATAATTCAAGATTTATAATACTTTCAATATAAGTTATATTTACTTTTAATTTCTCAATTATTTTTGCTTCTCGTTGAGAATTAATAAGAGCTTCCGAAGCATTAGAATCATTCGGAAGATTGCTTTGGTTTTGTAGATTACCATTTCCTAACTCTCTATGATTATTATCAGCACCTTTTTGATGATCACTTGCACTTAATGTATTGAAATTAAATTTTTGTTTAAGTTTTTCTTGCATATCTGTTACAAATTCAACGTTAAAAATCTCTACTTGGCCTTGATTTATGGTTTCGCTTTGCATATTTGTCATCACTTCATCTATACCTGCGTTAATAAGTTCTATTTCATTAGATGAAAGATTATTTATAGATTCCATATCCAATCTTCCAATTTCTGCTTTTGAAAGAGCGTTATGTTTATTCATTAAAGAGTCCAACTCTGTTTGCTCGTTTGTGCTTCTTGAAATTATTCTTAGTGCTTCAATTCTTTTATCTAAACCATAAAATAAAGTATTTCTAGTTATAATATTGTTATTGTTTCCCTGAGAGTATTTTGTAAAAAAAGGAAGGACATCTTCGAATGCTTCTTGAAACCCTTTCTTTTGTGGGTGACTTAAAGCCTCTTTAAGTCTTTGAGCTCTTGCTACATAAATATTTTTGAGTTTTTCTTTATCTTTTTGTGAAATAACTTCATAATTAGATCCTCTAAAATTCACCGGTAACTTTGATTCTGTTTTAATTGATAAAATGTTAAATTCCTCTACAAATCTATCAATAGTTAAAGCTATTTTCTTGGTATCTATATTACCATTGTCAATAGGGAGTAAAATATCTGCATTTAATGATTGAGTTCCAGTTAAATCTCTCATCTTATTCAAAAAAGATTGTTTTTCTATTTGAATTCTATTAGCAGAAAATGTATTAAAAGTAATATCAACTCCTGCATTATTGATCTGAAGGACATTCCTATCCACGAAGTTTAAATCTAGTGAAGTATAACCAGCGATATATCCAATGTCTTCAGCAAACCTCAAAAAGTAAGAATTATTATCTAGCATTCTATTATTTTGGATATCGGAAACATTACAAAATAAATTTCGATATATTCCTAAAATTCTAATTTTTTCTGGATAATCTACAAGCTCAGTCCTTGGTAGTTGAGATTGTTCTCGAGAGTTTTTTTCTGTCTCAATCCATAATTTGTGTTCTACTTGATTTTCTTGATGGTTTCCTTGGTGGACTTCTTTTTCTGGCGGTACTGTTGAATTTACTGGTGCTTCTACCGCTGCTGGTGCTTTTACTGCTGCTGGTGCTTTTACTGCTGCTGGTGCTGATCTTGCTGCTGGCGGTATTTGATTATCTTCTGACGAGGATGAGGCATCTGATATTTCACTTAATTCCTCTACTGCTGCTTTTTTTGCTGGTAATGCTGCCATTACTGTTGCTACTGCTGGCGGTATTTGAGGAATTTTTAGAAATGTCTTTAGTTTATTAGTTTTTGTTATTAAACTAGATATTTTAGTCAATACTCTAAATTCTATTTTAGTTGCTTCTACTGCTTTTTTTGCTGCTGATCTTGCTGATTCTGCTGCTGATTCTGCTGCTACTGATTCTGGTGCTTTTTTTGCTGCTGATCTTGCTGCTACTGCTGATTCTAGTGCTATTATTGCTACTGCTACTTCTTTTTGTTCTTTTATGGCCGCTATTATTGCTACTGCTACTGCTTCTGTTACTGATTCTGCTGCTGATTCTGCTGCTGATTCTGCTGCTACTGCTGCTTCTGATATTACTTCTAATATTGCTTTTGCTTCCGGTGTTTCTGCTTCTTTTAATGCTTTTATTAATTCTTGTATCACTACTTTTACTGCTGATTCTGCTGATTCTGCTGATTCTGCTGATTCTGGTGCTTTTTTTGCTTGTAATGCTGCCACTACTATTGCTTCTGGTACTGATTCTGCTGCTGATTCTGCTGCTTCTGATATTACTTTTAGTTCTTTTGGTGACAATATTCTAGGTCTTACATTAAAATTTCTAATAATGTTAAGAGCTGTAGCTTCTGTTAATGTATTGTTATCAATCTGCATCATAACCAACAAACGATCTCCTCTAACATAAAGAGTATCATCACCGAGTGTAGCCTTATCACAATATATTAAACAATTTTCTCTGTCTTTTAAATATTTCATTCTAAGTTTTTTCTTTTTTTTTTCTTTTTCTAAGATAGAATCATGAGGAGAAAATAATTCTATTAATTCTGCTTCGAGTTTTTTTTCAGCTTCAGCTGTTAATAAGCTTGCATTATCTCTAAAAAGCTCAAAATTAGAACCAAGGTTAACTTTTATTTCAAGGAAATGATCTTTATTTAAAGCAGTAATAGTATTATTATTAGGAAATGAGATTAAATTATTATTCTTTTTCAAGAGACATAAAGAATTATAGAAATTATTAGACGAAATACAGAGATTATTTAAAGATAAATTATTTTTAATTGCTTCTTTGATCCTTGATTTATTTAGATTCATTTCTTCAGTTGCTGCTTGCATTTCTTTATAAGAATATTCTTCATTATTAATAATTCTTTGATATATTGCATAGCAACTATTTAAACCAAGTAAAGGTATTACTTTTATTACTTCACCATATTGAATATTTTCTTTGTTAGATACTTTAAAAACATCTTTAATAAAGCATCTTGTTCTGTAATATATTATTCTAGTATCGTAAAGATCTGTGTCTAAGTCTTGATTAACAACTTCCTCTATTTTTCCGATATTATCAGCTCCAACAGAAGTGCAAATTTTATTGTATCCAGTCTCGATATACTCTTGAGTGAACACTTCTTGAGATTGTTCAGTTCCTAGGATCTTTTGTATGAATTGAATTTTATTATATTTTTCTAACTCTTCTGCATTCAAATTATCTTTTAGAGATTCTTCAATGGTTTTTATTTCTTTACTAGCTAATATTTCCGCTGTTTTATCTAACAAGAAATGAATCTTTTTATTACTTCTTTGATTTTCTATTTGATTTTCTATTTGATTTTCTATTTGATTTTCTATTTGATTTTCTATTTGATTTTCTATTTTTCGAAAGTTTAATGTTATTAGTTTAGTATCGTTATTCAAAATAAAGCAGGAAAGTCCTTCTACAGCTCCTACGATTTGATTCCATTTTGCATCTTTAAATTTACCTTTTATATTCAAAGAAGTGATTCCTTTCTGAAGATCTAAATCTCTTTTTTTGCCATCAGATGTAGTATAAATAAGTTTCAAAACTGATAATATTTCATTATTAAGAATTCCAGTATTCTGATCTTCTGATGGTAATGCTGCTTCCGCTTTTGATTTTCCTACTGCTGGTAATGCTGCTTCCGCTTTTGATTTTCCTAGATTAGATGCGTTGTTTTCCGCTTTTGATTTTCCTAGATTAGATGCGTTGTTTTCCGCTTTTGATTTTCCTAGATTAGATGCGTTGTTTTCCGCTTTTGATTTTCCTAGATTAGATGCGTTGTTTTCCGCTTTTGATTTTCCTACTGCTGGTAATGCTGCTTCCTCTTTT
>JAVKNF010000007.1:0-44182 GCA_031537795.1 Candidatus Deianiraeaceae bacterium | reverse complement strand
TTGAGGTTGTTGTGTTTGTTGAAATTGAGGATTAATATAATTTTGTGGAGGAACTTGATAATATGACATTGTTTGAGGTTGTTGTGTTTGTTGAAATTGAGGATTAATATAATTTTGTGGAGGAGCTTGATAATATGACATTGTTTGAGGTTGTTGTATTTGTTGAACTTTTTTCAATTCATTCTCTTTTTCTTTTTGTTCTTTTTCTTGTTGCTCTTTATTTAACTGATTTAAAAATTCACTCTTCTTCAATTCATCCTCTTCTTTTTGTTTTTTTAATTTCTGAATTTCAGCTTGACTTTGCATAAGTTGTCGTTCTTTGTCTTTTACATTGAGAGCTTCTTCTTCTTTTTGTCTTATTATCTCTTGTTGCTCTTCTTTTTGAAGTTCTTCTTTTTGTTTTTCAATTTTATTTATCTCATCTGCAACTTTAGGTGAAGATTCAATTTTATCTTTCGATTTATATATTCCGTAACCCATTTTACTTAGATTTATCACACCAATTAAAGCACCCCCAACCCCCAATATTGGACCTATAGTGGCAACGCCTGTCATAAAAACAACAGTACCGGCAATTCCTATTCCAAAAGAAGCAATCGTTGAAGCTCTGTTGATAGTTGTATTTGTTTCTCTTATTCCTTTTAATTTATTATCTATTGGTTCTATAAAATTCTTTTTAAACTTGTCTAAATCTTTTATTTCTGTATTATCTTTATTCAAATATTCGCATATTGTTTTTATTTTAACATAATTCTTTCCCTCTCTTTGAAGGATTCCTTCTTTTGGAAATTCAGAAGGATCTTGCACCTCAACCTCGTCTTCTTCATCTAAAAATATAGGCCCTCCAAGACCTCCAAGCATTGAAAAAATAAGAGAAGATGTTTCTATTTTTTGAAAATTTTTAGTTTTATCATCTTTTTCCACAAAAGTACCATTTAAAGAAAATAATAAAGACTTTTTTAACTCTAATTGCTTAACAGATGGCATAAACAACGAGATTATAAAAGAAAATGAATAATAATCAATAAATTATAAAATTTTATTATAGAAAAAATATATATCTTTAGATCCTACTTGTTTATTTCTTCCATTTTGAATGTTTTATCAAAAATAGGCAAAAAATTTTCATTATGAGTAACCATAATAAATATAACGTCTAACTCTTTGGAGGTTTTTAACATTAAATCAAAGATTTCGTTTCCTAGTTTTAAGTCCAAACTACCAGTTGGCTCGTCTACTATAAGAATTTTAGGTTTTTTTACCAGAGCTCTCGCTATTGCAACTCTTTGTTTTTCACCCCCTGAAAGCATAGAAGGATAGTGATTCTCTCTTTTTGTTAGTCCAGTTTTATAAAGTATATTTTTTGTCAATGCATTTGCTATGTCTTGTTCAAAACCAGCTATTTGAGCTTGAATAAATATATTTTCGAAAACAGAAAAATGCTCTAAAAGATAATGAAATTGATATACAAAACCTAGATTCTTTCGAATAATTTTTAGTCTATCTTTTATATTAAGTCTATTTGTTTTTAAGTTATTAAAAATAACATCTCCTTTAGTTGGAACGTCCAATAAACCTATTATTTGAGCTAAAGTTGTTTTGCCGCTGCCAGAGGAACCAAATATTCCGTAAGAATTTCCTTGTTTGAACTCTAAATTTATTTTATTTAAAATCTTGATTTTATTTTTACCCTCAAAAAAATCTTTCTCAACATTATTTAAGATGATGCTATTTACATTCATTGAATTTAATTTATTTTATAATATACAAAGAAAAAATTAAATGGAAGAAAAAAATAATAACGAAGAGAATGCATGTAATAAAAAGGTTCAAATAATTAATAATTTTTATGAGAATCAAATTTTATTTGAAAAATTAAAAGAACTTTTTGAAGAAAAAAAACTGCCAACCGTTATAATTTTAAAGGGATTAGAAGGCTCCGGTAAGAAAATTTTCATTTTAAATCTTATTTTTAAATTCTTGAACGGAAATATTAATATAAATAAAAATGAATCAGAATTTAACATTAAAGAGATTGAAGATTTATTATTTATATCTTCAGAAGATAAAGGCAACATTTCTGTTGATGAAATTAGAGTTATTAAAGAATTTTTATCTTTAAAATCTAAAGCATCCGGTTTTAAATTTATTCTTATAGATTCTCTGGATGAGATAAATAAAAATGGGCTTAATGCAATGTTAAAAATTCTTGAAGAGCCTAATGAAAATTGTTATTTCTTTCTTCTTTCACATCAAAAAGTTGAAATTCTTAAAACAATAGAATCTCGTTCAATTATTTTTAATTTTAAAGAGCAGAATCTAGATTCTTTTTTGATGATTGCAAATCAAAATTCAGAATTAAAAGACTTAAACACAAAAGAAAAAGATTTACTTTTTCAAATTGCAAAAACTGCAGGTTTGGCTTTAGATATCTTGCAATATAAAGGTTTGGAATTATTCTATAAAATTGAGAAAGCTCTAAAAGATAAAGACTCTGAATCTTGTGATTTTGAAATTAGAAATTGGATAAAATTAACAAAAAAAGAAACCTCTTTCACACAAGTGAAAGATATTTTAATATTAATTTTATCTTATTTGGCGGTTAGATCTACAAATAAATCAAGTATCAAGGAAAAATTTGAAGTTTTTAAAGAATTAGAAGTTATAATTGCTGATTTGAGGAATGAAAATGTATATTTATTATTTTTTTATAAATTAATTTTAAAAATTTCAAAAAACATCAGTTTCTAATTCAGATAAATCTGGAAATTTAGCTTCTTTCGCTTCTAAAACTGCTTTCTGAATTTCTGAATCTGCTTTTTCTTCAATTTCTAATAATTCATTTTCTGTAATTTCTAGGTCTTTTAATTTAAATTCTATCTTTTTAATTGAGTCTCTCTCTTGATATTTTTGAACTTCTTCTTTACTTCTATAGGAGGCAGAATCTGAAACTGAATGCCCTTTAAATCTATAAGTGTTACATTGAATTATAAAAGGTTTTGAGGTTTTTCTGATATCTTCTATAGCATTTGAGAATTCTTCATAACAAATATCAAAATCCATTCCGTCTATTTCTTTCCCTTCTATTCCAAAAGCTCCTCCTCTGTTATAAAAGAGATTCCCAGAAGCGGAATGTCTTGAACAAGCAGTGCCCATTGAATAACCGTTTGTTTCAACAATATATAAAATTGGCAGATTCCACAAAGATGCCATATTGAAAGATTCGTAGACCTGACCCTGATCCATTGCACCGTCACCGCATACTGCAATTGCTACCGCATTATTTTTGTTGTATTTATTTGCAAAAGCAAGTCCAGTACCTAATGGAATAGATGCTCCAACTATACCGTGACCACCCCAAAAATTATTTTCAGGGCTAAATATATGCATAGAACCACCTTTTCCTTTTGAAGAGCCGATTTCTTTTCCTAATAATTCTGCTATTATTTGAGTTGGAGTTTCTCCTGCCATTAATGCGTGAGTATGGCACCTGTAGGAGGTTATAACATCGTCTGTTTTTTGTTTTGCTTTATAAAGAGCTGTTGATATTGCTTCTTGACCTATGTAAAGATGACAAAAACCAAATATTAAACCTTCTCTGTATAAAGAAAGACAGGATTCTTCTATCTTCCTAGAAAGAAGCATCTTAAAATAGACATCTTTATAAAAAGATTTTTCGTCTAAATTCTGACGCTTCATTTCAATTTAAAGATTTATTTTACTGAATCTTTTAAAGCTTTTCCAACTTTAACTTTTACAGTTTTAGATTTTGCGATCTTTACAACTGCGCCTGTTTTTGGATTTCTACCTTCACGAGCTTTTCTTTCGGTTACAGCAAAGCTTAAAAAACCTATAATTTGAACAGTACGTCCTTTTTTCAAAGAAATTTCTATTGTATTAATAAAACTACTTAGGAATTTTGAAGCTTGAGCTTTTGAACACTCAACTTCCTTTGCCAACATTTCAATTAGCTCTGTTTTTGTTACGTTATTAGCCATATTTATTATAAATATACTTCCAATTACTATATAAGTTTTTTTTTGCAAGTTTTTTAAGTTTTTTTATCTTTAATCATTTATAAAAGAGAAATGAAAACCAATACAGAGTTTATTTTATAAAGTTCTTCTGAAATCTATAAATAATAAAAGAAGCTGCAAAAAAACCAACAAATAAGAATAAAAAGCCAAATTTATAAGTAAAATATTCATTTAAAACCGCTAAAATTAATAAGAAAATATCTAAAACTAAAATATGAAATAATATTTTATAAACAGAAAACCCAGAATGTTTTGCTTTTTGAAAAAAATTAGCAGTGCCACTTGAAAGCCAAATCTTTTCTTTATTTCTAATTCTTAATAAAATACTTAAAGTTGCATCTAATATATAGTACATTGAGATAATTATTGAATTAACAATTCCTATGAATGTCGACGATTTTATTAATAAAAAAGCAATAAAAAAACCAAAAGCAACAGAGCCAGAATCTCCTAAAAATACTTTTGCAACTGGTTTATTAAAAAACACAAAAACTAAAAGGCAGGGCAATATATATTTTGCAATCTCCTCAATTTCATTGAACATTTCAAAAGGAATTTCACTTTTTAAATATCTAAATTCACTCAAAATAATCACACTTAATATTATAAATATTGTATTTAATGTTGTCATAAGATCTATTCCGTCCATAAAATTATAAAGATTCATGAACCAAAGAGAGCCGAAAAACACCAAGAAATATCTCATATATTCATATTTCAAAAAAACAGACATCAATTCATTAATTTCTCGCTTCAAGATAAATGTTAAAATCAAAGCAAAAATAATTTGTATAATAAATCTATGAAAAAAGCTTATTCTAGATAGGTCTTCAATTAGAAAAATTAGAGCAAGCGAGATTGTTAAAATTATAATCTTAAAATACAAAAGGTTTATATTTTGCTTAAAAAATAAATAACCTAGAAAAGAATAAGAAATTATTAGAATTCCTACCCCTCTCGGAATAGGAGTTTTGTGATTACTATGTTCCTTTTCAGGTTTATCTAAGATATTATAATTTGTCATTATCTTAATATAATAAATTACAGATGGAATCAAAAGAATAGAGGAAGCAAAATATTTTAAGAAACTCATTTTTCATAAAAATACTTATTAAATACGTAAAAAGCAAGCTATAAAAGTTGATTTTTATTTTGAATCAGAAAGTTTATTGTTATGTTTAAAGTTCAAATTTTTAATCTTGATTTCTCAGAAAATACAGAATATTTATCTTCAAAAGTTATTTTGGATACAATATCAGAAGGAAAAATAGTAATTTTAGAGAATCACCAACAGATTGAGGGTAAGATTGTATCAAATTCAGATATGAAAATATTAGAAGATAATAAAAATATGAATATAAAAATTGAAAATGCTTATTTTATTTTTAAAGATAATAACCTAAATATTTTCTTAAAATAAAAACAAATAAAAATTTGACTTTATAATTAGTTAGTTTTGGATATAAAAAATATGTTAAAATTTATTTTCTTTTTCATTATTTTATCTTCAGGTTTTTCAGTGGATAAAGGTGTATTTTTAAATTCCAATCTAAAAGAAAAACAATTTTTACCGCAAGAGAATTTCTTTAACGGATTTGGTTGCAACGGCTCTAATAAAATACCAACATTGCATTGGGGTAATTTTTCAGCAAATGTTAAAAGTTTTGCAATTATAGCTCACGATCCAGATGCTCCAACTGGAGGAATGGGTTGGATTCATATGATTGCATATAACATACAAGCTTCTCAAAATAGCATTTCAGAAGAAAACAAAAATCTATTTACATTTGGGAAAAATGACTTTGGGAATTATGGTTTTGACGGAGCATGTCCACCTGTGAAAGAAAAACATCGCTATAATTTTACGGTATACGGTCTAGATGTTGAAAAGCTTAATTTAGATGCCAACTGCTCCTCGGCTCTAATTGGTTATATTATTAACGTACATACTATTGATAAGAAGACTATATCATTTTTTGGTAAAAGATAAAATCTTATAAAATTAAAACAGAAATTAAGTTAATTGATATTATTTAATAAGATCAATTAAAAATAATTCCAAAAACCTACAAAAATTGTGTTATCATTAATTTTTCTAAGTGCAGTTTTTATCACATCAGAATGTATGCTAACTTTATAACCAAATTCCAACATAAGATAATCTGTAATTTTAAATAAACCAGAAGTATATATTTCGGCAATTGCGAACATTGATCCGTTAAATAACAACATATCTTGAGGAGAGAATGCAGTATTTTTAAAAAAATAATTAATCTTCAAAAATTTAATAAGTAAAATTACCTTTTCTGTAAAAGGAAGACCTAATGTAAAAGAAAATCTCATTTCGTCCCAAAATTTTATGTTAGTTCTATAGTACACTCCAAAAGTAAAAAAAATATTTTTCGCTGTATAAACTTGTATATTATCTTTATCTTCTAAAGAAAACCCAAGCTCAAAACCAGTTTGATATTCTGGGTATCTCACGGCTCCAAACTGTTGATATAATTCCTCTTTATCAAAAAAGAATCCCGGCATTTTTATAGATGAAAAATGAGACAGAACAAAAGATTCATGATTAAAAATTAATATTCTTGTTAGAACTTCAAGACCTTCTAATGCGCCAGATTTTCTTGCGACCTGCCCAAATACATTGCTATTCTTATCTTGAAAATACTCCTTAGTTGTTATTTTACCTCCTATTGTAATTCTTGAAAAAACACCATATTCAAAGTAATTTATAAACATAAAAGAGCCTATTCTTGAATTTAAAATATTTCCTATTTTAGTCTCTGTTTCTTGTAGATTTGAAAGATATAAAGTGTTTATTAAAAGAAAGTCTCCTTTTTTCTGAATAAATCCATCCGAAAATAAATTATAAATTGAAATAAAAAAAAGAAAAATTAAAAACATTCCTTTAGTATTTTTTCTTTGTGTCAATTCCGTTTAATCGAATATTAAAAATACAAGTTGGAATTTGATTTTCTTCAGTATTTTTAAAATTACAAATTAATAATTTTTGCATTGTTTCTTTTATAGAACTAAATTTCTTGTCTTGCGAATTCTTTGGATGATTCTGAAGAAATATTTCTGTTTCTAGTGTAGGAAATCTCTTATGATTTACCTTTAAGTGTATATGAGGAGCCCTCTCTCCGTATATTCCTGGAATAATTGTAATAAAATAAAAATAACCAGTATTATCTGTTATAAAAGTTCCTGTACTTTCAAAGTCTTCATCATATTTTGAATAATCTGTTTTATCTACTAAATAATTATAGTAACCAAATGTATTTGTTTGCCATATATTAATTTTAGCATTATCAACAGGAGATCCGATCAAATCAAGAATATAACCTTTAATTTTTATAATCTTACCTTTTCCAACAAAAGGGCTGCCAACTTTTTGTGTCAAATTATTAGTTTTAGAAAATCTAACAGGTTTAGCGTATATATCCGCTTCCAAACCAGGAGTTAAAAATTTATAATTATTAATAATATATTCAGGTGAGATAATACAATGTGGTTCGTTAAAAGATAAAATAAAAAATATCGTAAAGAATATAATTTTTTTATAAATTTTCATTGTTATTTTTATCAATTTCTATTTCTAGGTCTCGATCTAGATAGGCTTTTTCATCTTTTAAAATAATCATCACCTGATAATATAAATTTTCTGCAATTTTACCGTAAATAGACTCAATTGTATCTACTTCATTTTGATAAGTTGCAGAAAATAAATTAGGATTTATAGTAAATGAACCAGAATTAATAAAAATGCCAGGAACAGTTCGCAATGGTTTCATAAAAGAAGAAAATATATCATAATATTTTTGATATTTATCTCTTACTCTTATATTTTCATCAGATATATCTTTTATAGAATTCATTCTTCCGGAACCAATTCCAGTAAATTGGCTTCCAACATCTTGAGTTTTTCCATAAATATTATTCTCTTTTAATGTTAAATATAATTTTTCTTTAGATTGTATATTTTCTGCTTTAAACAATGCATAAGTTGTATAAACTGTAATTTGGCTTTGAAGTATTACACCTGAAAAATCTGATATTTCTGATTTTGTTAAATCATTAGAAACAAGTAAAACATAATCGCATTCTTTGTAATTTTGAGTAAAATGTTGATTTAAAAAGCGTTCAAATTTCTCTAGCAATGTTCTTTCAGGGTTATTTTTTAATTCTAAAATAATACATATTTTTTTATTTTCCGAGAGTTGATTTTGCATCATAGGCCTCAAAGAACAATGAAATAAAGATACCAACAATAGAATAATTAATAATTTATTCATGATCCTAACAATTTGAGATTCAATTTTTTTAAATACTCTATAATAGATTTAATCTCTACTAAGTCAAGTTTACAATTTTTGGATATTCTATTTATAGTAGCCTGATTAATTATTGCGGGATTTAGTCTTTCTTTTAAAGTCATAGATTGTAATATTGATATTTGTTTTTTTAAATTATTTTGAGTTTCTTGGTTCACAGAGGGTATTTTCTTAAAAACAGATACATTTTTAAATATTTTAACCTTTTTATTAAAATTATATATATTTTCGAGCTCTCTTAATAATTTTATAAAATTTAAAGATTTTGAATGTGGATCTTCATCTAAAGATATATATTCATCTTCAAGTTCAGTTATTTCTTCTTTAATATTTTTAGAAAAGCCGCTGATCTTTCTTGCGATATTATCTGAATCGAAATTCAAAATATTATTAATTTTTTCACCAGTGCAATTAAAGAAAATAGGCAACTTTATAATATCGTAAATAATAAAAAATATATTACATAAATCAGAGGAATCAGTTTTAGAAACAACTACTCCATCTGTTTTAAAAAAAGAAATTATTTTTTTGATCTTCTCTAAAATTGAATTATTTGAAAGAGCATCAATAATTAATAGAGTTCTATTTATCTTTAATCTTTCAAATAGCTTTTTCATTTCCTGCATCTCACTTAAAAAAGATATTGCTGTTGTGTCGATGATTATAGAATTATATTCTTTCTTCAGTTCATTTATTTCATCTATTAAAGACTCTGTATAAAGAGGGTTGAATGTAAAAATAGCGGTATCTATATTATTTCTCTTCCCCAAATCTTTAAGAAAAGATTCACTTGTTATCTTTCTAGTGTAGATCCCTATAACTATAACTTTCTTTTTCTTTTTCTTTTTCTTTTTAATAATATTTGCTAATTTTATTGCAGTAATAGTTTTACCTGCGCCAGAAAGCCCAATTACTACAATTGTATTATTATCTTTGAGTATCTCTTCTTTTAGTTTTATAGATTCAAATAAATTCAATATCGTTTTATAAAATAATTTAGAAAAAAGTTTTTTAAGATAATCATCATGATATTCCTTCTTTTCTATATTTTCAATTTTTACTCTGAATATCTCTAGTATTTTATTTGCTGTTGTTTTTCTAATTGAATTATTTATTAACTCTTCTCTTAATTCATTAATTAATTTTGGTGAGATTATATTGTTTGATTTATTGAATATTCTAGATAAACGATCTGAAATCTTAAACATCATAATTTAATATAATAATATGATTTTGATACAATCTAAATAATATTTTGCAATTAATTTCTTGATTTTTATTTTGTAAGATCATTTTATGTTCTATTATTTCTTCGTGAATACAAATAATTCCTTCTTGAATTTTATCTTCTCTTGTTTAATTTTTGGTTTATTCTGTGCTTTTGGAGTCACTTTAAATGATGGTTTGTCTTCTTTAATTGCTTTTACTGGTTTATCTTTTCTAAATCAGAAAATAGAAATCTATCTCAAGTTATTTGGTTCATTTTATATATTGTTTATAGGTTTAAAAACTTTCTTTTCAAACAATAAAATAATTGAAACAGAAGAAAAGCCAAAAACAAGATATGAATCTTTAAAAGAGGGTTTCTTGATTAGCTTTCTTAACCCTGCTATAGCAATTGGCAATGCTTCTTTATTGATTAATGCAACATTTGGAATGAATATAAAAGAGAAGATATTTTATCATATTGTTCTATTTCTTGTTTCTTTCTTCTGTTTTACATCTTTAGCTTTGATATTCAATAGGTTTAATAAATTTGATGTATTTCTACAGATAAAACATTATTTAATTAAAATCCTAGGAATTACTACAATTTATTTAGGTTTGAATTTCTCTTATCAGTCATTTAAATTTTTATGGAAAATGAATACAATCTTTTAAAATTTATAATTTCATCGTTTGCTTTTGATTTATACCCCGGTGAGGTGTTTTTCGTTGTAATAACAATTGTACTTCAGTATGGTTTTCGTGCTGGTATTTTTGCGGCATTAGGAGTTGCTTTGTGCGATTTGATAGCATGTTTATCAGGAGTATTTGGGCTTTCTGTAATTTTTAAAACATTTCCTCAATTGTCTCTTATTATGAAAACTATTGGTTTTTGTTATTTGTATTATATTGCAATATCTGGTTTTATTGAGATTTGGAAAAACAAAAAAGAAATCAAACTTGAAAAAAATGGAAAAGTAATAGATATAAAAAACTATTTAATTTTCACTAAAGAAGTTTTTTTTATCTCAATATTAAACCCGCTCGTTTATTTTGGGGACTCTGGAATGATAATGCAATTTGCAGGACAATATAGTTTTTATATTAAATTATTTTATATTCTTATATTCTTTCTTGTTTCTTTTTCAGCTTTTTCTCTTTTATCGATATTATTTAGTATTCAAATTATACAGTCAAAATTATCAATTTATCATAAAAAAATAAAATTAATTTCCTCTTTTGTTATTTTTATTCTAGCTTCTTCAATATTAAAAGAAGTAATTTTTAGTCTATCTAAAATATAAGTAACTCAAGTTAATTTAAAAAATATTATTTTTTTAAATAAAAATCTATCCAAAATATAATACCAAACACCATTTAATAAAGGGCTAACAACAGAGCTTAATGCAATCAGCTCTATTTTAGCTCCTGTAATATAATATGACGTTGTTAAGTCTATAAAAAAATGACCTACTGTAAAAATAAAAGATCTAAAGAGAGATTTAACGTCTATTTTATCTATACAAAACTTCAACATAACTTTAAGATATTTTATTTATATCTTTTTCTTATTTTTTGATATTTCTCTGGCAATGATGAAGTTTGTATAGCTATCATTATATCTGTAATTACATTAATTACTATTAATATACTAGTTCCGCTTATCATAAATAACTGACCAAATTTTGAGAAAGAGATTTCAGAAACCAGACCTAATATCGATAAATATAAACCTCCTATCAAAGATAATCTAAGTATAATTTTTTGGAAAAGATTCACAGTTGCTTCTCCTGGCCTTATACCAGGTATAAAAACATTTACTTTTCTCAATTGCTCTGCTATATCTTTTGGGTTCATTGATATATTATTATAGAAAAAAGAAAAGGCTATAATCAAAAATATTTGAACAGTTGCAAACAAAATAGTACCGTGGCCAAAATTTATAGAAACCCAATTTGTTATATTATTATAATTAGCAAGAAAAGATAAAAGTATTAAAAACAAAGATAAAATAGAACTGGCGAAAATAGGAGGAATAATTCCCGCAGGATTTACCTTAATTGGCATAAAATTTGGCAAATTTTGACTATTTCTTCCTGCTGTTTGAGCTTGATGAGGATATTGTATATGAACAAGTCTATTCGATCTTTCAACAAGAATTACTAAACAACATAAAATAATAAAAATACCAAAAATAATAAATAAGTCTGAAGAATTCAACACTCCGCTCTTAAAATTTGAAATTAGATTTGAAAAATCTTTAGGTATTTCAGCCACAATTCCTCCAAATATAATTATAGAAGTCCCATTTGTAATTCCTTTAACTGTAATTCTGTCACTTAACCAAATTAATGTGAATGTCCCGCAAGATAAACTTAAAACTGCAAGTAAAATTACACTAATATCCGAAGAAATTAATAAATTATTTTTATTAATAAAACTAATAACGCCAAAGGACTGAACAAAACTCACTAATAAAGTTAAATATCTTGTGTATTTCATTGATTTCTTTTGCATCAAATCTGGATTTTCTTTTTTCATATTTTTCCAAGTAGGATTAGTAGATATTGCTAATTGAATTACAATAGAAGAGCTAATATAAGGCATTATACCTAATGAAAATATAGATGCTCTACTTATAGAACCACCTGAAAAACTATTAAATAAGGATAAGATTCCAGTCTTTGAAACTTTTGAAAAAAATGAAATCTTTTCAATATCAACAACAGGGATTGGTATATAGGTTCCTATTCTATAAAAAATAAGAGCTAGTAAAGTGAAAATTATTTTTCTTTGTAAATTTTTATTTATCATAATATTAAATCTATCTAATAATATTTAGATTAATGTATAATTAAAAGTTATTATCAAGTAATTTAATTAAAAAAATATTTGACAATAATTTTTTAATACTTCAAAATTAGAAAATTTTAAAAATGGTACAAATAATTAAAGGTTTCAAAGTGGATTTTTCTTCTGACATTAAAGATCCTGTTATTCTTATGAAGCCGATAAAATCTTATTTAAAAAATGAGAGCATCATAAAAATAGCAAAAAGAAAAAAGGCTTTTCAACCAAAATCAGCAGAAGTGCAAGAAAAACTAAAACAAGCAATGAAAAGAAGAAAATTGAAAAAAACTGAAGATTCATTCTCTCCTTCTTTCTTGCAAAACCCTGGTTCAAATAGTCCCTTCCTATTAAATGACAGGTTATCTTCTTTTGTAATGAAAGTTAGAGAGAAGAATAAGCAAAATTTAGCCCAGTGTTATCATAAAACCAATTTAAGAAAATCATTTGAAGTCAGACTATCAGACATAAAATCTGATGTTGAATAGATTTTTTTTTCTTACTTTAGGATTAATACCTTTCCAGTTTTTGTTCTTTTTTCTATTTCATTTTATGCCTATTTCTGTGTATTTTATATATTTTGAAATTGGTATTTTATTTATAACAGCTGGGTTATTTTTAGATTTGTATATTTTCAAGACAGATCTAATTGTTGAACGTGAAAAATATCTTGATTTCTTATCTTCAATTACAGCTAAATTACTAATCTTATTTGGGTTAAAAATAATTCTAAATAATAATATTCTTATATTGATAATTTGTATTATTTGGTTTATAAATATATATTTTTTCTTCAAAGCAATAAATTTAAATTATAAAACTCTTCTTAATTTGATTAAATTAATTCATTCTGTGCCTTTTAAAATTTATAATTTAGAATTTAAAAAAATATCATATTTATTACCTTTATATTGTAATTTAATTTTATCTGCTTTTTTCTTTATTACAAAAGTTAAATCTTGATAAATAAAATGAAGAAATTTACAGCAAAAAAAGAAGATAAATTAATTAAATTAAATAATTTTTCATCACAAAAAATTCATTTAAAAAATGGAAAAGGAATGAAATTATCGTCCGCAAACTGGCTTAGAAGGCATATAAACGATAGGTTTGTTCAGATGTCGAAAGAAGAAGGATATCTATCTAGAGCCGCATATAAAGTTATAGAAATTGTAGAAAAGTTCCCAATTTTAAAAAAAGATACATATCGAATTCTTGATTTAGGCTGCTCCCCAGGTAGTTGGAGTCAGGCATTAAATGAAATATTTAATTACAATATTAAATTAATAGGAGTTGATTTATTGGAATGTCAATATTCAAATGAAAATTTCACATTTATACAGGGGGATTTTGAAGATTCTGATATTCAAGAGAAAATATTAAATTCATCAAATAATAAAAAACTAGATTTAATTGTTAGCGACATAGCAAATAATGCAATAGGAGATTCTGAAGCTGATAGAATTGTAAATATAAGACTAATTGAGTCTTGTTTAGATTTTATTAATTTGAATTTAAAAAAAAACGGGCATTTTGTTTTTAAAAGTCTCTACGGTTCATACCAAATATTACACCCAATTTTAAAAGATAAATTCCTATTAATAAAAAATTTTAAACCTCAATCTTCAAGAAAAGATTCTACGGAAATGTATGTTGTATGCATTGGAAAAAAATAAACAATAAAGATAACATAAATTTATATGATAAATCAATATCTTTGATTTATTCTGAATTTAAAAAAAGAGGATTTGAGGACATTTCTATTGTAAAAAATTGGAATAATATCTTTCTAAACAGTAAAATAGATTCAAAAAAAATAAAACCCTATAAAATAAAAAACTCTATTTTATATTTAAAGACCGCAGATTTATCTTTTTATTCTGAATTTATTTTTTATAAAAAAGAAGCTCTGGAGTTGATATTAAAATTTAATAATAAATTAAATATCGCAGATTTAAAAATAAAACTTATAGATTAAGAATTTTTAATTAAAGTTTTCACTATATTTTTAAAATCTTTTCCTCTTTCTTCAAAATTTCTATATTGATCAAAACTTGCACAAAGTGGAGACAACAAAACAATATCTAGTTTATTTTCTTTTGCAAATTCAAAAGCATCAGTAGTTGCGTTTTTCATATTTTCACATTTTAAATAAGGTATATTCAGAATTTCTAATTCTGATGCAAAATTATTAGAGCATTCACCTATTAGAAAGACTTTTTTTATATTTTCCAATTCTTCTTTTTTCATTACAAGAAAAGCCTCTGATTTTCTTCTACCGCCAGCTATCAGGGCAATTTTATTTTTATTTAAAGCTTTCAAAGCTACAGAAACAGAATCCGCATTAGTTGCTTTGCTGTCATTTATAAATCTTATTTTTTGAATAATTGCAACCTCCTCTATTCTATGTTCTAAATTTCTAAAAGTTGTAATATTTTCTAGTATTTCCTTTTTTCTAAACCCTAATTTTTCCAATATATAAAAAGCATGAATAATATTTTGCAAATTGTGCTCTCCAATTAAATTATTTCTATTTTTAATCTTGCTTTCATTTCTTAATTCTTCATAATTATTTTTATTAATTTGTATAACTCTATTCTTTAAATTGTTTCTAATTTTTAAATCTAAAAATAAATTCTCTTCTAAAAATGTAAAAATCGACATTGAGATTATCTTGATTTTTGATTTTATGTAATTCTCAAAATTGCCGTGATAATCAATGTGATCGCTTGTAATATTTATAATTGTTGAATAATTAAATTGAATTTTCTTTGATATTTCAATTTGAGCAGAAGAAATCTCTACAACGTAAAATTTGTGATTATTCTCCATTTCCAAAATTGGAATTCCTATATTGCCGCAAATAACAACGTCTTGTTTTAATTCTTTCAATAAATGAAAGCACAAACTAGAAGTTGTAGATTTGCCGTTGCTGCCAGTTATTCCTATCAAAATTTGGTTATTTTTATCTTGTAGATTTTCATAAAACAGGTCTAAATCTGATATCATTTCTATATTTTTTTCTGTTGCAATTTCTATTATTTTATGTTTATTAAATTGAGTTCTAAAAACAGGAGAGATTATAATTCTAGTGATACTATTCCAATCTGAATCTTCAAATATTAATTCTGAAGTAAAGTTTGCATCAAGTTTATCATCATATACCCTATATTTTATATTCTTCTTAATACAAAATTTTTCAACAGCTTTACCTGTTCTTGCAAAACCTAATATTAAATACATATTGATTTTAAAATAAAGCTCTGTAATTATAAGTCAAGATAGATGTTTTTAAAGTATACAGTAAATAAAAATAGACTTAAAAGAGAAGAAAATTTTGATTTTATCTCTCATATGAATAATATTCTTTCTTTTTTTGATAACCCGCATAAAAATATAAGAAATATAATACATGTCGGAGGAACAAATGGAAAGGGCTCTACGATAAATTTTTTAGGTAATATTCTTAAAACAAGCGGTTATTCTGTTAATATTTTCACCTCTCCTCATTTAATAAATATCAACGAACGATTTAATTTGAACGGAAATAATGTTTCAAACGAAGAATTATCAAAAATAGACACAAGAATAGAAGAGGTTGCATCAAAAAATAAATTAGATATTTCTTTTTTTGAGGGTTGTGTTCTTGTTTCTCTTTTATTATTTCAAGAAAAAAAGGCTGACTTCAATCTTTTCGAAGTTGGGTTAGGAGGCAGATATGATGCAACAAATATATTCGACGAAAAACTTCTTTCAATTATAACTTCAATCTCCTTTGATCACAGTGAGATTTTGGGAGAGTCTATAGAAGAAATTGCATTAAATAAAATTGCAATTGTTGAAGAAAATGGCATCGCTTTTACAGCAAAACAAAATTCAAAAGTTTGGCAAATGTTTCAAGCATTTGAAGAACAAATAAACTGTAAAATTTACAAAGAAAATATTGATTGGAACTATAAAAAATCTCAAAAAATTGGAAGATTTGAGTATTTTGATTTTAAAAATCATATAGAAAATATAAAACCTTCATTAGCTGGAGAGCATCAATTTGAAAATGCATCATTAGCTATAGCAAGTAGTTTATATTTAAAGCAAAAAGGTTTCCAAAACATCAACTTAAATTCAACTAAAAAAGGAATTGAAAATACAAAATGGAATTGCAGACTTCAAAATTTAGATTTAAATTATAAGAATTTGGAAATTATTCTAGACGGCGCACATAATGAAGATGGTATAATAAAATTAATGAAATATATCAAAGAAGGGAAGCAAAAAGATGAAAATTTAATAGGAATATTTGCAATGATGCAAACAAAAGATTTAAACTGTTTAAATATATTTAAAAATAACTCAATTTTTAATAAAATATATTTACCAGAAGTGAGCATAAAAATATATGAAAAAGGCTTCTACTCTTCTGAAGTTTTGCAAAAAGAAATTAAAAAAATTAACCAAAATTTAGAAGTTGAGATATTTCCAAATTTTAATAAAGATAATTTAAGTTTAATATTTGAAAAAGAAAATAATAAGAATACAAAAATTTTCTGCTTTGGTTCTCTTTATTTTGTAGGAAAAATATTGTCTTTTTATGAAGAAATATAAAAAATTACTTGAGATTTTTAAAGACTTAAAAATAGAAATAGAAAAAAGTGTTCAAAATGAAGTTATTCTATTTTTTGGAGCAGAGTTAGAATTTTATATTACAGATAAACGAGAATTAAAAAAAGACGATTTGTTTATAAAAAACTTAAATAACACATTATTAAAAGAATGTAAAGAAAAAGAAATTCAAATAGATGATTTGGAAAAAGAGGATGGTAAAAATCAATTTGAAATTATATTTCAACCTATAGGGAGTGCGGTCAAATTAGCTAAAGATATCACTGAAGTGAAAAAAATTATGCAAAAATTAACCAGCGTCTCTTTTGATGCAAAGCCTTATGAAAAAGAACCCGGAAATGCAATGCATATTCATATTTCTTTGTTTACAAAAGATGGAATCAACCTTTTTGATAGAAACCCTTTAGACAAAGAAACATTCTTTATGATTTTTCAAAATGCTATAGGCGGGCTATTAGAGTTAATGAATGAGTCTATGTATATTTTTAACGACAAAGAAGAATGTTACGAAAGATTAAAATACCCAACTAGAGATGAAAAATATTTTCATTACCCAACAAATTGCTCTTGGGGTTTAAATAACAGAACCTGTGCATTAAGAATTCCTAGTAGTTTTTCTAAAAAATATCATCATTCAAGAATAGAGCATCGTGTTTCCTATTCAAATTCTGACCCTTGTTTCACTTTAATTGCAATTTTATATGCTGTATTTTATGGAATTAAAAATAAATTAGATTGCCCTTATCCTATTTACGGAAGAGCTTTCGAATCAGAAGAAGAGATATCGCAATTTCCTAGAACTTTAAAAAAAGCAAAAGAAGAATTTGAAAATGGGAGATTATTTGCTATTTTGTCGGATCTAAATATAGATAAATAAACTATTGCAAAATATAATTCTCTTGATATAAATTAAAATATATGAATATAAAGATATTATTATTTATTTTATTTTTTATCTCTAAAACTAATTATTCTTTTGCTCCATTTGTGTACCCTAGACAATATGGGGCAGAAGCAAGATTCAAATCTTTTACTTACAACGAAGAGGCGATATATAGATTTGAGGGGTTTTTTGATCAAGCAACATTAATAGAATTAGACGAGAAAGAGACAGTAAGAACTATGTACCCGAATCATAGATGTTGGCAGATTACGCCTCAACAAAATAAATTATTCTTAAGGCCGATTCAATTTGATACAAATAAAAAAATATGCACAGAAGAAGATTCAAAATTCACATTAACAATCATGACAGAAGAAAGGAAATATTTTCTTGCTGTTTCGGCGTCAAAAGGAAAAGACCCTTTTGATGGGAACTTTGTTGTTCAATTTAGATACCCTAAAAAAGCAAAGGATTCAAAAGGGAAAGCAAGCGGAAGCAGTGGAAATATCATACAATATGCAGTACAAAACATGCCGGACATAAAAAACCCAAAGAATAACCTGAATTATACAGCATCTGGAGATAAAAGTATAATACCCTCTTTAATTTTCGACGACGGAAGATTTATTTATATGAAATTCGATGGAATAGTACCGGGTGTTTTTTCTGTTGATAAAGATGGATATGAAGGAATAGTAAATTTTAGAATGATTGGACCTTATTTAGCAGTAGAAGGGATTTATAAAATATTCACATTAAGATACGGAGCAACAACAGCTTGTATATTTAACGAAAACATAATAAAACTTGAAACTATTAATTAAAAAGGGATTTCATCCTCTTCAGATTCTTGATTTTGTTCTATCTTTTGTTTGTCTTGATTAGTTTTATCATAAGAAATATCAGAAGCAGTGGTAGATTTTGAGTCTAAAAGTTTTATGGCTGAATTATAATCTCTTAAGATAATCTCTACTGATGTTTTCTCGATATTATTAGTATCAATATACTTTCTTGTTCTAATTGAACCTTCTATATAAATCTTTGAACCTTTTGTTATATATTTCTCAACTAACTTTACAAGATTTTCAGCGTAGACTGTAATTCTGTGCCATTCTGTTTCGGTTTTTTTTTCGCCATTCTTATCTTTCCTATATTCACTTGTCGCTAATGAAAAATTTGCAACAGAATTTCCACTAGGTAAGACTTTAATTTCAGGATTCATTCCAACATTTCCAATTAATAGCACTTTATTTAACATAGTTTATATAATCAAATTGTATTATTTCTATCAAATTAAAGTCAATATTTTTCTTAAATCAAAGATAAATAAATTAATTAATTTTGTTTTTAACTTTGTTAAGATAAACTAATATCATTTTATTTTCACAAGATTTAGCGACGTCAAAAACCGTTACACCTTTATTATTTTTTATATCAATAAAGCCCCCGGAAGAACAAATTAATTTTACAAGTTTCAAGTTAGAAGAAGCAACTGCATACATTAGCGCTGTATTTCCTTCTAAATCTTTCATATTAATATCCGCCCCTCCTAAAATCAATTCTTGAGAGACTTCATAATTCCCATTTGAAGAAGATATATGTAAAGGACTAAACCCGTTATTATTTAATATATTTGGGTTTGAACCTTTTAATAATAAAAGAGAAGTTGTATCTTCTTTGTTTGAAGAAGCAGTTTTATGCAAAAGTGTATTACCGTCTACATCTTGAATATTCAAATCATCAACTTCGTCTAAAATAGAAGATAATTTTCCTCTAGAATCTTTCTTTTTGACAACTGTGAAAGATGAAATGTATAAATCTTTAGAGCTAACAGATTTCTCTAAATGTCTATTTTCTTTATCGTAAGATTTCTTGAATATATTAGGAGGAGGATTTTGATTTCTGTAGTTTCTAATTAATCTTTCAATCGGTTCTGGAAATTTAAACTTCGAGAACAAATCATTAAAAAAGCTCGGTCTCTTTATTTTTTGAGTTTTCTTCTGTTCATTAATATCAGATTTAATTTCTGCTATTTTTTCTTCATTTTCTACTCTGGAATTAAAAGTATCTTTGATTTTATCTTTTAAAGCTTTATTGAAGTCCTTCTGTACTTCAATCTTTGG
Organism: Candidatus Deianiraeaceae bacterium; assembly: GCA_031537795.1. Classification (GTDB taxonomy): domain Bacteria; phylum Pseudomonadota; class Alphaproteobacteria; order Rickettsiales; family Deianiraeaceae; genus JAVKNF01. Next base: position 24,126 of record JAVKNF010000007.1, on the reverse strand, counting down.
TGTATCTAGATTTGTTTTTGTGATATCAATCTCATTTGATGTCGTTTTTTTATCTAATGCATTTGATGTTGTGGACCTAACTTCTGCTTTTGTATTATCGTGGAATTCATCGACAATTTTACTTTCGTTGTCATCCATAATATATCTTCTTGATTTAAGTTTTTTGTTCTGATTATTATTTTTATTTATATTAATAGAATTAGCGTTTTGAAAAGGAGAATTATTAGCATCTTGAGCATATAAAAGATTTTCGAACTTTAAAAGATTTTGATTACTATTAATTTCTAATTTATTCTCTATATTATCAAGATTAACATCTTTTAAGACAATTTTTTCTACTTTTTTTTCTCTTAATTTTTCAGGCTCTTTATTTATATTCTCTTTCAACTTTTTTATTAAAATTTTTGTTTCATAATTTCCGTTGCTTTCTTTTATCTTGTCAATTATTCTTCTTGTATTATCGATTCTGAGATAATTATTCTCGTTTTCATTAATTTTTATATCTTCTAATAAACAATTCTTTTCTTTTGAATCAAAATTAACGATATTGTCGTTTTCATATTTTTTATAATCTTCTAGATTTATTTTTACAATCTCGGAATTATCTTTAGATTGACTATCTGAATTAAAAGATACCTCATAATTATAATCACTAAATGGGTTGTACACCTGATTATCTTTTTTCTGCAAAGATTCATTTGTTGCTATCTTTTCAATCTTTTCATTTGAATCTTTGTTTATAGGAATTTCTTCCTTTGCATCTTCTTTTTTCTCAAGCTTTAAAGTATCTTGTTTGTTTTTATCTGTATTTTTTTCGTCTATTTTGTTATTAATTTGGCTCTCAATTATAGATTCTTTATTTATATAAGAAGTTTGAGAGTCCAGATCTTCTGATTTATTTATTAAATAATGTTTCGGATCATTTATTTCGAATCTTCCTTCATTTTCTATTTTATAGTTCACTCCCGAAGATAAAGAAAATAAAGATATTAATAAGATAAAAAAGTTAATTTTTTTTATACATCCCATTTGAAATAAATATAAAAGAAACTCTTTAATTTATTATAAAAATCAAGTCATTTCTTTGTTTAAAATTTTATTCTTGCAATTTGTAATTATTTCTAATAATATTTATGTAATTTTTATGAATTATATACCTTATGTTATAGAGCAAACAAGTAAAGGAGAAAGATCTTATGATATATACTCTAGGTTGTTAAAAGATAGAATAATCTTCCTCTCAACTGAATTTAATGACTCTATGGCTTCAAGTATAGTAGCACAATTATTGTTTTTGGAATCAGAAGACCCTGTAAAAGATATTTCAATATACATAAATTCACCAGGAGGTGTTGTAACTTCTGCTTTAGCAATATATGACACAATGCAATTTATCAAACCAGATGTCTCAACTATATGTATAGGGCAAGCTTGCTCTGCTGGGTCTCTTATTTTAACAGCAGGAGCAGAAGGTAAAAGATATTCTTTGCCTAATTCAAGAATTATGATACATCAACCTTCTGGTGGTTTTAAAGGACAGATAACAGATGCTGAAATACATGTCAAAGAAATGTTATCTTTAAAAAGAAGATTAAACGAAATATATGTTCACCACACAAAGCAAGATTTAACTATAATTGAAAAAAGTATGGAAAGAGATAATTTTATGAATGCAGAGGCCGCTATGTCATTCGGGTTAATAGATAAAGTTGTTGAAAATAGAAATATTCTAATTAATAAATAAAATAGATATGTCAAGCGATAAGAAAATTTACTGCTCTTTTTGTTCGAAACATAGTAATGAAGTTAAGAAAATGATTACTGGTTCAGGTGCATATATATGCAATGAATGCGTAGAAACATGTGGATATATTGTTGACAATAAACAAACAAAACAAATAAAAAATAAACTAATAGAATATTCACAAGATCTTAAAATTAAAACCCCTTCAAAGATAAAAAGTGAACTAGATTCTTATATTATAGGGCAAGATCACGCAAAGAGAATTCTATCAGTTGCAGTTTATAATCATTATAAAAGATTAGATCATAATAATAAAAATCTAGAAGATAGCATTTCAAAGTCGAATATAATGCTTATAGGAAATACAGGAACAGGTAAAACATTACTAGCTCAAACTTTGGCAAAAACACTTAACGTCCCTTTCGCCATAGCTGATGCAACAACTTTAACAGAAGCAGGTTATGTAGGAGAAGACGTAGAAAATATAATTTTGAGATTACTTCAATCTGCTGAATTTGATGTAAAAAAAGCCGAAACTGGTATAATTTATATAGATGAAATTGACAAAATTGCAAGAAAAAGCGAAGGCCCTTCAATCACAAGAGATGTTTCAGGCGAAGGGGTTCAACAAGCTCTTCTTAAGATAATAGAAGGAACAATCACTAATATTCCTCCACAAGGAGGTAGGAAACACCCACAACAAGAATATATAGCGGTAGATACATCTAATATATTATTTGTATGTGGTGGTGCATTTGAAGGATTAGATAAAATAGTGAACAGAAGAACAAATTCAAGTGCAATAGGTTTTACCTCTGAAATTAAAGATAAAAAGAATATAAACTATGAAGACATGAGAAAAAATCTCCTACCTGAAGATTTAGTTTCATTCGGTTTAATAGCTGAATTAATAGGTAGATTACCTGTTATAAGTTTATTAAAACCACTTGAAATAGAAGATTTAATCTCAATATTAAAAACACCGAAAAATGCTCTTATAAAACAATATTCAGCTTTATTCAAAGCAGATGATATAAATTTAGAAATTTCAGAAGAAGCAATTCTTAAAATTGCAGAACAGGCAATGAGCAGAAAAACTGGAGCAAGAGGATTAAGGAATATAATAGAGGAAATCCTAAATGATTTAATGTTTCATTTGCCTGATCTAAAAAATGTAGAATCTGTTATAATAGACAAAGAATCTATATCCAGTAAAAATCATAAAATTAAATATAAAAATAAACAGATTTTAGAATTTCATAAAGCTTTAGAAGAGCAACAAATTAAAAAAGAAGCTTCTTAAATCATATCCAAATCTTCTCCGTAAGCACTTTTACTTGAATCCACAGAGAGTTTTGCGCTTGTGTTTCTAGAAGAATTATTTCTTTCTAAAAAGCTTTCATTTTTCTGAGTCTCTGTTTCCGTGTTTTCTATTTTAGGTTTATCATTTTGCTCTTGCACTTCAACATCCTCTATTTTTTTCTTATTAATTAAAGACTTATTATTTTCTTGAATTTCGATAATTTTCTCTGATGTTTTATTATTTGAATTCTCTTCTTTATTTATTTGATTGGAATTAGACACACCCTGCTCTTTTTGTATAAATTCATCTGCATATTTTTTCCACTCTTCACCTATTCTATTTGAGGTAAAACCATTTCCACCTCTGATAGATTGAGAATTTTTACCAGCTGATGAAAAAGCATGACTACATAATTGCTCAAAATCTAAACCATTTTTCTCTGACATCTCATATAAATCTGTTATACTTTTCTGAACTTCATCAGGAACACTTCCACTTTTGTTGGATGATAACCATTGACTTTGGAGTTTAATTGGATGATTTCCTTTTTGGGGTTTTCCTATATAAAAAGTTGTATTGCTTTTTTTACCTGAAAAATCACAAAGAATCTGAAATTCAACCGCCATTTTAATGTTTTAGTCTTTATTTTCAGAGAATAAATCAATAACAATTGATTTAGCTTTTATAACTTCCTCTTCTTTTATGTAAATTTTTTTAATTTTACAATCAAATTCAGCTTTTATTTGATTTTCCATTTTCATTGCTTCTATATGAAACAATACATCCCCCACTAAAACAACGTCTCCTTCTTTAACTTTAATTTTTTTGATCTTTCCATTTAAAGGAGAAAGTATATTTTTCGATTTAGAATGTATATTCTTTGGCAAGATATGATATAAATGAGAGAATTGCTCTTTCATTACAAAACCTCTAGCTGTCAAACCGTTGCTTTTTAAGTCAATTATATTTTGGTCTTTTTTCATTTGAATTACAACTCGTAAATCTTTATTAAATAATTCAATCCTTCTATTGCCTAAAAAATAATCATATTTAAAAGTAAATTCAGAAGAAGAATAACTAAAACTAATTGAGTTTTCATCATAATTTAAAATAGCACATTTATATTCTTTGTCTTCTATGAGAACAGATAAATCTTGCACATTTAAATATTTCAAATCTTTATTGACTAAATTACTAAATGAATTTACTTGCTCTTTTAAATAAATAATCAAAAAAGCAGCTAAAAAATTTAATTGTTCTACGTTTTCAATTTTCTGAAACTTGAAACCATTCGGATATTCTGTGTTTATAAAACTTGTGTATGTCTTACCTATCAAAAAACTCTCATTTTTTAAAATAGACTGTAATAAATCAATATTTGTTATAATTCCTTCAATTTCAATTTCATTTAAAACCTTTCTCATCTTCTGAATAGCAATCTCTCTGGTGGAAGCGTAAGTGATTATTTTTCCTATCATTGCATCGTAAAAAGATGAAACTACAGAACCACTTTCAATACCCATATCAATCTTCACTTCATTATTGTAAAAAGATTCATTTGGTTGATAATAATGAGTAATTTTTCCAGTTGAAGGGATAAAGTTTTGATAAGGGTTTTCAGCACAAATTCTACATTCAATTGCATGTCCAATTAATTGTATCTCTTTTTGTTTAAAAGGTAATTTTTCTCCTTCTGCTATTTTAATCATCAACTCAACTAAATCAATATTTCCATTTACAAATTCAGAAACTCTGTGTTCAACTTGTAATCTTGTGTTCATTTCTAAAAAGTAGAAATTCTCTGCCTGATCCATTACAAATTCAATAGTTCCAGCTGAATAATAGCCGACAGATTTTGCTAATTTAACAGCACTTTCGTATAATTTTTCTCTTAATTTTTCACTCACAAAAGAACTTGGGGACTCTTCTATGATTTTTTGATTAAATCTTTGAATCGAGCACTCTCTTTCTCCTAGAGCGACAATATTACCGAATTTATCTCCTAAAATTTGCACCTCTATATGTCTAGGATTTTCTATGTATTTTTCAAGAAACAATCTATCATCTTTATAATTTGTTAAGGCTTCATATTTCGTTATTTGATAGAAATCATACAGCTCTTCTTTTTTTCTTGCTATTCTCATTCCTTTACCCCCTCCTCCAGCACTTGACTTTATCATTACAGGGAAACCAATTTCTTCTGCTATCTTATAGAGATGCTCTTCGCTTTCTATTTCACCTATAAAACCAGGAATTAAAGGTACTCCGCATTCTTTTGCTGTTTTCTTGGAATTGATTTTATCCCCCATTGCATCTATTGATTTATAATTAGGGCCTATAAATATTATACCCGCATCTTCAACAGTTTTCGCAAAATAGCTTTTCTCGGACAAAAAACCGTAACCTGGGTGAATAGCGTCTACATTATTATCTTTTGCTATCTGTATAATTTGCTGTATATTTAAATAAGTTTCCTCTGTAGTATCTCCTTTTAATTCTATATTAAAATCGCCAAATCTTCTATGAGGCATATTTCTGTCAACATCTGAATAAATAGAGAGAGACTCTATATTCATTTTCTTTAAAGTTTTGGCAATTCTTATTGCGATTTCAGAACGATTAGCAATTAATATCTTTTTAATCTTTGACATCTCTCGCAAGAGTAATTGCTTTAATTTATTTTTCAAGAAAAATCTTGCAATTAATATTTTTTATCAAGAAAATTTGATTAGTTTTTTATTAAATCTTGACTAAAAATATAAAATATATACTTGCTTTTGTTCTAATTAATGACTTTGGCATTATTTACCCTCTTTACACATATTTCTTCAAGGAGAATAACATATCAATAGCTCAAATTGCAATTATACTTTCCGCTCTGCAATTTGGGAAAATGATCTTTGATATTCCTAGCGGTTTTATAGCTGACCTATTCGGGAGGAGAAATTTAATTATAATTTCACAAATAACAAGAATATTATTTCTTTCAACTTGGTTATTTAAACCCTGTTTTGAAATATTTCTTGTGAGTATGTTCCTTTGGGGAATGTGTTTAAGTTGTTTTTTCGGGAATTTAGAAGCAATGCTTTATGATCAAATAGAAACAAAAAATAAAGATAAATATCCAAAATTTCTTGGAATTTTATATGCATTTCAGAATTTATCAATTGCATTAGCCGCATTCTTTTCAAGTTTATTAAATGTAAAGCAAGTAATTCTGGGGCAAATATTAATTTATTTTATCTCTTTATTTTTGGCTTTTTTAATTAAAAATGATAAACAAAAAAATAAAACAGAAGAAAAAACAGAAAAACTATTCAAATCAAAAGATTTATTAATTTATAAAAAACAAATTCCGGAATTCTTACTTCTTGTCTTAATGGAAGCCTTTTATATATTTTCAATAGACTTCAATTATAATTTAATGCTCGATTTAGGATTCTCAAAAGAGAAAATAGCTATCATAACCGGTATATTTTCATTTTTTAAAATATTGATAAATTCTGGGGTTTATTTATTCGTAAAAAATAAATTTTTCAATAAATATTATAAATACTTATATTTAGTTTTAATTTCTTTTATTTATTTACTTAATTTTGTTATTTTTAAAAACAGATTCTCTATTTTATATTCTGTACTTTTTTATTACATAGCCTACACAATTTTTAGCATAAAACAAACAGATGCAATTCAAAAAAACATAAAAGCAGAACACAGAGCTATAGTTATGTCTTTTATTAGTTTTTTTATATCTATTTTTATAATAATATTTGATATGACAATTGGGCAATTTAAAATCTACAACGGAATATTTTTAGTTTTAACAATTTTAATAACATTAACAATTTTAATTTTGACAATATCAAAGAGAAACCTAAAAACTAATCTGGCTTGATTGATGTTTTGATTCCTTAACTAATTGCTTGTACTTCTCCATTAAAGCTATTTTTCTTAATTCTTCTTTTATTCGGTGATTAATATTTTCAAGAATTCTATATTGATGCCCAGCTAGATCTATTTTTGTTTTTGCTTCATTTATCTTTCTTTCAGCTAGATCTTTTAACATTTGTTTTATTTTATTAATTTGGTCTGCTCCCAAAAGAGATAAAAAATTTATAATTTTATGTCTTTCTTCTTCTGTTAATTCCCTGCCTTCAATCATATTTTCCTCGAGAATGCTTTCCAGTCTATCTATAAATTTATCAGGTTCTTTTTCAAATTCTTCTTTAATTTTATTTATATCTTCTTTACAACTTTCTGAAAAAGTATCTTTATTTGAAAGAAAACTAGACATAAAAACCTCAACTCTTAAATTATATAATAAAATTATAATAAAGTCAAATAAATCAAATAAAAAACTTGACAATAAATTGTTAAGAAATAGACATATTGTAGATTTTTTAATTTGATCTAAAATAAAATAATTCAATATAAATCTAATCAATTATGACAGGGGAAATAAAACAAGATATTCTACAAGAGAATAAACTTGAAGTTAAAAGAAAAAAATTAACTTTAAAAATTAACAAAAGTGAAGCAACAAATGATAACTCTCAAGAAGTAAAAATAGAAGAAAAACTTAATTTCAAAGAAGAAAATAGAAGAAAAACTGAAAAAATAAAAATAGACGAGCAAATTGGTGAAGAATTCCCTGAAATCCCAATGGATGTACAGCATAAGGCAAAAAATGAAGATCTAGAGAAAAACAAAACAAAAACAGAAGAAGTGTTAACTCAAAACTCTAATAATAATCAAGTAAATCAAACATTAAATTCTCCTTTTAAAAATAATTTTAGACATTCGAGTCATCAAAACCCTAATAATAAAAATTATCAAAAAGCTAACGAAAATACACAAAATAATAACTACAACGAAGATTTTATAGTAAATACTGAAAAAGTTTTAAATGTAAAAGAACTTATAAACTCTTCCTTTAGTCAATTATCTGAAATTGCAAAAAAATACGAAATTCAATCTCTTAATAGAATGCTCAAAAGTGATATTGTTTTTAATATTATGAAAAAAGCGGCCGAAATAGGAGAAGGTGTTTTTATAGAAGGATATTTAGAGATTGTGAATCAAAATTTCGGAGTAATAAAATATAAAGAATACAATTATGCAAGTTCTGCTTGCGATATATATATTTCAATCAAAGAAATTGCTAAAAACGGCTTAAGAATGGGAGATAAAATCACCTGTTACGCAAGAGACCCAAAAAAAGGGGAGAAATTCTTCGCTTTAGCAAGAATTGAAACAATAAATAATAAAAAATTAAATGAAATTACAGATAAAATCAACTTCGAAAACTTAACTCCACTTTTTCCTCAAGAAAAATTTAAATTTGACTTCAGTGAAAGAGGTGAAATAGCTCCAAGAGTTATAGATTTAATCTGCCCTTTAGGTAAAGGGCAAAGAGCCTTAATTGTTGCACCTCCTAGAACAGGTAAAACTGTTTTAATGAAGAGCATTGCTCATGCAATAAACGACAACCACCCAGAAGTCGAATTAATAGTTTTGCTTGTGGATGAGAGACCTGAAGAAGTCACGGAAATGTCTCGCTCTGTTAAAGGAGAAGTTGTAAGTTCAACTTTCGACGAACCAGCACATAGACATGTAGAATTAGCAGAAATTGTAATAGAAAAGGCAAAAAGATTAGTTGAAGATGGCAAAGATGTTGTGATTTTAATGGATTCAATTACTAGACTCGCGAGAGCTTATAATGCAACGGCGCCTTCTTCTGGGAAAGTTTTAACTGGGGGTGTCGACTCAAATGCACTTCAAAAACCAAAAAGGTTCTTCGGAGCAGCAAGAAATATAGAATTTGGAGGCTCTTTAACAATAATTGCGACGGCTTTAGTTGACACTGGTTCAAAAATGGACGAAGTAATTTTTGAAGAATTCAAAGGAACAGGAAACAGTGAAATTGTATTAGATAGAAAATTATCAGAAAGAGGAGTTTTCCCTTCTATAGATATATTCAAATCTGGCACAAGAAAAGAAGAAGAAATGCTTACAAGTGAAAGATTGCAAAAACAATGGATTTTAAAGAGGTTCTTGCACCAGAAAATTGGAGATAGCCAAAACATAACAACAAATCAAACAAAAGATGCTGTGGAATTCTTCATTGACAGACTTAAAAAGTCTGAAAACAATGAAGAATTTTTTGTTAATATGAATAAATAGATCAACGCCTAAGCCAATTATTTATTCTAGTTGAAGATACAGGTTTAATTTTAGAATTACTTTCTCTATTAGAACCCTCTTGATTGTAACGAAGAAACTCTCTATCTATATTTGTATCTTGTTGTTCATCTCTGTCTTCTATGGAACATATGGAATAATTATCATCTTCTTCAAGATTATCTATCTTTAAATCGAGATTCGGATGTTCTATTTTATCGACCTTTGGACTTTTAAATTTTTCAGAATTTGAGTCTCTTTTCATGAGAGGTGTAAAATAAGAAAATCCTTCATCTTCATTTTCACCTTCTAGTTTTCCTTCATCATTATTGCTATGAGGGTCTATATGATTCGAAGATGGTTTAGGGAGTTCGTAATTATCATTTCCATTATTTCTTGGGCTAAAATTATTGATAGGTCTCGAAGATTCTGATACTTTTAATTCAAGACTTTTTACATTGGTATTTAAAAGTCCTTTGTATTTAAAATAAATATCCGCAGCTCTATATGTTCGAAGCGCTCCTTTCATTTTATTATTATCTTTATCAATATAACTTCTTTTATCTGTTGTAGTTAGAGATTTCATTTCTTTTTGAAATGATGCAGATATTTCTGATACAGCTTTCAATAAATCTGCATCATTATCTATCTTATCAAAATAAGAGTGTTTTCTTAATAAAGATAATAATTCTCGTTTATGATTAACTTTCATATATCTCAAACCTGCGCCTCCACCTATATAATCTGGGTTATTAAATAAATTATATTCTATTTGTATCTTATTTATCACTTCCAGTAAAATTAATGTAGGGGAATTACCACCAAGATCTCTTCCAAAAATCTTTACATCAATATTACCCACTGCATCTCTAATAGAAGAAACAATGTCTTCCATGTCCATTTTATTCCATTGATCGGTATTCTGAAGTTTTTCTTCTCTAAAACGATCTCTTTTCACCATAACAGCTCTAGAATATTCTTTCTGTATGTTTCTATCTTCTTCATTTTTCAATGAGATTTTATAAAAAGATCCTATGAACTCAATTAATCCTCTGTCAAAAATATTAGGGGCTGTCTTACAATATACATTACCTTCTTTATCTGTAATATTTAATTTTTCAATATTCAAATAAAAATCTAATAATTCTGGGTTATTTTTTATTTCATTTTCAGATAAATCAGAGTTTAGTATAATAAAATCATTCATATTCATATTTTTTGGCGTTCCTTTTACTTCTTTTATAACATCTAATGCTCTATCACGTAAAAAGGAGGCCAAGCGCTCTGCACGTAAATCAACTTGAAAATTAATATCTTTAGAAATAATCTTATCCTGTTGAGTTATAATCCGTCCTTTTTTTTCTCTCATTTGTCTAGAATTAAAAAGAACTCTCTCTGCATCAATCCATTTTTTAATTATTTTATTTGTTCTGTATGCTTTTAATAATATATTTTCACATAATATATTAAATTTTTCTTTCAAAAGATCTTCAATAGATGCAACGTCTTCTGTATTGATATCGATACCGAAGCAAGTCTTAAAAAAAAGTCCTTTTTGTTCAAAACTTGCATCTTTATAAGATAGATCATAAGGAGTTTTAATTAGAACACTTCTATCCTTTTTAAGCTGAAAACTGTAACCGTTTATTTCAAAATTAGCTAAATGAAAATCCCCATTATATAACTCTTTAAAATTATCATATATTGCCAAGTCTGAATCTTTTCTTTCTGCAAATTCTTTATATTTTAGAATTTCTGCCTTTCTAAGAAAATTCTCAATGTTAGATAAATCATCTTCTAAAGTATATTCTGTTGCTGTGTATTTCTTTTGATCGATTAACGATTGAATTTTATTTCTGCCAGCTACTGTTGATAATTTGGTAATAGAGTTATTCTTTTGATCTATTATATTTATTTCTTTAATCTTTTCAATAGCCCTCTCTTCACTTACTAATTTTCTGAAAGATGCTATTCTGTCAGGTCTAGTATCAAAAATAAAAGAATTACTTATTTGAGATGAAGAAATAGGTTTTAATTCACTTTTTTTTTCTGTTTTTATGTTCATACATTATACACGTTTAAATTGTATAAGATTTATTTACTATTTACAAGCTTTTTCAATTATTTATACAATCTATTCTACCAAACTCTTATTATTAAAGGTTTATAAGATCTATCATTCTGATAACTGGTGATTAAAAATCAATATAATTTTCATAAAATTATCTTCTCTTCAACTACAAAATTTGCATCATTAAAATTATTATAATCTGCTATTAGATCTGAATTTTTGTAAATATATTGATTAGAGTTTAAATTTAATTTTCTAATAAATATATCTTTATTATAAATTGTTAAAATAAATTGCCTGTTTTGAAAATTTATAATACTAGGTTTTTTAATTTTATTTCTAGGGTACCAATTTAAAATAATATCATTATTTGAATTTATATTTTTTGATAAATAAAGAGAATTAAAATTCTTGATGCTATTTCCTTGAATTTTTATAAACTTCGACGAAACGTCATTAATATTTTGGTTAAAAGAAACAACTTTTACAAAGATTGTTTTATCTATATAATTAAAGGGTAATTTTATTTTATTTATTGCATCATTTAAGATTATAAAACTTTCTCCGTTGCCGTGGTTTTGAATTTCATTTTCTGTATTAAATAAACCTCGTCTAAAATAAGAAATTTGAAATTCATGTTCGTCAACTTGTTTATAATCTTTAAAAGCTACTATTTCATTACCGATTAATGCTAATTGTTTGAATTGTTGAAATTGATCTTCATTTCTATTACTGTATTCATTTCTACCAAATGAAACGACTGAAATTAAACTCTGTTTATCTATAAAAAATGAACTTTTATTGTTAAATTGAGAAGTATCAGATTTTACCCTCCCTATAGTATTAAGTTTTGTTAGATTTGAAACTAGCTTATAGTTATTCTCATCATTTTCAGAAACATACACACTTGCTCCTTTCCAATTCGAATCACTAGAAGATATCGGCAAATAAATATATATTCCGTCATTTTGACATTCATTTGAAAAATTATAAATATCTAATATTTGGAAGTCTGTTCTTGCTATTGTCTTAATTGTTTCAAAATTTATTTGCTTTGTTGTATCTTTTTCTAAATTTATATAATTGTTACTTTCTATCTTAGAGAAGCCAGACACCTCAATCGTTAAATTGTTTTTAAAAACTATATCTTCTATTTGAAAATAAATATCTTTGTTATTTTCAGTGTTAATTATTTTGATAAAGTCTAAAGTTTGCAGGAAAGAAAATTTTTCAGGCAGAATTATTTTATAATATTCTGTATTTTCTTCCATCTCTTGTAAAATCCTCCAACCAATATTTATAGCTTCCTGTTTTGTAATCGCTATAGGTATTTTTATTGAGTAAGGTTGTTTATTTTCAGAATTCTCTCTTTTCGCTGTTATTGTTCCAACTGTGTAGTTTTTTTCTATGTTTAAAAATAGAATATCTATTCTATCTGTGATTTTTGTTTTAGAAATAGTTCTAGATTCTATTGTATAATTATTTTTATTTAATATAATTTCACCCTCATCTATAATATTAATATTGCAGTCTGTTCTTTTTTTAAAAATTAATTTCCCATTTTGAGAACAGATATCAAAATTATAAACCAAACCCAGCATTTTTATTGCAGAAAGGGCTGTTGATTTTTGCTCCACAACATAACCTGTAATAGTATTCTGTATTAAAGAAGTATCAAATTCTTCTAATTCTAAACCGCTCTCTATGCATAATTTATTTAAAACATTTTGAATATCTTGAGTTCCAATCTTTCCGTTAACTACATGACTGAATCTCCAAGTACTACAATCAGCCCATACATCAGTTAAAGCAGGAAAGGCTGGATAAGGTCTTATTTCCCAACAATATAAAAATTTTAAATCAACTATTTCTGAATTTAACCATTTTTTTTCAGTTCCTGAAATTGCAACAGATTGTGCTTTGAAATCTATAACTCCTTCTGAAAGATGTGGAAAATTAGACTCTGAACTTGTAGGAGAATAAAAAACATTAGGTTGATTAGTGCAGCAGTCAACAGAAGGAAAGCCATACTCTGTGAACCAAATTTTTTTGGACTTTGGAACCCACTCTGTTTTTGTTCCGTCTTTTTTATAATGATAATTACTCCAAAAATATTCTATATTCTTCCAAGCCCATTCAGGTTTTAAGGGTTTTGAATTCAATTTATTGACAGAATCTTCATAATAAAAATCATAACCTTCGCCTGAATTCCAGCCATTTATAATCTCTAACTCTTGATATGTACTTTGGTTTTTATTAGTTAAAGGAAAATACGCATCTATCGAGATAACATCTATATAATTTGAAGCCCAGAGCTTGTCTAAATTATAATTACCTAGTTCATCGTGATGATATTCGGACCAATCTGCGGCATAAGTAACAATTGCATTCAATTTAAGAATTCCTTTTATAGCTTGAGCTAAATTTATAAGATTATCAACAGCATAATAATTATTATTTTCTTGAAAGCTTGTCAAGCCTACCATTTCAGAGCCAATAATAAGAGCATCTGCATTATCTTTTAGAAGATTAGCATAATGAAGAATAAAATTATTATATTTAGAGAAGAATGCATTTATATCAGCAGAAGAATTAGCTTTAAGTCTACCTCTCCAAGGTTTTCCATCGACATCCATCATTAACATTGGATATATTGTTACTTTTAATCCTCTATTTTTTAATTCTTGAACGAATCTTACAATAGAAATATCAGCTGGAGTGCCGCCGTATCTAATATTTCCATTTTTATCTATGCCTACAGTTCTGGCGTTATTTCTATTAAAATTTCCTACAGACCACTCATCAGGGTTTGTTATGCCATTCTGAAATTCACAAGCTGGGTATACATTGCAAAGTCCAGCATTCATATTATCTCCAAACCAACATATAACAATTGAAACCCATTCAAGATTAGGAAATGTATTTAATAAATTATTTATACTTGTGACAGAATTTGAATTATCTGAAGTAAATTTATTAATAAAAGACCTAGATTTTGTAAAAAATTTACCAAAAACCCATTCTCCGTTTAATTTTTCTTGCGGAATCGTATCATAAACAAATTCACCGCTCCCTGGTATTATATTAATTGCCTTGACTAAACTTTGAACTGTATCTTCTGTTTTTAGATTATTAGTGACATCAAATGTAAAATTAGGTATTCTATTATTATAATTTGCTAAATTAAAATTTGTAAATACCGCATAAACAATATTTTGGAAATTTGGCACAGAACCTATTGAAAAATAACTTTGAATTGTTGAATCTATTATTTGATTGTCTAAACCTAGATAAATAGAAACATTATTTATACCTATATCTAAAAGTACATCATCTGCATAAATTGCATTTAATGAAGAAATAGGAGCTTTACATATTGCAATTGCAAAAGACGCATATACTTTTGTTTCATAATTCCCTTGTGCTGAAAAACTCTTACCAAATTGAGCTTCGTGATAAATTTTCTCGGTATAAATTGGAGAACTCCAGATAATATTCCCGGCGATTCTAACAGACCCGAAAACTTCAGGAATAATCTTGTTATATGTTGAGCTTTGCAAGTTAATATCTTTTAATAAAATTTGATCACTAGATTGTTGTTTAAAAATAGAATTTAGTAAATATTGTTGTGGATTAAAATTTATAAATTGAGATAACTGCTTATCCCCACTTGAAGAAATTGCCTTTTGTATAAAACTATTACCAAAACTTCCTAGCTCCCCACCTGTTAATCCTCCTATTAAAGAACCCATAATATTTATTATAAGAATAAAATATTAAATTAAGGAAGCAAAATTTATTGCTATTAAAAGAATTATATATTTATTGCCGCTATTTATCTTTAGCTAGTTCAATTAAAATATTCCAATTTTCTTTATAATCTTGTAAATGAACTAATTTTCTTGTATTTCCCCATGGTTCAATATCTGCAGGTATTATATAACATTCACCATTGTTTGTATCAATTCCAATGGTTAAATCACAGTCTTTTTCTGTATATTTATATGCTCTACTAGGAGCCTCTCTTGAAATCTGTTTGCCACTTCTATAACCACCAGTAAAGCCAATTGAATCCGTGCCAGTTCCTTTTATTTGAATTCGTAATAATTTTCGGCAACCGCCAATATCAAGTATAACATCATATTTTGCATTTGTAACATCAACACGAGAGCAAGGAAAACCAGCCTTAATAACACGACCGATTGCAATCATTTCGTCGGCATTGCCATTCATAGTTCTGAAAATACCATTATCAATATTTGTAAGGTTTATAACCCATTTTTTATGTGACATATTAAGAATTTAAAGCAATTAAAATATTTTTTGCAATTTGCTCAACAACTGGAACGCTTACGCTATTACCCATTTGTTTATAAAGTGCCGAATTTGGTAAATCCTTTGGTAACTCAAAACTATCAGGAAACCCTTGCAATCTCGCACATTCACGAGGAGTTAATTTTCTTATATCATTATCTAAAACAAGAGGAACATTATGTCCGCCAGTCCCCATATTTGCGGTTAATGTAGGGCATAAATTATTTTTATTTTCTCGCACATATTGTCGTCTCCATTGATAACAAGTATTATTGTTTTTCATTTCTTGTTTTAAAAGTTCATAATATTTTGTTTTATTGTAATAAAAATTTTCACTTACATTTTTTTCTAAAATATCTTGAATAGATAGTCTTTTATTTACTTTTTTAGGAAACTCAAAATTACTATAATCACTTTCATTTTTAAAACATATAATATAGACACGCTCTCTATTTTGTGGAATATTTGAGTATTCACAAATGTTTAAGACTTGATATTTTATTTTAAAGCCTAGTTTTTCAATTGCATTGATAATATGCTTTAAAGTTTTTCCTTGTTGATGTAATTTTAAATTTTTTACATTCTCTAAAAACAGAACTCTTGGCTCTAAATCTTTTACAATTCTTAATAATTCAAAAACAAGAGAGTCTCTTTCATCTGAAAATCCTTTTTGATGACCTGCAATTGAGAATGCTTGGCAAGGAAAGCCACCTGTTAAAATATCTACTTTTGATAAATTTTCTGTTTTTAAATTTTTTATGTCATCACAAATTATTTTATGCTTAAAGTTTTTAGAATAGGTCTCACAAGCTTTATTATCAATCTCGTTTGCCCATTCAATTTTAAAGCCAGCATTTTGAAACGCTAAATCAATCCCTCCAACCCCAGTAAAAAGACTAGCAACTTTGAACATTTGATGTTTAACTTTGCTGTGCATAATTTCAATAAAACTATTCTTCAAAAGCGTCGTCCCAAGTTCCAGTTGTTGCAGCTTTGCTATATTCAGTTACTCTTGCTTCAAAGAAATTTGCAAATTCTACATTAGAAGTAATCTCATCAACCCAAGGAAGTGGATTTGCTTCAATCATATAAATCTCTTTCAAACCTAATTGCATAAGTCTTCTATCTGCTAAATACCTAATGTACCTTCTTACATCTTCTTTATTTAAATTTCTTATAGATTCTCCAGACAAACTAAAACATAAATCAATAAAAGCATCTTCAAAATGAACAACTGTCGCACATGCTTTGTAAATTTCAGATTTAACCTCTTCGTTCCAAAGTTCAGGGTGTTCAATTATTAATTCTTTAAACAATTTAATGATAGATTTAGTATGTAAAGTTTCATCTCTAAATGACCAAGTAATAATCTGTCCCATACCCTTCATAAGACCATGCCTTGTATAATTTAAAAGAAGTGCAAAACTAGAAAATAATTGCAGACCTTCAGTAAAAGCACCGTACATTGCTAACGTCTTAGCTATACCTTCTTTCTTTTTTGTATCAAAATTAGAAAGATAATCGTGTTTATCTTTCATAGCTTTGAAGTTTAAAAATTCTAAATAAATATCATCCGGCATTGACAAAGATTCAATTAAAAATGAATAGGCTTCAATGTGAATTGTTTCCATATTTGCAAAAGCAGACAACATCATTCCAACTTCAATTGGTTTAAAGACACTAGAATATTTTCTTAAATAACAATCATGAACATCAATATCTGCTTGGGTAAAAAACCTAAAGATGTTTGTTAAAAAAGATCTATCTCCATCATTTAACTTATTCTTCCAATCATTTATATCGTCAGACATAGAAACCTCTTCAGGCAACCAATGCATTTGCTGTTGCTGTTTCCAAGCTTCATAAGCCCAAGGGTAAAGCAAAGGCCTATAAGGTTGAGGGTGTTTTGGATCTGCTTCCAATAAAGTTACTTTACTTGACATAAGTTTTATATATTTTCCGATTTTATTGCTTTATTAAAATTTTCATTTAAAAAAGCCCAATTTAAAAGAGTTTTTAAAAAGGTTTCTATGTATAAAGCTCTATTATTTTGATAATCCAAATAATAGGCATGCTCCCAAACATCCATTGTAATTAAAGGTATTAAACCTAAATTCATAGGGTTTAAAGCATTTGCTGTTTTTATTATATCAATTTCACCTCCGTTTCTTCCCTTATTCCAAACTACCCAAGCCCAACCAGAACCAAATTGAGATATGGCATTATTTTTTAATTCTTCTAAAAAATTATCAACATTTCCATATTTTTTTATAATTTCAAATTTTAATTTTTCAGAAACATCATCATAAGAAGTTCCTTTTTTTAATGATTTCCAATAAAATGTATGATTCCATACTTGAGCTGCGTTATTATAAATTGCAACTGTTTCTTGATTTTGATAAGTTGAAAGAATAATCTCTTCAATTGTTTTTCCTTCGAATTCTGTTCCAGTAATTAATTTATTTAAGTTATTACAATAACCTTGATGATGCTTATCGTAATGAAAGTCCAATGTTCTACTTGAAATATAAGGCTCTAGAGCTGTTTTTTGGTAAGGTAATTGGTCTAAAGTAAACATAATAAATGAAATAATAAATAAGTTAATTTTAAATTTCATAAAGTCAAGGTGAAATAATTTCTTGACAATTAATTATTTCTGATATTTTGTTCTGATAAATGCCGGAAGAATCTGCTAAACCTATAACTTTAAGAATAAAATTTGAGAGTTTTTCTTATGAAGAATTATCTTCAGCTTTTAATAAAATATCTGATTGTGCTACAGCATCAGGATCAGTTCCAAGTGGAATAGTTTCGTTTCCTATAAAATGCAAAACCTTAACTTTGTTAAGATCTCCTTTTATTCACAAAAAACATATGCAAAAATTCCATATCGTTACACATAAAGCTTTATTAATAATAAAAAATGTCAACAAGCAGACTGTTGAAAAATTAAGTTCTCTTGAATTGAATAGTTCTGTAGGAATTAAAATAAAAGCAAAGTAATCAATTAAAAATTAATGAAAAAGCATAAATTGCCAATTATTATTTCTCTTCTTTTTAATCTGTTTTTCTTAATTTCTTGTGCTAGATACGGAGAGTTAATTCTAAAATCTAATTAATTCTTAAATTCTCTTATATTAGTGTGAATAAGCTTCATTAATATAAACACAGGTAAAAATTGTAAAAATAT
Source organism: Candidatus Deianiraeaceae bacterium (assembly GCA_031537795.1). Lineage (GTDB taxonomy): Bacteria > Pseudomonadota > Alphaproteobacteria > Rickettsiales > Deianiraeaceae > JAVKNF01. Next base: position 5,324 of record JAVKNF010000007.1, on the reverse strand, counting down.
AAGCTTGCAAAAAACAAACACCTATTTCCATTAAAGTTATACAATAAAGAAAGAAAAAAGGTAGAAAACCTAAATATTTTAACATAATAACAAAAATTGCTATAATTTCAACTAGAACATGTCCTGCTATCATATTTGAAGCTAAACGAACAGATAAACTGACCGGTCTAATAAAGAAAGAAAAAAATTCCAGAATAAATATTAATGGAGCCATAAAAATAGGTGTCCCGTGAGGAATGAATGCTCCAAGAAATTTAACGCCCTTTCTTTTTATCAAAATGAATAATGTTAAAATAAAAACCAATAAAGCAACTGTAATTGTAACAGATAGATGACTTGTAACAGCAAAACTGAAAGGAGCTAATCCGTATAAATTTAAAATCAGAACAAAAACAAAAATCGAAAATATGTAATTTAAAAACTTTTTAGCATGCCCCTCTAAATTAACATCAATTAAAATATAAATGGATTCAATGAAATTTTCGATTGCAACTTGGAATTTATTAGGCATAATTCTCTTTTTATATTTAAATAAAAAACCTGCTATAAAAATCGTCCCTATAACTGCACTAAAAACAAAAGTAACATTAGTTATGTAAAAATGAAAATAATCAAAAAAAGAAACAGAAAAGAGTTTTTTAACTTCAAACTGATGCATCGGATTAATTGATTGCATATTTTTTTAATGATAGATACAAACTTGAAATAACTAAAATAATTAAAAGTAAAGCCATTATCAAGTTATTTTTCGAGAAAATAGAAAAATTACTCTTTAATGTAAAAAAAATAATTACAGAAGCGACTGTATTGTAAGTAAAATCAATAAAGAAGACTTTCGAACTCTTGTTTGGTTTTTTTTTATCTTTATCTTCTAAAATAAGAAGACTCTGTTCTTTAATTTTTGATTTGATTTTTAATATATCTTCAGAAATATTCTCTAGATTTGTCTTGATGTTATCTGTATTCATTTTTCAAAGTAAAATCAGAAGCCTTTAACGATATTTTATAAACAGCAAGAGTAAAAACTGTAAAATAAAGAAACCAAGAAGACCAAATTGAATGCGAGATTGAAGGTATTATCAATAATGAGATTAAAAGTATTTTATGATTAGAATCTTTAAGATTTCTAAACAATTTTAAAATAAGAACTCCAAAAATAAAATAACCAAAATAACCAACTTCCATAAGCAATTCAAGTGCAAAATTATGAGGATGATATACAAAAGAATCAAGATTATAATGAACAATTTGAGGGAATTTCTCTGTTAAAAATCTGTAAGAATAAGGACCAGAACCAAAAATAATATTTATTATAGGTATTTTTGTGAAAAACAACTTTGAAGATTCATGCCAAATTATAATTCTATGCACTAAACTTTCTTTAAAAAGAAATCTAAAATTATTAAATAACCAATTTATATTAATAAAATAAAATAGAAAAGGTGATAAAAAAAGAAATTGCAAACTAAATTCTAACACTCTATTTAAAATTCTAGTCTTATTTTTTAATATATTTTGCAGAATTTCAAGAATAGTGGCAATAATGAGAAAAAATAAAGAAGTATAACTTGTTTTAATAAATTTCATACCTAATAAAACAATAGAATAACCTATTAAAATTGAAATATAAGACATTATTTTATGAGATTTATTTTTAAAAAATAAATAAAATAAAAAAGATAAAACAGCATAACAATCAATTCCGACATTTAACTTATAATAACCTATAGTTTTAAATTTAAAAATCCGCTGAATTATAAAACTTGTTTTCCATTCTATAAATATTATTGGCATAGCAAAAATAAAACCTATAAATAAATATTTCATAAATTTGGTGGATTTTTCTTCTGTAAAAATTCTTTCCAAGAAGTTCAAAAATAGATAGGAGAAAGCAAATAAAACAAATAATTTATTAGTTGTATAAAGAAAAGTAGGTATATAAATTTCTTTATTGCCGTAATTAAAATTATATAAACCAAAAAAGAATGATAGAAAGAGAGAAAATATTAAAAATAAAAACAGTCTATTTTTATTAAAGAAAATTTTGAGATCTAAAATAAGGAACTTTTTGAAGTAAAAAAAATAATAAAAAGAAATAAAAATAACGAACAAAGAAATAATGATTATTTTATGAAAGACAAACAAAGGTATTATAAACGCAAACACATTCAGCGACATTTCTATTTAATTTTTTTATTAGAACTTAAAAAATTACTTGCAATATAAATTTAAAATTAGATTATTAGAAATAAAAAAAATAATATGAAAAAAGGGAGAAAAAATATACTACTTGGAATTATTCTTTTTATAAGTTTTAATATATTTTTTACTATGTTTTCAGAAAATTTGAAAGCACCTGAAAATATCCCAGTTAGTAAATTTTTTGAAGAAATAGACGGAATTCAAGAAAATAGCAAAGATCAAGTTATAATCTTTAACGATGGAGCTGAAATAAGAAAAGAGGACGGTAAAAAAATAAAAACAAATTTACCAGTTTTTTATTCAATAGAAATGATAAACAAATTGAAAGATAGAAAAATCAATTTCGATTTCTTTTCTTCTGAAAGTCAGTTAACCTTTATTGATAAACTAGCAAGATTTATAGGTTGGCTGCTTTCAATGCTTCCTGTTTTGTTTTTTTCCTATATATTTATCTATCCATTATTTAGAAAAAAAAATGACAAAGATAAAACTGGGTTTGGGGGAGCTGGTGGAGGTTTTATGGACGGAATGAATCCTTTTGGTTTCGGCAAAAGTAAAGCAAAAGCTATAATGCCAAAAGATTTAAAGATAAAATTTGAAGATGTAGCAGGAATAGACGAAGCGAAAGAAGATCTTGTGGAGATTGTAGATTTTTTAAAAAGCCCAATAAAATACCAAGAAATTGGAGGAAGAATTCCAAAAGGTTGTATGTTAGTTGGAGAACCTGGTACAGGTAAAACTCTTTTAGCAAAAGCAATAGCATGCGAGGCTGAAGTTCCATTTTTTTCAATTTCTGGTTCTGATTTTGTTGAAATGTTTGTAGGAGTTGGAGCCAGCAGAGTAAGAGATATGTTTGCTCAAGCAAAAATGAATGCCCCATGTATAATTTTTATAGATGAAATTGATGCAGTCGGAAGACACAGAGGAACAGGAGCTGGAGGTGGAAACGACGAAAGAGAACAAACTTTGAATCAGCTTTTAGTTGAAATGGATGGCTTTAATGAAAACTCTGGGATTGTTGTTTTAGCTGCAACAAATAGAATAGATGTTTTAGATAAAGCTTTATTAAGAGCAGGAAGATTTGATAGGCAAATTTATGTAAACTTACCCGACATAGAAGGTAGAACAAAAATTCTTCAAGTGCATTGCAAAAAAATTAGAACCTCTCCTGATGTAATTTTAAGAAATATAGCAAGAAGTACTCCGGGGTTTTCTGGTGCTGATCTAGCAAACATAGTAAACGAAAGTGCTCTTTTAGCTGCAAAAAGGAATAAAAAAATTGTAACGATGCAAGAAATGGAGGATGCAAAAGATAAAATTATGATGGGCTCTGAAAGAAAATCTGTTGTTATGAAACAAGAAGAAAAAGAATTAACCGCATATCATGAGGGCGGGCATGCTTTATTGGCATTGCACTTGCCGGAGACCGACCCTATACACAAAGCAACAATAATTCCTAGAGGTGGAGCTTTAGGTTTTGTTATGAGGTTACCAACTGATGATAGATACTCAAATACTAAAATAAAACTTGAATCCGACATAATTGTTGCAATGGGCGGCAGAATTGCAGAAGAAATGATTTTTGGAGCAGAAAAAGTAACTAGCGGGGCATCTTCAGATATTCAACAAATAACAAAAATTGCAAGAAATATGGTCATAAAATGGGGTTTAAGTGATGAAATTGGAATGTTAAGTTATTCTCAAGAAAATGATGATAAATTTTTTGTTTCCAATTCTAAAGCAGATTTAATCGATAAGGAAGTCAAGGAAATTATAGACCGTTGCTATAAAAAAGGTAACAAAATAATGAAAGACAATATTAAAGATTTACATAAGTTAGCAAAGAATTTATTGGAATTTGAAACTTTAAGCGGAGATGAAATAAATTCTTTAATTAAAGAAAATAAACCTATAAACGAACAAAGAAAACTTGAAGAAGAAAGAATTCTAAGTGAAATAATAAAGGAATCTGTTTTTAAAAAAAGAGTCAAGAAAGACAAAGAATAAATAAATATAAATTGTGGAAACTTATTTAAACATAAATATTGATAAATTTGGAAAGGAAGATTTTAATTTCTCTCTAAATATTCTTCAAAGCGGAGTTTATACAATTAATACAACTTTTGAAAATCTAGAATTATTATTTGATGCATTATCTGGTTTAAATTTTAAATTTTTTGGAGATATAAAATTAAACGGAATATCAATTAAAAAAAATCGAAAAGCATCTTTTTATTTACAAAAAAATACATTATTTATTAAAGAAATAAATTTAATGCAAAATTTAACTTTAAAAGAGAATATCAAGATGTTTTCTAAAATTTGGTCAGGAGAAGATTTAAGTAATTTTACTATAGATTATTTTAAAATAAATAAGATTAAAGATGCTCTAATTAGAAATTTAGAAAAAGATGATTTATGTTTAGTAAATTTAACTAAATTATTAAGTTGCCCTGCCTCAATTTGGTTGATAAATAAAAAACTAATTGATATATTAAATTATGAAAATAGAATAAAAATCGAAGCAATTATAGACTCAAGGATCAAACAAAATGGAATAATTATATTAATTGGTTGGATTTAATCTAAAAATAATAAAAATAAATATTATTTAATAGATTATAATTTATTTTAATTTGTATATAATATATAATTTATATGTAAAGATTTCAATATGAAACTTAGTGAATTAAGAATTTTGAAAATGAAACAAAAAAATAAAAAATCAATTAATATATCTCAAAATGAAAAAATTTCTGATTCTTCTAATTATGAAAGATTTCCAATCTCTCAAAGCGTAGGAGAAATTTCTCAATTTTCAGAAGATTTATTTTTTCCAGATATCCCAATTTCTAAAAGCTTAGGAAACGTATTACAAATATCAGAAAGAGTTACAATAAAAGAATTCGGAATTTTGCTACTTTCAAATAAAGAGGGGAAAGTTGACTCTGAAGACAATAAAAAAAACAATAGATCGTTGTAATTGCAATATTATTTAATTTTAGATTATTGACAAGTTAAACATTCGTCATTTTCTAGTTTTTCTATTGATTCAAGTTTTTCAGCTGTGTGTTGATTGATTTTTTCTCCTCTGCCAATTGACCTTGATCTTAAATAATATA
>JAVKNF010000006.1:0-13656 GCA_031537795.1 Candidatus Deianiraeaceae bacterium | reverse complement strand
TGTTGATTTAGCAAAAGGAAATAGACATTCTTCGGTATATTTTCCTATGGCCTTAAGGTTTCAAAAGGCTTATAAAATAAGGTTTTTATGCGCAGATGGATATGAAGTTTATAAAAAATTGAGATTGCTCAAAAACAATTGAATCGAAAAACAGATTTAGCAAAAGGAAATGCTTGAGTTATCAGTATTTTTATTCATTTTTTGAAAGAATTATGGAGTTATAAACAGTTTTTAGGCAGTGCTAATTCTTATTATAATTTATTATTATCTAATTTAATAATTTGAAATTCTTTTAGATTTGTTAATAGATTTTCCCTCATAAAAGGAGTGGTCATTATAACTTGCCCTTCATAGTTATTAATTATTTCTATGAAATTATTAATCTTCTCTTTGTCAAAAAACGAATCAAATTCATCAATTAATAAAATTGGATTTCTATTATATTTTTCTTTCACTAACTCTATATTCAATTCGAAAATTTGATTAATACATCTTTTTTGCTCACTATTTGATAATTTATTATAAGATATTTTTTTAAACAAAATATCAAATTCAAATCTATGAAAACTTAATTTCATTCTTTTTGAAATTGAATCATAAAGTCTGTTCGCTTTAAGAACTTCTTTTATATTATTAGAGTTTGCTTGATTGTTAAGAAGAAAATCATCTTCTTGTTTTGAAAATGAAAAATTACAATCTTTTAGTTTAAATTCTCCTAACATTCTAATTTGAAGCATTTTTAAGCCATTTTCTATTAATTCATTTTCAATTTTATCAAGTAGAATATTATTGATATTTTTTGACAAAATCTGCATTCTTTCTTTTGCAAAAGACTGGTATTTAGCTTTGTAACCTTTATAGGAGTTGTCTTTTATTATAATTAATTCTTCAAAAATAGACCTTTTAACATCTTTGTGTAAAAAATCAAATTGATCTTTAGGTTTCAAATTTATAAAATTTATATATTTATTAAAAATACTAGGACTTGCAATTTTCTTGCCGTTAATTGAAAGATTTTTTCTGTTATCTTCAATCTTCACCTCTAGATATTCCAATGAATCTAATTCGATTGAAACTGCTAGATTGTTATCTTTAAAATTAATAAAATCTTTAAAAACAGAGGAATGATGAAAAATATAATTCTCATTAAAAATAGAAAGAGCTTCCAATATAGAAGTTTTACCGGTTCCGTTTTCTCCAATTATTATAAGTTTTGAATTTTCTATCTCAAAAGAAGCATTTTCAAAAGATTTAAAGTTTTTTAAGCTTACTCTTTTTAACCTCGGGTTCATTCGTCTCTTTTATGGTATTTTTTCTTGATTTTTTTTTATTTAGCTCTACAGCCTTTTCGTTAACCGTAAAGAGAGAATCTCTTCCTTCTAAAGCATCCTTAAAAGCTTTGACACCTAAACCTAGATCGTACATTATTTGTGGTATTTTTTTTGCACCAAATAGAAAAAGGAATATTAAAGCTATGATTAGAATATTTCCTAAACTCAACATAAAAAATTAACCAAAATTCTTCATATAAGCAGAAGCTAATGCTCTATTTGAATTTGCTTCTTCTTCTATTTTTTGTTTCAATTTTGCTGTCTCGGAGCCCTCACCTTTTATTATTAGTTTTAATTCAGATGCTAGATTCTTATAAGCTTCACCTGTTTTTGATCTTACAACTTTTACTATACCCTTACAACCTTTTTGAACTCTCGAGGTATCTTTAAGAGGCACAGGAAATTTATATATAGTTCTACCTATTCTTCTAGATTTTATTTGAATAGTTGAACTTGCTTCAAGTATAATTTCAGAAAGACCTTTTGAAATATCTCCGTATTTCTGTATAATTTCTTCTTTTGCTATCTCTATTGCTTTGTATACAAGTTTCTCGGCTGTTCTTTTTTTTCCTTCTAACATAAAGGAATTAATTAATTTAGCAACAGATTCACTATTATACAAATAATCTGGTTTAATTTTTCTTTGAAATATCTTCGTCATATTTATTTTTTAACAGCGTTAGCTTTTGGTTTCTTTACTCCGTATTTTGACCTACTTTGATTTCTTTTTGCAACTCCTTGACAGTCAGCAGAACCTCTAACTATATGATAACGGACACCTGGTAAGTCCTTAACACGACCACCTCTTATATTAACAACTGAATGCTCTTGTAAATTATGACCTTCTCCACCTATATAAGATATAACTTCATAACCATTTGATAGTTTCACTCTTGCGACTTTACGCAAAGCAGAATTTGGTTTTTTAGGCGTAGTAGTATAAACTTTCTGACAAATGCCTCTTTTTTGAGGATTACCTTCTAATGCAGGGCACTTTGGTTTATATGTAGCTTTTTTTCTAGGATTTCTTATTAATTGATTAACTGTTGGCATCTATAATTAAAATAATTAATGAAAATAAAAAAATATTTGTCAAGAAAAAAATATTAATTCAAACAATTAAATTTTATTATAAAGTCATTCATTATCTTGATTATTGTTATATTTTATGTCAAAATATAAATAATATCTATATGCTAGGAGATAATAATGTAGAAAAAATAAAAAAAGAGATTTCTAATATGAAGTTCCTTTCAATAGAAGGTCCGTTATTAAGTCTGTCAAAATCTCAATCTGTTTATTTAGGGTTATCTAAAGCTAAATTTTTAAATAAAGAGCAATTAAAAGAATTAAAATTAATTTTAAAAAAAGATAGAAATATAGCCCTTAAGGAATTAAGAAGTTTACTGATTCCGTTAGCTAGATCGAAGATAATAATAAATTTATTAATGAATTCTGGTCTTCACAGGACTGAAGTTTGCTTGGTTTTATCAATAATTAAGAGGCTCCTGTTAGATTTATTCAAAAGGCCATTTTCAATGACAAATATCTCGGAATTAACAAGTATCTGGGGAAGAATTCCATTAGAAGTAAGACGTTTGATTATCGCAATAATAATTTTAAAACAAGAAATTATACATAGATTTCTATTAGATTTAAGAAAAGAAGAAATAAAAACTATGAAAAGAAATAAGAATATTGGAAAGAAGAGAAAAATAGAAATATTTTTAAAAAAATTAAATAGAGAGGACTTTATGCAAGAAGTGGGCCTAAATAGAAATATGATAGATTCAACAACAGAAGAAGAAAAAAATAAAATAAAGATTAAAAAAAGAACTTTTCAGCAAGAAGAACAAAAGTAAATTAAGTTAAATAATTTCTTAAAGCCTCTAAAGTATTGTGAGCTATTACTTTTATTTCGTTTCCCTCTAAGTTAATTTCTTCTAAATGGATGCTAAAATTTTCTTTAATCTCGAAAAATTTTTCTCTAATTGGCGATATTTCTTGAATTATTAAATCTGCAAGATCTTCTTTAAATTTCTTATTACCAAGATATTTATATTTATCAATTATTTCATTTATTTCTATATTTGAAATTGAAGAAAAGATTTCAATTAAATTTGAAATTCCTGCTCTATTTTCTTTATCGTAAAAAATTTCTGAATTTGAATCTGTTATCGCTGATTTTATTTTCTTCAATATATTATCATTAGAATCATCCAAATAAATTATATCTTTTTCACTTGATGTACTTTTTGACATTTTTTTATCAGGATTTTGCAATCCCATAATTCTTTTTCCTGTTGAGTTTATCTCAATCTCTGGAATTATAAAAATTTTTTCACCAAAGAAATTATTCATTTTATTAGCAACATTTCTTGTAAATTCAATATGTTGTTTTTGATCCTCTCCAACTGGTATAATGTTTGATTGAAGAGCTAAGATATCAGCGGCCATAAGATTCGGATAAAATAATAAACCTGAAGCAATATCTTCTTGTGTATTTTTAGCTTTTTTATCTTTAAATTGGGTCATTCTCGACAACTCTCCAAGTGAAATAAAATTAGAAATAAACCAAGAAATCATAGGTATTTCAAGAATTGATGATTGATAAAATATTTTAACGTTATCTTTCTTATTTATTGAAGCTAAATAAAATGCCAAAGTATTTATTCTGTTTTCTTTTATTTTTATAAAATCTTTTTGAGTTGTCAGAGAATGCAAGTCAGCAAGCATAAATAAAAATTGAAAATCTTGAGAATTGTCGCTCTCTATTTTCCTGTTCCACTGTTTAATTGCTCCTAAATAGTTACCTAGATGAATTTTTCCACTTGTTTGAATGCCAGAAAGTACAATTTTTTTATTTTGCATTCTTTTTAATATCATCAGATATTATCTTGAAAACCTCATTTGCGTCATTAAATACGGAAACAGAGTTTCTTAAATTGATAATTTGAGGAAGATTGTCTATATTAGGGTCTCTTCTTATTATAATTGTATCACGATTTACTTGAGTGAATCTAAACCAACCGTCTTTATTAAACACTCCGTATAAATTAGATATTTTAGCATCTTGATCTGAAACTAAATCTATCTCCATATCTTTATTTTGACAAAACTCATTATGACTTTTCTCATCATCTAAAGATATACCTAAAATCAATGTTTCTAACTTTTTAAAGCTTTGTTTCATGTCTGCGAATTTTTTTATTTGAATAGAGCAACCTGGACTGCTATCTTTTGGGTAAAAAACTAAAACAATATATTTGATTTTCGGAAATTCTTTTGTTTTCTCGTTAAATAAGTCATACAAATTTGTATTATAATTTTTTGTTTTTAATAAAAAATTAGCTGCCAGAGCTCCAACTCTAATTATATTATCTTGTTCCGACATAGCTTTAAAGTTTATAACAGAGAATATTAATAAAGTCAATAATGTTTTCATTTTGTTTTTTATGGAAATAATATCATTTTAATTTATTTTCAAGAGAAATCAAATTAAATTACTTAATTTTGATATTTTATTTACTTGATTTTTGTTTTTATTGCAAATATTAATCGATTATATGAAATTAGTCGTAGTCGAATCACCAACCAAAGCAAAAACCATAAAACAATATCTAGGAAAGGATTATGAAGTTGTTGCGTCTTTTGGGCATATAAGACAATTGCCTTCTAAAATTGGGTCTGTTTTACCTAATGAAGACTTTAAAATGATTTATGAATATATAGAAAAATCTAAAAAACATATCAATGAAATAGTTTCTATGGGCAAAAAAGCTGATGAAATTTTGATAGCAAGCGACCCTGATAGAGAAGGGGAAGCAATAGCAGAAGCAATTAAAGATTTATTGTTATCAAAAAAAGCAATTCTTGCATCAAAAATTAAAAGAGTTACATATAATGAAGTTACAAAAAAAGCAATAATAGAAGCTATAGCAAACCCCAGAGAAATTAACAATAACCTTGTCGAGGCACAAAAAGCAAGATTAGCACTTGATTACCTTGTAGGGTTTAGTCTATCTCCTGTGTTGTGGAGAAAAGTACCAGGAAGTAAATCAGCAGGGAGAGTTCAGTCTGTAGCATTAAGAATGATAGTAGATAGAGAATTAGAAATTAAAAAATTCAAACCGCAGGAATATTGGACTATAGATGTTAAAACAGAAGACAAAAATGAAGAAATTAAAATAAAAATTGTAGCTTTTAATAAAGATAAATTCTCTCAAGAATTTCCAAATGAAAAAGAAGCAATAGAAATTGAAAAAATAATAAAAGAAGTTAAGGATTTCAAAGTAGAATCTGTTGAAATTAAAGATATAAAACAAAATCCATATCCTCCTTTTATAACTTCGACTTTGCAACAAGATGCCTCAAGAAGATTAGGATTTTCAACAAAAAAAACAATGCAAATTGCACAGAAGCTTTACGAAGGTATAGATATTGACGGTTCTTCAGTAGGTTTAATTACTTATATGAGAACAGATGGTTATTATATCTCAAAAGATGCTGTTGTGAATATTAGAAACCTAATTGATAATTCTTTTGGAAAAAATTATTTACCAGTAAAACCTTTAGAATACAAAAAGAAAGTCAAATCTTCTCAAGAAGCACACGAAGCAATTAGACCGACTGATATAAATTTAACACCAGAAAAACTAAAAAATAAATTAGATAAAGATATGTTTCACCTTTATGATATGATATGGAGAAGAACTATCGCTTCTCAAATGTCTCAAGCTATAAAAACAAGAAATACTATAGATTTAATATTAAAAAAAGATAAAAATGAAATTTTTGGTAGAATTTCTGAAACAAGCTTAAAATTCGACGGATATTTAAAAATTTATAACGATATTGACTTAGAAGATGATATAAAATTTTTAGACTTAAAAGAAGAAGATATTTTAATAACAAAAGAAATACTAACTGAAAAACACTTTACAAGCCCCCCAGCTAGATTTAACGAAGCCAGCCTAATAAAAAGATTAGAAGAACTTGGCATAGGTAGGCCTTCAACTTATGCTTCAATAATTTCAGTTTTACAAGACAGAAATTATGTCTCTTTAGAAAAAAAGGTTTTCACACCAGAACCTCTAGGCTTCAGCACTTCTTTATTTTTAAGAGATTTCTTCACAAAATATGTTGAGTATGATTTTACTGCAAAATTAGAAAAAGATTTAGACTTAATAGCAAGCGGGGATGTTTTGAGATTGAACTTCTTAAAAACATTTTGGGTTGATTTTGATGAAGAAATTCAAAAAGCAACAAAACTAAAAATAGAAGATGTAATAAAAATCTTTAATACAGAGTTAGAATTTCTTCTAGAGGCAGTCTCTAAAGATAAAACTTGTTTAGCTTGCAAAGAGGGAAAACTAAAAATAGGAATAGGGAAATTTGGTTTATTTATAAACTGTAACAGATACCCCGATTGTAAAAATATTATAAATATAGACAAAAACATTACGTCTGAATCTTCAAACGAAAATAAAGATAACGCCTCTATCGTAAATTCAAAAATGGAGACTTTTGAATTTGAAGATGGGACAGTTACTTTAAAAACAGGAAAGTTTGGTTTATATCTTGAAAAAATATACAAAGATACCACAAAAAAGAATTTTGGTATTCCGAAAAAAGGTTTCAATAAAACAAGAGAAGAGTTTGAATTTTTCTCGTCCTTACCTAAAGCAATAGGTAAATATGATGAAAAAGAGGTGAAGATAGGAATAGGAAAGTTTGGCCCTTATTTATATTTTAATGCAAAATATTACAGCGTAAAAAACCCAAATCTATTATCTCTTGACATCAAGGAGGCAATAGAAATAATCAAAAAGAGTAAAAAATGATATATGATTAAATTTCTAAATCTCTTGCATTGTAAGGTTTTAATTGGTATTTTTTATTCTTTTCTGTTTTTATATAGATCTGATAATTTGAAATCTATTTCTACAAATCTGATAAGATATTCCTATTTTATTTTTGCTTTTTTTGTTTTATTGTCAAATAATTTCAAGTTTGAATATATATTTTTATTATATTTTATTGTTTTTTTGATTTCAGGCTTAAGTTTTGATAGAAAATTCTACAATTGTACAATTTCTGTATTTTTTATTTTTATATATAAAATATTAAATTTAAAAGAGATAAAAGATCACTCAATTTTCAATAACTCTCTTTATTCTTATCCAGATATTGAAATATTTATAAAATTTCTGTATTTTTTATTTTTATTTAAAGACTACATTTTTAATTTCACATATCTAGAGAAGACAAAATCAAGAAATGAAGAATTCTTTTTTTTTATAAATGTCCTTATATATAAATTTATTTCATTTTTCTATTTTAATCACAATATTCATTTTATACCTTTTTATCTTTTATCCTTTTTAAAACTTTACTTTCTGCTATTTAGTATAAAAAATAAATCCATCTCTTTTGGGCTCTATAGTATTCAAATTGCTGGAATTTTATCAAATAATATTGATATCCTGAAATCTGATCTATTTATTTCTTTCTCTTTTTTAAGTTTTTTATGTGAATATAGCATTATAAAATGCAAAAAATTCAAATTTAACTTTATTGACTGGATAAATTTTATATTATATTTTTTGTTTTTTATTCTTATTTTTAATAAATTTTCAATAAATAAATTTCTACATTCTTTTTATAAATTTGATTATCTAACATACTTTGCTTTAATTTTAATCTCTCTTTATTATTCTTTTAAAAACATTAAATTCTTTATAGCAATAAAGTTAAAATTTAAGAATGAGAAATTTATTTACATCATTCTCAAGTTATTTATTTTGTTTGCGTCTGTCTTCTTTATTTATGATTTTATTTTTAAATTTATGTATTATAAAGATTTCGATATTTTATATCTATCAAAATACAAGATGTTAGACCTTATATTTGTATTATTATTAATATTCCATAAAAGATCAAGAAAAATTAAAATATTGAATATCTTCCAAAATCTTTCAATTTTTTCTTCTAGATTATTTAATATATTTTCATTTGTCTTGACATACTTTTATTTTATATCAATTGAATATATAATTATGTTTAAAATTAAAATAATGAAATTCTTACGAGATAATTTCAATTCATTATATCAAATAAAATTCTCAAATCCGTCAACTAATTTTTTATTTATAATAATAACTTTGTGTTTTATTCTTATTTTGATTTTTTCAACAAACTATAATATCTTAAAATGAAAGTTATTTCTTTATTTATATTTTTTTCTTTATTTTTAAACTCATATTCTGAAGAAAATTATGAAAATTTTGAATTAAATAGAACCATATCAGAAACAACTCTTGAATCTTTTAATAAAAAATCTTTTAAATTTAATGAATTTTTCTATAAATTTACATTTTATCCTGTTTATGATTTCTTTGTTAATTATCTTCCGATAGAACCTATTTGGATAGTAAAAACAATAAGCCAAAATTATATCAATACTCCTTCTGATATAATTCTAAGCTTTTTAGATTTAGATCTTGAAGCGGCTCTGATTTCATTTTGGAGATTTGCAATTAATTCAACTTTTGGTGTTTTTGGTGTTTTTGATATAGCTTCCGAATTCGGATTAAGAACAACACCTAAATCTTTAGATATGATACTTGAAAAATTTGGCATACCTGAAGGCGATTATTTTGTTTTACCGTTCTTTGGCCCTTGTGTTGCTAGGTCTATTTTAAATGATGTTTTTAAAATCTCGTCCAGTTTTTTATTTTTAAGCTTTACTTTTGGAGCCTTTACACCTATTGCATTTGGAAGTATTTTTAATTACGGAGTAACTTATCCAACTATGATGATAACCACAACCTCAATAAGTTTAGCGGGTTATTTAGGTTTTAATTTTAATGAATTACAACTTGTTAAAAATTCATCATTTGATTATTATCAATCTTTAAAAAGTTGGTATTTACAACTCAATAGAGCAAATATTCAAAAAAACAAAGAGGCTAACAACAAAAAAAGATTAATAAGTAAAAATGAATACGATGACAACAATTATCTTTTTAAGTCCGATTTAGAGATTGAAAATGAAGATATAGAAAAAGATTATGAAATTCTAAAGATTCAATCTAATTTATTTCTCTAATTTATATAAGCTGGCTTATTGTTTGAGCTTAAATTAACAGTAGGAGATGTATTGTTTTGGATTGTTAATATAACATCAGAAGAATATAAATTATCAGAGTTATTAGTATAAGGAGCGAGATTATTTACTTGATTCACCCAATTTGTAACTTGAGTTTGATAATTAGCTGAATCTGTTGTATATTGCGCATATCCTAGCATTTGTGAATTTAAATCTTCTCTTTGAATAGAACTTACCCAGTTCATTGTACCTGTTGGGTCTATGCTACTCATTTCTGTTGTTAAAGTATTATCAGTTAATATCTTAACAGAAGAAGCGTTTGTGGAGCTTAAAGTATTTAGAATTGAATTTGCGTTTGTTTCCGCTATATGTGCATTTTGCATATAATTATTTATCTGCCCTATTCCGCTAACTGCATTTATTCCTTCTTTATAAACAGGAGATAAATTTAAAGAAATTGCTTTACTGTTATAAGAATCTAATTGTGTCTGTAAAGTAGCATTAAGAGATGCAATTTTATTTGAATCGAAAGTCCCTCCATTAACAATTGCTCTAGCTTGAACATCTATATCGGATAGAGTTTGAGTTATATTTGCTTTATCTTGAGCTGCTATAGCAATTGTACTCTTATCTAATTGATTTCTTATGCTATTTTCTTGAGCTTGAAATAAATTCAATTGTGTAGCAGCTTCTCTTTTTAAAACTTCTGCACTTACAACACTCGAAGTAAAACTATTTTGAGCAGTTTTATCTTTAAAATAATTACAAACCGAAGAATTTAAAGTATTTTTAAGTTGAATTGTGTTATTTTCTGTGTTAATTCTGTCTTTTTCACCTGTATTTAAACTTGTATTTTGCGCTTGAAAATAAGCCTCACTTGGCTTTCCAGATTTAATCTGGTTCATTAAATTAGACTCCCAAGTTAAAGTTTGCTGTTGGAATGTTTGAAACTGTTGATTCTTAAATGAATCAGCTTGAGTATTTAATTGAGAATTAACATTTTGGTCTGATAAACTCTGAAAAGGATTTACAGTTGAAGAACCGTTAGCATTCATCTCATTTGCATATTTAGTTGCATCGCTTGCATTTGAAAGAAAAGCTGTAGATTTTATAGTCTCTCCGTGTGCTTCATATTGCAAAACTTTATCCATTGTTGTATTTATTCCACTTGATGTGGTAACTACGATAGTTGTAGGATCTACTACACATTTAGCCAATGTATTTGATATTGAATCGTATTGTAAATGAGATGTAAATGTTCTTTGATCTAGGTTCCATATCTCGTTTGTATCTAATTTTCCGTTATGATTAATATCTATTCCGAAGGTTGAATAACCTGAAGTATTACCAGCAACAGATGCAGCATTCTGAAGGGAAACATTAACAAATTTTCCAGTAGAATCTTGTGCCATTATGTAATTTGCATTGTTTGGGTTATTTAAATCTAAAACTATTTTAGGGGTACCAGGTAGATAATTTATTCCAGTTGAATTTACAGCTGCGCCGTTTACTGTATTTCCGTAAGGATGCGTTGAACTTTGAGGTGAAGACCTAAAATCAATCACTACAGGTGTGTTCACAGTGGGAGCTCCAGTTGGTTTTATTGGGCTAGGGCTAATATTTCCTGAAACATTTCCATCTTGTATAGGTTCATTTGGAATTGGTTGCGGAGACTGATTCATTAAATAATAACCTATAGCAAATATTGAAATTAGAACAATAACACCTATTAAAAAATATAACATCTTTTTATCTTTCTTTGGTTCTTTATTTAAATCATCTTGATTATTTTGATTGTCTGTGCTCGGATTTAAATTTACATTTAAAGCTCCTCCAGAATATTCATCTTCGTGAAAAGTTAGATTTCTTTCTGTTTCGGCCATAATATTTAAAATAAACAAAGAAATTATAGTTAATCTAAAATAAAAATCAAACTCTTCTTGAAAATTAAAATTAATACATTACTTCTCTAGAAGAAATAATGTCAGATTATAATAAAGAACAAACTCAAAATACAAGCAATGATTTGAATGTTTCAAAATCAACAGAATCGCAAAAAGAACAACATAATTATTACAAAGATTATCAGAATAATCGTAAATTTAATCAAGCTAGAGATTTTCTGTATGACCCAACAGATGAAATATTAGATGTTTCTTTTAATGTTTTAGCGGATAATAATTTTAAAAAAAGAAGAGTTACTTCAAACAAAAATAATTTTCAAGATTACAACAGAAATAACAATAAACAAAATAAGAAAAAGAAAATCGAAAGATTGTCTTTTGAAATTAATCTATCAAAAAAAGAGATAAATCTAAATGATTTATCAAGATTAATGAATATTAAATCTTCAGATATAATAATCTTCCTGAAGAAAAATGATTTTCCTGCAGATGATAATACTTTTTTAGATGTTGATATTGCAACATTTGTCGTTGAATCTTTTGGTGGAAGTTTAAAATATATAGAAGATAAAAATATTGAAGAAATATTAAATATAAACGAAAAAAATTATAATATATTAGAAAGAGACCCTATTGTAACAGTTATAGGGCATGTAGATCACGGAAAAACAACACTTTTAGATTTACTTAGAAATACAAGAGTTGCAGAAAAAGAAGCTGGAGGAATTACTCAAAAGATGAATTCTCATAAAATAAATTTTAAAAATAAATCTATTGTATTTATAGACACCCCAGGACATGCCGCATTTCAGAATATGAGATATAGAAGCTCTAATATTGCTGATTTAGCCGTTTTAATAATTGCAGCAGACGATGGAATTAATACTCAAACAATTGAAATTATTGAAATGATAAAGAAGTCTAATATTCCTTTTTTAGTTGCTGTTAATAAGGTTGATAAAGTCCAAAATTTAGAAAAAAGTTTAGAGATTGTTAAAAACAAATTAATGTCATATGATATAATTTGTGAAGATTTTGGAGGTGAAACTGTCATTGTTCCAATCTCTGCGAAAAATAATATAAATACAGATAAACTCTTAGATGCAATTCTTTTACAAGCTGAAATGCTTGAACTAAAAGCAAGATTTGAAGGTTGCGGAATTGGGCAAATTATAGATTCAAAAATTGATTCAAGAGTCGGCATTACAGCTGATATAGTTATTAAAAACGGAAATTTTAATAGAGGTGATTTTATTGTAAGCGGAACATCAGAAGGAAAAATCAAAATTATAGAGGATAACTCGTCTTTAAAAATTATTCAAAATGCAAAACCTTCTTCAGCAGTTAAGATAGTTGGACTAAACACATTGCCAAAAGCTGGTGATTTTATTTATTCATTAAATGATAAAACAAAATTCGACTTAATTAAAGAAAATTTAAAAACTTCAAATCAAAGAATATTTAAACCAAGAGAAGAGGTTCTATTTCAAGATCAAGAAAAAAAGATTGAATTTAAAGTAATATTAAAATCAGAATCTCAAGGCTCTCTTGAGGCATTATTATATGCTGCTCAAGACATAAAAGTAGAAGGAACAGAATTAAGAATTGTATCTCATAAGACAGGTGAAATATTGGATTCAGATTTGGACCTAGCAAAAATAACTAATTCGATTATCTATAATTTTGGATCTAAAACAGACAAAAAAATCCTACAGAAGGCAATTAACATGAAAGTAATATGTAAAGAATATAATATAATTTATCAGTTATTAGAAGATATAAAAAAATCTATTGAAAATCTTTTTGAACCTATTGCAGAAGAAATATATAGCGGCAAAGCTGAAATTAGAAATATATTTAACATCTCGAAAACAGGTCTTGTTTATGGCTGTATGGTTCTTGACGGGGTCATTTATAGAAATTATTCTGTAAAAATAAAAAGAAAAGATCTAATTTTAAATACTACAAAAATATCATCTTTAAGGAGAATAAAAGAAGATGTAAAAGAAGTAGGTTCTGGTTTTGAATGTGGAATTTCTATAGAAAAAGATGTGGATGTTAAAATTGGGGACATTTTTGAGGTTTATAATCTAGTTTATAAGCCAAGATTTCAATGAAAGTCTTTTTAAATTTAATTTACATAAAATTCAAGATTATTTTATCTGATCGTTTTTTTATTTTATTTTTCATTTTTAATTTCTTTTTTTCTTTATTTATAAAATATTTTATAAATTTAACAGATGTTTATTTTTTAAATGTCCTATATATATTGCATTGTTTTCTTTTTTATTTATCATATCTTAATGTAAAT
>JAVKNF010000005.1:0-14736 GCA_031537795.1 Candidatus Deianiraeaceae bacterium | reverse complement strand
GCTTCAGCTATACTACCGCAATCAACAACTGCACAGAAGCCTTTTAATTGCTCAAGTTTATTCTTTTTATAATTCAAGCTTGACATAG
Organism: Candidatus Deianiraeaceae bacterium; assembly: GCA_031537795.1. Taxonomy (GTDB): domain Bacteria; phylum Pseudomonadota; class Alphaproteobacteria; order Rickettsiales; family Deianiraeaceae; genus JAVKNF01. Next base: position 14,648 of record JAVKNF010000005.1, on the reverse strand, counting down.
TTTAAGAAATCACAAGTATTATATATAATATATAAATATTAGATAATAATTTTAAATTGCAATTAATTTATTTTCATTATTTTATTTTTTTAGTTGCAATTAATTTTGTATTTTTGTATAATTATTTTGTTATTTAACTTTTTTAAAAGGATTCAAAGCCTCGGTCACACTATTAAATTTAGCCGAGTGCTTTGATGTTTTATTTGCGACGAGTTCTTCTGCTAATTTTCACTTTTGATATATTTTTTATTTATAAATATAACTATTAATACCTTGAAGATGAAACAAATTTTTATATATAAAATTATTCTTTAAATATTCTTAAATTAACTTGAATTTTCACTATAAATGTATTATAATTTTTTGTTATTATGTTTTTTCAAAAAGAGAATACTTTTAAGAATTCTGTGTTAAAAAAAGAAAAAGAAGAAAGAGCTTATGTTGCCTCTAATTCTGACTTTGAAATTAACACAGATTATTTTGATGTAATTCCTGATGAAAAATTATTAACATTAAATTTATTTCCTATTTATAATGTAAGATTTAGAACGTTAGGTTTGAAAATTTTAGCAGAATTTTATAAAGAAAAATATCAAATTGACATAAAAGTTGAAGGAATTATGATTGAGAAAGAAATTTATAGTCTTTCTTCAAAAAATATAGAAGGATTGCTGGAAAATGGGGATAATTTCTTTAACTCTTTTAATTTTAATGATATGAAAGAAAATAGTTCAAAAGGCGTTATTGTAAATTTTGTCAATAAAGATAAAAAATTAAGCCACACTTCTTCTTTTATACTAAATATATCAGAAAAAAAAGTAAAAAGCATTATAATTCTTGATTATCTTTTCTATTTTTTAGGTAAAATTGAACAAGAATGTCTTTCTATAAAATTTGCAAATTATTTCTCTTCGAAATTTGAAAATGTGAAAATATATTGTCATGATTTCAAATTTATTCAGGATCAAAATTCTTGTTCAATTTTCGGCATCGAGATTATCAGAAAAATATTAACTGATAAGAAAATAATAGATTTTATTTTAAATAAAAAAAATAATAAAAATAGCGAGATATCTAATTTAAATATTTTTCAAATTCCAGAAGAGTTATATTGTCTAAGCCAGTCCACTTCTCAATTGAATGAAGAAAACAAAAATACTCTATTTTTAAAGAAAATGCTTTTTAAGAAAATATACAATGAATATAATCCTTCCAATTTAAAAGATTTTAATACTTTTAATTTTACAGAAAAAGAAATAAATTTAACGTTACATATTGCCTCTCATTTAGCTGTGAAAAACATTCTTGAGTTTTTAGAGCAAAAAACAAGAATTATTATAAAAGAGAAAAATGGACGCATCAAAATATATAATCCAGATTATTGGATTTCTCTTTTTTCAAACAATAAAAATAAAAATTTCTTAAAATTTATAGTAAGAATGAAGAACAATAAAAAAGAGTCTATAAATATTAAAAAACCTTCATTATTAAATGAAAATAATTCTTATTTTTTATAAAAATTGACATTTAAAAAAAGATATTAATTATAAATTTTAGATGTTTTATTTATACTCTAAAAATATCCTTCAATCAAAAACACAATGCCACAAATTCTATTTTTACTTCACTGTCTAGCTATAACCGGAATGTACACCTTAATTAGGTTTTTTCATTTGAAAGAATTGAATATTTCAACTTTGGAAATAGCAGGATATATGAATATTTGGTGTTTAGTTGTTTTTATTCCTTATTTTTTTAAAAATCTAAAAATTATAATAAAATCTTTTAAAAGAAGTTTAAATCTTTCAACAAGTGTTATATCTTCAGCATTTAAAATGATTGCAATAAGTGATGTTTCCCCAAAAAATACTATAGCTATAAGTTTTCTTCAGCCTGTTTTTATTGTGATTTTCTCATTCTTATTTTTAGGAGAATATGATAAAAAGAGTAAAAAAAATTTACTGTTTATAACTCTTTCTTTGATAGGAGCTTTTGTTTTTATAGGAGGATTCGAGATAACCTCTCATAAACTTGCATATTTATTTGTATTTATTCATATTCTTCTAAAGGCTGCCACAAGCATATTTATCAAAAAAAATACCTCAAAAGATAAATATATAACTTTTTTTTACTTAACATTTTTTTATGCGGTATTTGGAATATTTATAATTGGAAGAAATTTCAATCTTGCAATTTTATTTAACCCTTATATTATAATAATATTCTTGGTGAATATGTTTTCTCAATTAACTATTATAAATAGTTACAAATTAACAGATAAAATAAGTTCATTACAACATTTAGATTATTCAAAAGTTATATTCGGCTTAATAACTACAGCTTTTATTTTGCAAGAGCCTGTTTTGTTGAGACAAGTTGTAGGCACCTTTATAATAATCTCTTCTATAATTTTCTCTAACTTCAAAAATATAAAGAAGTTTTATTTTCAAAGAAATAAATAAGAAATGTACGATACTCATTGTCATTTAGATTATTTTGAAAATCCAGTTGAAGTAATAAAAGAATCTTTTAATTCTGGTATAAGATACTTGAATACTATATCGATCGAAATTGAGCAATTTGATAAAATAATTAAAATTGCAAATTTAGATGAAAGAATATTTTGCTCAATAGGGCAACATCCTCTTTATTTAAAAACAAATCTTGATATAAACAAATTTGAAAATTTATTTATTGAAAATATAAAAAATTTTACAAAAAAAATAATTGCAATCGGAGAAACTGGTTTAGATTATTTCAAAAAAAAAGAAGTTGAAGAAAAAATTTTACAAAAAAAAATCTTCTTAAAGCAAATTGAGATTTCACAAAAATTCAACTTACCTCTCATAGTGCACACAAGAAATGCAGGTGAAGATACATATGATATTATAAAACAAGAAAAAGCTTTTGGTTTGATACATTGCTTTACGGAAAATCAAGAATTTTTGAAGAGAATGTTAGATTTAGGGTTTTATATTTCATTTTCCGGTATTGTAACTTTTAAAAATGCGGTTGAAATCCAAACCTGTGCAAAATATTGCCCTTTAGATAGAATTTTAATAGAAACTGATGCCCCTTATTTAAGCCCAAATCCTTTCAGAGGAAAAGAAAATAAACCAATTTATATAAAACACACTACAGAATTTATTGCAAATTTGAAAGATTTAAAACTTGACGAATTTATTGAAATTGCAACAAGAAATGCAAAAAAAATTTTTCAAATAGAGAGCAAAATTCTTGCATAATATATTTTATAATATTGAATTGTTGTATGCTTTTTACGAATGTTCCTTTTGAGTTTTCTAATAAAATAAAAATTAATTCAGACGAAATTACCGGCGATTTTATTTCCCCAATTTCAACTTTTGAATTAACGCTTTTTAAATCAATAAACAGAGGAGCTTTAATATCAAAATATACCGAAGGAATAAATGTTTTTGTTTCAAATCATCAAATGAGTAGATCTATCTTGTTAGAATTTAAAGATTTAAACGATGTAATGTTTCAAGCCGCAAAAATTGAAAATCTTAAAGAAGATTTCATAAATATTTCACAAAACACTAGTAAATATTGTAAATTTGAGAGCTTTACATTTGAAATATGCGGAAATCTATTATTTTTAAGGCTTTCCTTTTCAACAAATGAGGCAGCAGGACATAACATGACAACAAAAACTGCGAATGAAATTGGAATCTTTTTAAAAAATAAATTAGGTTGCAATTTCTTAAGTGTTTCAGCAAATTATTGTGTAGATAAAAAAAATAGCACAATAAACGGTATATTAGGTAGAGGTAGAAAATGCCACGCAGAAATCAATATACCTAAAAAAATATGCAATAAAATATTAAAAATTGAACCTGAAGAAATAATAAAATTAAATTATTATAAAAATTTTATCGGTTCAAGTTTATCAGGCTCGGTGAGGAGTGCGAATGCTCATTTTGCAAATATTATTGCTGGTTTTTATTTAGCAACAGGGCAAGATGTTGCTAATGTTGTTGAAGCTTCACAAGGTTTCACAACGGCAAAATTAAACGAGGATGGAGCTTTGAATTTTAGTGTTTACATTCCAAATATCATAATCGGAAGTATTGGAAACGGTAAAAATTATAATTTTATACAAGAAAATATAAAAAAAATGAACTTAAATTTAGAAAAAAGCATCTCTAAACAACTCGCAATTATTTTAACTGCAACGGTTTTATGTGGAGAGCTTTCTCTTTTAGCAAGTTTATGCAATGAAAGCGAATTAATAAATAGTCATATAAAATATGAGCGTAGGAATTGATAAAATTGCTTATTATTGCCCTGAATTTTTCACAACAACAAAAAATTTATCCGAAAATCTAAAAATAAAATACGAAGCAGTAATTAAAACTTCTGGGCAATTTAAAAATGCAATCTGCTCTCAAAATGAAGATATAATTTCTTTCGGTTTAAATGCGGCAAGACAGATAATTCAAAGAGAAGATAAATTTGATTTTGTTATTTTTGCAACAGAGAGTTCTTTTGATGATTCGAAAAGTTGCGGGCTTTATCTTTCTGAATACTTAAATATTAATAAAAATGCAATATTTTTTGAGATTAAACAAGCTTGCTACGCTTCAACGGCAGCTTTAATTTTTGCAATGAATTATGTAAAAAATAATAAAAATGCAAAAATATTAATTATTGCTTCAGACATTGCAAAGTACGAACCGAAAAGCACAGGAGAAATCACAAACGGAGCAGGGGCTATAGCTTTTATTGTGTCTGAAAACCCAAAGATTATTGAAATTGAAAGTAAATTTCATTCGATTCATTCGAATGAATATGATTTTTTCAAGCCAAAAGATTTACTTTACCCTGTTGTAGAGGGGTCAAAATCTGTAAATCTGTATTTAGAATTTTTTGAAAAATTATATGAAGAAAATAAAATTAAAGCAGATAAAAAAGATTTAATAATTATTCCACATCTTCCTTTTGCAAATATGTTTGATAAAATTTCAAATTTATTTTCTAGGAAATTTGAAAAAGAATTACAATTTAAAGAAGAAATTAAAAAATACACCTCCCAAATAGGGAATATTTATACTGGAAGCCTTTATTTATCTCTTGTCTCGTTGTTAAAAAATATAAATGAAGATTTATCAAATAAAAACATAATATTTTTTGCATACGGTTCTGGTGCAACTGCAAGTTTATTTCAGGGTAAAATTTTAACAACTTATAAAGAAGAAATCTCAAAAATTGAAGATTACATCTCAAGCAGAATTGAAATAAATTATGAAGACTTAAATCTAAACCACAGCACAAACAGGAAAAATATCTTCATATTAGAAAAAATTCAAAATTATAAAAGATATTACAAGCTGAATGACTGAAAATCTTGAAAAAATTGAAAATTCTGTTATATTTAAAGCTCCAGCAAAATTAATAATTACAGGAGAATATTCTGCAATTTTTGGTAGAAAAGCATTATTAACTTCTATAAATTTGTTCACAGAATGCGAGATTTCAAGAAATAAAAATTTTCAAGCAAATTCAAATTTAATTCCAAGCAATAAATTGAAAGAGAATTTTTTTAGAATATTCAACATTTTAGGGCACAAAATACCAAATATCAAAATAAAAATTCATTCAAATATACCTCTAAATAGAGGTCTAGGTTCTTCAGCAGCTTTCTTAAATTCATTTTTTCTGAATTATATAGAATTTTTAACAAAAGGGAAGCAAAATACAGAATTATTAGATGAGAAGAAATCATTGTACGAAGAAATTAAAAATTTAGAATCAATTTTTCACGGAAAATCAAGTGGGATTGATGCGTTCACCTCTCTTTTTGGGGGCGTCGTGAGTTTTGAAAATTTTAAAGCAAAAAGACTGGACTTTGACCTCGAGGAAGATTTCAGTAAAAATTTTACAATAATTGATACCGGAAAGAAAAACGATACAAAGAAAACAATTCAAAATGTAATGCAAAATTTTAAAGAAAACGATAAAATTTGGAGGGATTTCAATTTAATTTCAAATAAAATTGAGGAAAAACTAAAAAATAAAGAATTTTTTGGAGATTTAATATATGAAAATCATAAACTTTTAAAAAAAATTAATGTAGTTCCTGAAAAAGTTTGTAATCTCATAGAAGAATTAAAAAATAATAATTGCTACGCCAAAATATCAGGCTCTGGAGGTAATTTTGAGGAAAAAAACGGCGGAATATGTTTAGTTTTTGGAAACAAACAACAAATTGAGGAAATTGCAAATAGATTTAACTATGAAATATTAAAAGATATAAAATCAGAAAATAGAGGCACAGAAAAGAAAGAAATACAAATCTCAACACCAGGAAAAGTTGTCCTTTTCGGCGAGCATGCTGTTTTACATAATAAAAAAGCAATCTCAATAGCAATAAACCAAAGGCTTTATTTAGTAATTTCCAAAAATTGGGCTAATTCTATAGAAATTAATACAAATAATGAAAAAGAAATTATAGATTTAGAATCAAAATTTAAAAAAAAAGATAAATATTACTTAATTTGGAAAATATTAAAAATATTAAAATTGAATATTGGAATAAAAATAAAAATAAAATCAGAAATTAAAACAGGTTTAGGTTCTTCGGGGGCTTTAATTTCAGGATTAACCGCTTCTTTATATGAGTACCAAAATATAAAAATACAAAAAAAGAAATTATTAAAAAAATGTATTGAAATTTCGAATAAAGTAAAGCATACTAAATATTCTTCCGGTGTAGATTTAGCAACCTCAATATTTGGAAACATCATAGAATATCAGAAAAACAAAACACCGAAAATTATTTACAGCAAAGATTTTTCAGTTTTTACAATTTTTACAGGAATGAAAACTTCAGTAGATAAGGCAATATCAAAAATCAAAAAAACTGTCAATGAAAAAAATGAATTTAAAGTATACAATAAAATAAATTCAACTGTAAAAAAAGCAATTATCGCATTTCAAAAAGAAGACTTTTCTCAATTAGAAAATCTAACAAAAGAAAATCAAGATTACCTAGAAAAACTCAATTTAATGAACAAGCATACAAAATTAACAGCAAAAAAAATTGAAGAATTTGGAGTTCAAGATTATAAAATATCAGGCTCTGGATTAGGTGATTATTTGATAACTTTTAATAAAAAAGCAAAAGATAAACTACTTGAATTAAAAAACGAACAAGGAATAATTTATTATGATTAGAAAACAAGATATTGTAAAAAATATAATCAATCATTCAAAGTTGAAAGAACTCAACATAACTAATTCCGAGGCAAATATAAATTTTGCCATAATAAAATACTGGGGTAAAAAAAATGAAGAACTGATGATTCCAAGTATAGGAAGTATATCAATTTCGCCTTCTGGATTTTTAGGCACGAGAGTTAAAATATATAAATCTAATAAAAATATTTTAACAATAAATAATATGGAATATAACGAAAATACAAAAGAATTCATTAATTGCTTTACTTTCGTAGAATTATTTAGATTGCCTTTTAATTTGAAAATAGAAACACAAAATACAATAAACACAGCTAACGGGCTTGCATCTTCAGCTTCTGCATTTGCGGCAATAACAAAAGGAATTTTATCATTTTTTGAAGAAAACTTCACACAAAAAGAACAATCAATAATAGCAAGACTAGGAAGTGTAAGTGCTTCAAGATCAATAATTACTTCAAATTTCGTAAAATTAGTTCAAAATGAAGAATATTCTTATTCAGAAGAAATAAAAACAGATTTAAAATTGTATTTTTGTATAGCGAATATTTCAAGTGAGGTAAAATATATATCTTCTAGAGAAGCTATGAGAATTTCAATTGCAAATTCAAATGAATATGAAAAATGGTTAGAAAAAAACGAAGAAGATTTGCAAAAAATGGAAATTTTAATTAATAAAAAAGATATCAAAAATATACATAAATTAATAATAGAAAATTCAGAAAATTTAAGTAATTTAATGAAAAATACAGGTATAAATTACGATAAAAATGAAACTATCATTTTAAAAAAGAAAATCAAGGAACTTTACAATAACGGATTTAATATATCTTTTACTCAAGATGCAGGTCCTAATATTAAGATTATATCTGAAGATCGAGGGGTTTTGAGAGAATATTTTCCTAATCTTGAGATTTTCTAGTTAAATATTCTTTTTTAAATTGGAATATTCTTCTTGAAGAATTTCAATTTCTTCTTTAATTAATCCCAAGGATTCTCTTTGAAGATTGTAATCTTTAATCTTATTTATGATTGTATTCATCTTACCTGAAATTATTGGATCTTCTAATATTTCATTTTTCAAATTTTCAATTTTATCTTTCATATTAATTATAAAACCACACAAACAAAAAATTAAAAAATAAAACAAAAATAGACCCAAAAATCACAGATTTAACAGTTGATTCACTTAAACCTAAAGAGCCTTCTTCTCCTTTAAAACCAAAATAATAAGAAGTAAAAACAGTTGAAATTCCAAAAATTTCCATTTTAAAGAAACCTTGAAAAATATCTTTCGTTTTAATTGCATTTACCAATAAATTAATATATTCGTTTGGAACAAAAGATAAAGATTTCACACTTATCAAATAAGACCCTATAATACCGAAAGTTAAAGAGATGATAAATAAAATAATAACACCAAAAATTATTCCTATTAATTTTGGCAAGAATAAAAAACGAAAATGATTAATTGACATAGATTTTAAAACATCAATTTGATTTTCAGATTTCATATAAGAAGCTTCGGAAGCGACAGATGAACCAACTCTAGCTACAATCATTAAACCAGCTAAAACGGGACCTAGATCTTTTGTCATAGCTCCAAAAACAACAAAAGGAATTTGATTGATTATACCCATAACTTTAAATGATTCATAAAGTTGCAACGTTAAAACACACCCAGCAAAAAATGCAGTTAAAGAAACAATTGGAATGCTATTGAAACCAATTTTCCATATCTCTTTTGCGATATTTTTTAAAAAAATTTGCCTACTAAAAATAGACTTTATAAAATTAAAAAAGAAAATTAAAAAATAACCGATAGAATGAGATATTTCAAAAACGAATGAACCTATTCTTGAAAACAAATAATTTAGAAGTTTAACCAAAATTAATATGAATCTAGCTTTTGTGTTTAGAATTTTCATAATTAATAAAAACTATTTATTTTAAAATTAAAATCAAGATTAATAAATATTACATCTCTTCGACTGCTTTAATTTTTAATATATTTAAACCTGAACTAATAATATTTTTTACACAATTTAAAAATACAAAATTTGCTAAAGTTTTATTTTCATTCTCACATATAAATTTTAAATTTTCAACCTCACTACCAGCGTGCCAGATGTGATGAAAATTAGTAGCTAAATCTATTAGATATTTTACAATATAATGAGGCTCTAAATCGACTAAAACTTTTTCTATCATTAAACTGTAATTTATTAATTTAGATATTATTTTTGAATGTTCCTTTGAATTTAAAAGATTAGAATCAAATTCATTCAAATTAAGGGGTTTTATTTTTATTTTTTTCAAAACAGAGCAACATCTTGTATGAGCGTATTGAACATAGAAAGCTGGATTTTCCTTTCTTTTTTCTTTTATCTTTTCAATATCAAAATTAATAATAGTTGTTTTTTTATAAGCTAAAATATTAAAACGAATAAGTTGAGGATCTACCTCATCCAGAACATCATCAACAGTTAAAAAATTACCTTTTCTTTTTGACATTTTAACAGGTTCTCCGTCTTTTAAAAAATTCACCATTTCTGAAAATATTATCTTTATTTTTGCTTTTTTATCAGAAATCGCATCAACAATAGATTCTATTCTTTTACTATATCCTTTGTGGTCAGAGCCTAAAATTAAAATCATTTCATTAAATCCTCTTGCAATTTTATCGTCATGATAAACTAAATCTCCGGCTAAATATGTTAATTCTCCGTTATCTTTTTCTATAACTCTATTTTTATCATCTCCAAATTCTTCACTCTTGAATATTAAGGCTTTTTTATTTTTATCATTATCTTCAGTTTCTTGTAATTTACCTCTATAAATTAAATTTTTTATTTCCAATATTTCTATTAATTTTTTATAATTTCCGCTATCTATAATTTTTTGTACAGAAGAAAAAACATCGAATTTAATACCCAATTTTTTAATAGTAAATTTTATATCTTCAATCATCAAGCCTAATATCTCTTGTTTTATTAAAGACTGATTCTTATAGATTTCCTGCAGTCTATTTTTTTTTGTTTTAATTATTTTCTTTGCAACTTCTTTAATGTATTCACCCTGATAAAGATCGTTAGAAATTTCTTCATTTTGCATATCAAAATTTTCAATTTCTTTCATTCTGTAAATTACAGACTTTACAAGATTATCAACCTGATTTCCGTTATCATTAATGCAGAATTCTCTTATAATTTTATATCCAGTCTTTTCGAAAATAGAGCAAATCACATCGCCTATTATTCCGCCTCTTAAATGCCCTATATGCATAGGCCCGGTCGGATTACAAGATATAAATTCAATATTTATTGGGCTTTTTTTTACTGTTTTTTCTATAAGGTTTTCATCTTTATTTTTAAATATATCTAATAAGAATTCATTAATTATTCTGCTAGAAAATTTAAAATTTATAAATAAATTTGGCATTATTTCAATTTTTTCAAAAATTTCCAGTTTATTTAAAAAAATTAATATCTCATCTTTTAAATTTATATTTTTTGCTTTCAAAATAATCAAAATATTTGTTGAAATATGAAAATCTAAATCTAGATTTTCAGGGATTGTCAAGATTGAAAATCGCACATCAGGTAAATCATTCTCTTTCAAAAAATTATCTATAGAGCTTTTAAATAAAGGTATTATCATAATATTGTAGTTGAGTTCTCGAACCCTTTCATTTTAGAGCAAATTGAGATAGTGTTTACTTTATATTTATTAATATCTTTTAGAAATTCTACTCCTCGGATACAATCTCCGTTAGTTATTCCTGTTACGCTGAATACTGAATTTTCGCCAACTAAATCTATCGCTTTGAATATTTTGTCTTTTTTATCTACTTCGTTTGTTAGGAATTTTCCTTCAAAAAAACCGCCTAAATTTTTACAAAAAGAAGAAGCTATAACTCCTTCCGGAGAGCCTCCTGTACCAAAAAATAAATCTATATTTTCATTATAGTATGTAGATAATATCGCCATTATATCCCCATCTTTCACTGTAAAAATTTTTACTCCTAGTTCTTGTGCCGTTTCAATAATATTATAATGTCTCTCTCTATCAAGAGTTATAATTCCTACATCTTTTATGCCTTTTTTCTTAAATTTTGCTATATTCTTTAGGTTATTTTTTAATTCTTCTTCTAGAGACAAAACCCCAATTGGAACTGAACAAGAAGCAATTTTATTCATATAAACATCCGGAGCCTCTATTATATTCCCTCTTGGAGCAATCAATATCGCAGAAACAGCGCCAAAACCTCCAACAGAGCAAGCTGTCGTACAGTCTAAAGGGTCAACCGCTATATCAAATTCAACTTTCCCTTTTCCTAAAACTTCACCTCTATATAACATAGGGGCTTCGTCCATTTCACCTTCTCCTATTTTTATTGTAAATCTTGCATTTTCTACTTCATTAAAATAATTACGCATAGCAGAAGTTGCTAATTCATCTGAAAAGTTTTTATCACCTCTTCCTATGCTTTTAAATGATGAAATTGCCGCTAAAATAGTCGCATTTTTTGCATATTCTTTCATATTAGTCTACTCTTTCTTGCATTAAAATATTTGTCAAATAAAATATTATTTGATAGATATATATTTGAAAGCTATAAAAACTAAAAATTACCTAAAAATCCCTTTAATTCATTGATGTTTGACACAAAAAAGTTTTATTATCTGTCAACCTTTGTAGCCTTTTTATTTTAGTTTCATCTCCAGTTTTAGAATCTTTTTGTAAATAATAATCTCCATCACAAATTGCTAAAAATATTGTGTTTTTATCGTTGCAATCTCTTGAATGATTTAAAAAATCTTGAATATCTTTATATTGATTGTCTTGAGCCCCGCCGTTCATTTCTGTATATTTATGAGAAGCATAAAATGTAAATCCTTTTGAAATCCACATAAAATCAATTGACTTTATATCTTTTGCTTGGTTTTTTAATAAATCACCTTTTAAAATCTTCCCATTTGTTAAGTATATTGCATCTTTACCGCCTGCTGGCAAAACTTTAAAATTTTCAACAACATCAAGTGAACTTATATATTTTGAAGCAAGATTTTGATATAAATTTTGTTTTGCTGGGTCTTTTGCAAAAACACATCTAAAAATCTCATCATTGATAATCTTTTCTTTTATTTCATTAAAAGAGTATCCGAATTTATTTGCCCAGTTTGAAATTTTTAATTTCATATCTTCTGTTTCAAGTTCGTTTATAACATTTTTTAAATTTTCTTGAATTTGTATTTTGTATTTATCTTTATAATTCATATTGAAAAATAAACTTGATTAATTACATTTCTTTTGTCTCAAGTTCGTTTATAACATTTTTTAAATTTTCTTGAATTTGTATTTTGTATTTATCTTTATAATTCATATTGAAAAATAAACTTGATTAATTACATTTCTTTTGTCTCAAGTTCATTTATAACATTTTTTAAATTTTCTTGAATTTGTATTTTGTATTTATCTTTATAATTCATATTGAAAAATAAACTTGATTAATTACATTTCTTGCCAAAGCCATAGTTCAAGTCTCCTTCTATACTTTAAATCTTTTCTTAAACCCTTAAATGGAGTTAAAAACACATCATAAGTTTCCTTTCTAAATTCTAATTAATTTTTCAATATCACAATCAGTTGAAATTCTTGTTATACTTCTTGATGTACTGCCTATTTTGTTGGCATTTATTTCATTCCCATTGCAGAATCTAATAGAGGGTTCAATGGTATTATCAATTGCAATCAATCCAAGTTTGCCAGTTTTGTCATTAAATTTCATTTCAATTTTATTTTTAGATCTCGGTAATTTTCTTTCAAATTCGCTTAATAATCCAATAAATTCTTTATCCTCATATAATTCAACATTATTTGATTTTTCTTTAAATAAAGCAAGGCAAACTGGGTGTTCTGTATCATTAAACATTTTTGTATTTAATAAAATATAATGAGATAATCTATTTCTAAAAAGCTTTGAATTTAAAAAAGAAGCTGGAATGATTACTCCAACGCTTTTACAATTTTTTAAACACTTATCAATTGCATATTTATACAAATCATCGTAATTTGTTTCAGGATAAAATAAACCTCTTCTTTTGGCAGAATTTTGAGCTAAATAAGGTGGGTTTGTTATGCAAATATTATAATTTGTAGGGAATTTTGTAATGTGTCTTTAAATAACACATTTTCATTTTTAGGTTCTGTATCATAAGAAATAAAGTTATTACATAAACCCATTTCTTGAAGCATTTTTATTAAATTATTACTTCCTGCAAATGGTTCTAAAATAATGTTATCTTTTAAATTAGATTCACTTGACCATTCTTGAAATGCTTGATTATCAAATGGATTATATTGAGTAAAATATTGACCGTTTATTCTTTTGTTATCAATAAAATCAAATAACATATCAATAATTAAATTTTATTTTTTTTAAATAATAACATTATTATAAGATGCAATTAATTATTAAGAACTTGATAATAATTTTTAATAAATAGACTATATCTCAACTAATTCAATTTTATGTTTTTTGAAAATTTAAAAAAATTTGTCAATCATGATAATAGTTTGCAAAAAGTATTAATTTAATTAAAAATAAGACTTATTTAATTGAAAGTCTTTTAATTCATCTAAACATAAATCTCTTGTTCTTTTTTTATTGCTTCTAAATTATTTTCAGCTTTTGTTTTTCTTGTTGAACTTTCTACAAGTTGTAATTTTCTTGGTATTTTAAAATAGGCAGGTCTATATTCTGCTGGGTTTTTAATGTAAGAAGAAACATTTTGCTCTATATTATCTCTTAGAATTATTTGTGCATTTGAATCCGTTCTAATATCCGGTGTTTGTTCGATTATTTTCATAAATAAATTGTCACATATCTCTTTTTCAAATGTCTCTTTTTCTTTTTGAGTTAAATCTCTTTGTGTTTTTTCTTTTGTAAATTCGTAAACTAAAAAACCTAAACCAGCAGCACCGACTATTCCTGCAATTATAGCAACAGGAGCCCCACCTACAACAATAAAGGCAACAAAACCAGCTCCAATACCACCAACAAAAGCTGCTGCTATTGCTTTTTTTATATCAGGTATTTCTGTGTAAAATTTTGGTATTTTAGGTAATGAATGCTCTATATTTAAGTCTCCTAAAGAATAATAATCTTCATCTTTTGCATTCTCGATTTCTTGTTTTGTTTCTTTCTCCGAATCTGGCTCAATCTTTAAATCTATTGTTTGATTTTCAATTTTTAGTATTTTATTTTGCTCTTCAGTTTGTACTCTATTTTCATTTAAAGTTTTTATTTTTTCGACTAATTTTTGTTTTGCCTGCTCTAGTTCTTTTCCCAATGCTTTTCTCTCTTCTTTTAGAGAATTATTTTTAGCTTCTAATTCTCTTCTTTGATCTTTCCCCCTCTCTAATGC
>JAVKNF010000004.1:0-20657 GCA_031537795.1 Candidatus Deianiraeaceae bacterium | reverse complement strand
ATGAGCTTCTTTAGCCTTTTCTGGGTATTTTTGATACCATTTCTCATGAGCTTCTTTAGCCTTTTCTGGGTATTTTTGATACCATTTCTCATGAGCTTCTTTAGCCTTTTCTGGGTATTTTTGATACCATTTCTGATGAGTTTCTTTAACCCTTTCTCTTTTCTTTATATTCTTTTCGTCCTCTTTTTCATTTACAATTAATTCATTTTTAGAGGTTTTTTTTCATTTTATTATTTTCTAGGTCAGAAAGATTTAATTTTTCAACTTCATTTTCTTTATTATAAAGATTAAATTTCTCTTCAATTTCTTTTTCACTCGTCATAATCTTTAACGATTTATTTTAATAGAAATAAAATTAAAAATCAATACTTGAAAGTTAAAAGCAAATAGTTATTGATTTAAGGAGATATGCCGAAAATTTTTGACCCAGAAAAGGGGCAAAGAGAAATTCAAAATCTAGGAGCAAAGCTTGGGCTATGGGGAGGGATTATATTTTCAACTATCTACATTTCAGGCCTTTTGTGTGTATTTTTAAATAATGAAATTGATGAATTTATAAAATTATTTCAAATCTTATTAGATGACCCTGTCGCTCATCTAAATTTTATATTACAAAATCTAAAATATTATTGGGTTTTATTTTATAATAATGTGAGAATTATTTCTTTTAAAGATTATAATTTTTTGCTTTCAAGGATATTAATTAGTGGTTTAATTCCTTTGTTTATTAGCGGTGGAATTGTTTATAAATTCTGGATGAAAATTATTTATTTTGAAGTTGTGAAAAAGAAAGAATCTTTACACGGTGATGCTCATTGGGCTAGCGAAAAAGAGCTTATAAAAGCAGGTTTGAGAGCAAAAAAAGGCTTGCTCATGGGAAAAGATAAAAAAGGCTTTCTTATTGCCGCCGGGTTTCAACATACTCTTCTTTTTGCTCCTACTGGTTCCGGTAAGGGGATTGGTTTTATTATACCAAATTGTGTATTTTGGGAAGAATCTTTAATTTGCCACGATATAAAATTGGAGAATTTCGACAGGTCAAGTAAATGGAGAAGAGATTATTTAAAACAAGAAATCTTTTGCTGGGTACCTGCCGATCAAGATGGAAAAAGTCATTGCTATAATCCTTTGGATTGGATTTCAAAGAAAAAAGGGCAAATGGTGGACGATGTTCAGAAAATATCTAATATTATTTTACCTAAACAGGAATTTTGGACAAACGAAGCTAGAACTTTGCTAGTTGGGGTAATTTTGTGGCTCTTGGCGGATGAATCAAAACCTACAACTTTCGGCGAAGTTGTTAGAACTATTAGAAGTGAGGATTTTGCTTATGCTGTCGCAGTTGCAATGGACACTCTTGGAGATGTAATGCACCCAATTGGTTATATGAATTTAGCAGCATTTGCTCAAAAAGCAGATAAAGAGCGTTCAGGTGTTGTTTCGACTTTGAATTCAGGTTTGGAATTATGGGGTAACCCAATTATAGATGCCACAACAGCAAGGAGTGATTTTAATTTTTTAACATTTAAACTAAAACCAACTACAGTATTTGTAGGTTTAACTCCAGATAATATTCAACGTTTAAAGCCTTTAATGTGTATGTTTTATCAACAAGCAACTGCTTTTATGAGCCAACATTTACCAACTAAAGAAGAAAAATACGGAGTCTGCTTTATAATGGATGAGTTCCCTACTGTAGGGAAGTTAGAGCAATTTTTAGCCGGTATTGCTTATTTTCGTGGTTATAGAGTTCGTTTATTTTTAGTTGTACAAGACACTCAACAGTTGAAAGGAACTTACGAAGATACAGGCATGAACTCATTTTTATCAAATTCAACTTATCGTATAACTTTTGCAGCTAATAATGTTGAAACTGCGAAATTAATTTCAGATTTAATCGGAAATCAAACTGTAGAAAGTACCTCAACTAGTAAATCAAAGTTTCTAGATCTAAACCCTGGCGCTGGGTCTGTTAGCATTTCTCAAAGTTCAAGAGCCTTACTTTTACCTCAAGAAGTTATTACTTTACCTAGAAATGAACAAATAATTTTAGTTGAGGCATCAGCTCCTGTAAAAACAAAAAAAATAGAGTGGTTCACAGACAAATTTTTCCTTTCTAGGGTGAATCAAGAAGATATTTTCGACCCTAATAATAAAAAAGGACCAGGTATTGGAATTGAATTACCTATTCAAGAACCTATATTGAAAGAAGCTAATAAAAAAGATAAAGAAGGAAGCTCTGGACAGAAAAAATTAACAGATAATTAATTTTTATTGATTCCTCTGATTCTCTCTTTATTTATATTTGTAGCAAAAAATAGAAAAGCACTTAAAAATATAACAACAGACAAGGATTTTGGGATATTTATATTTAATTTAATTAGATTTTTAAAAATCAACAAATTAAGAGATTGATAAAAAGTTGAAATTATTGATATTATTGAAAATAATAAACCTCTTGCATTGTTTTGTGTTTTTTTATCAATTTCTTGGGCGATTTGTATTTCGTTATTTGTGTAAAAGAACATCAGAAAACATAAAATTATTATTAAAAAATAAAATAAATTTAAATAACTCGCAATTGTCATAATAGTTAACATTATAATAAATAAAAATGTATTATTCTTTAATGAAAAAAGATTCTTAAAATAAAAAGCGTAAATACAGCCTATTGTCATACAAGAATTAATCAAAAAAGATAGAATTGATATATTAAAATTTGTATTTATTTGGTTTTTTGAATATATAATAATAAAATCTAAAAATTGCCAAACTATTCCATTTAAGATTGCCAATCTTATAATCAAATTGAAAGTTAAGCGGTCAGAAGAGATATTTTTTAATTTATTTTTTAATTCTTTAAATGATGCAATTTGGTTTGTTTTATTTTTTATGTATTTTGGTAAAAATACAATTAAAAGAATTGAAATAACATCTACAATAATAGTTGTATAAAAAACAGTTCTATAATTATATTTTTTACAGATTAAACCTCCAATCATTGGCATTAAAGCATAAGAAATATCTGCAAATAAATAAAACATTGCAACAGATTTTTTAAACAAACCTAATTTCTTGTACTGTTCTAAAGTGTTATATATATAAGTTTCTATTTTAGATACAAAAAAAGCTTGGCTAATTCCTATCAAAGTAAAACCTAATATTTCAAGATTATATATATTTGTAAAATAATATATTAACATTATTCCTGTTAATTTTATAATTTTTGAACTGAAGAATATAATTTTAGGGTTTGAAAGGTCAAAAATAATTCCACTTGGAATTTCTGTTATTAATTTTGCAATTTTTTGAATAAAAAATAGATAAATAATTTGAACTTCTTTTACGTTGTTATCTATTAAAAAAGGAAAAAGAAGAAAGAAAAAACACGATTCGTGAGATATATAAACTAAAGCCGTTTTTAAACTAAATCTCTTTAGCATTTTTCTTTTTTATAGTATTTTTAGCAACAGTTATTATTGCTGCAGGTATTCTATAAGGTGAACAAGATATATATTTAAAATTATTTTCTATTGCGAAGTCTATAGAAGTAGGGTCTCCTGCGTGCTCTCCGCACATAGACCAATATATATCTTTGCTAACTTTCTTGACGCCAATTATAGCAATTTGTATTAATTTTTTAACTGATTCGTTAAGAGTGATAAATGGGTCTTTATTAAATAATTTTAAAGTTTTATATTTGTTTATAAATTTAGTGTAATCATCTCTTGAAAGACCTAAAGCGGTTTGAGTTAAATCATTTGTGCCAAAGCTAATATAATCAATATGTTTTGCAATTTTTTCTATTTCTATGCATGCGGCAGGTGTTTCTATCATAGTACCTATTTTACAAGGAATTTTTATTTTATAATCTGATTCTATTTGGTTTTTTATATCAAGAATTATTTTTTTCATTAATATAATTTCTTCTTCGTTAATAATTAAAGGTATCATTATTTCTAATTTTGTATCTATTTTATATTTTTCTAGGCATTCTAAATATGCTATAAAAATTGCTTTTATTTCCATCTGATACAATTCAGGGAAAACTACACCAACTCTTACACCTCTACAGCCCATCATAGGGTTTACTTCTTTTAAATCTTGAATTTTAATTTTTAGATCTTCATATGGTGCTCCAACTTGTTTGCTAAATTTTCTAATTTCATATTTAGAAATAGGTAAGAATTCATGTAAAGGAGGATCAAGTAGCCTTATATTTAAAGGTAGACCTTCTGAAATTTTAAATATTTCGATGAAATCTTGTTTATGGTATTCGAAAATAACCTTTAAATCTTCTGAATTTGATGAATTATTTTGATTTATTATTAATTTTCTTAACAACAACAATCTTTTCTTTTCAAAAAACATATGTTCAGTTCTTAATAAACCAATTCCATCTTTTGAAAATGATAAACCTTTTTTGAAGTCTTCAGTATTTTCGGCATTTATTCTTATGTCTATATTCTTAAATTCTCTTGAAAATTTAAGAATGGATTCAAGTTCTTCAACAGATTCTCCTTCTTTAGACATAGGTTTATCGCCTTTGAAAATCTCGCCAGTTGAGCCGTTTATAGAAATAAATTCATTTTCTTTTATTTCTATATCTTTTATTAATATTTTTCTTTCCTCGTAATTTATATGAAGCTTTGAACAGCCAGATACACAAGGTTTCCCGAAGCCTCTTGCTATTACTGCTGCGTGAGATGTCATACCGCCTCTTGCTGTTAATATACCTTCTGCATTATGCATTCCTGATATATCTTCTGGGTTTGTTTCTTCTCTTATTAAAATAACTTTTTTACCTTGTTTCGATAGAGTCTCCGCTAGTTCAGAGTCTAAAATTATCATTCCACTTGCACAACCTGTTGATGCCGCTAAGCCAATTGAAAGAAGAGGATAATTGCTTTCTTCTTGTTTAGATAAGGTTGCAAAGGATTTATGAAAAAGTTCTGCGAAGTTATCCTGATCTATTCTTTCTATGCCTTCTTCTTTTGATATGAGGCCTTCTTTTATCATATCACAAGTTATTTTTATTGCAGCTTTGGATGTTCTTTTTGCATTTCTAGTTTGCAATATCCAAAGTTTTGAATCTTCAACTGTAAATTCTATATCCTGAACATCTTTATTTATTTTTTCTAATTTTTCAACATTTTTTAGTAAAATTTTATAAGTTTCTGGAATTATATTTTTCATTTCTTCTAATTTTAAAGGAGTGGTGCAGCCTGAAACAATATCCTCTCCTTGTGCTTTCTGAAGATATTCACCTGTTACAACTTTATTTCCGTTACTTGGGTCTCTTGAAAACAACACCCCTGTGCCTGAATTTTCATTCAAATTTCCAAAAATCATAGATTGGATAATTACCGCTGTGCCTAGATCTTCTGAAATATTATATATTTCTCTATATTTTACCGCTCTTTCGTTTTTCCAAGATTGGAAGATCTTTTCAACTGTTGTAAATAATTGAATTTTCTTATCTTGAGGGAATTCAAACTTATTTCTTTTAATTTCATTTTTATATAAACTTATTAAAGACTTTAAATCATTGAGTTTTAATTTATTTTTTTCCTTATTTGGAAAGTTATTTTTAAATAAAGATTCCAAGATTTGAGGATTTAAACCAATTACAACATTAGAATACATTTCTATAAATCTTCTATAAGAGTCGTAAGCAAAAACCTCGTTGTTTGTTTTTTTGGCAAGAATTTCGACAGTTTTATCATTTAAACCAACATTAAGAACGGTGTCCATCATTCCAGGCATCGATACCGGCGCACCAGATCTAACAGAAACAAGAAGCGGAACAAAAGAATCGTTTTCTGCGTAGAAAGATTTAGATGTTTCAATTTCTAATTTTAAGATAGAGGTTTCGATTTCTTTTTTTAATTCATTAGAAAGTTGATTATTTTTTTGATATAAATAACATTCTTTTGTTGAAATAACGAAACCTGGAGGAACTGAAATTCCTTCTTTGGACATTTGATATAAACCATAACCTTTACCTCCTAATAAGAATTTTGATAATTCTAAAGATTCATTATTTTTAAAACCAAAAAAATACAAATTTTTCATAATTAAAATTAAAACGATTATTTAAAAAAATTAAAAGAAGAAAAACTTTTTCTTTGGTTTTTCTTCTTCTTTCTTGTGATATCTATCCTTATTTTTATGATTTTCTAGATCATAAGATTTATTCCTTTTTGAATCTTTAAAATCATTTTTTTTCCTTTGATAATCTCCGTTTCTTTCTTTTTTTATGAAACCTTCTTCTGTAATCATTGAGAATTTCTTCTTTTTTGACTTTTCATCAAGCCCGATAAATTTAACTTTAACCTCCTGATCTTTCTGTAAATAAGAAGATACATCTTCAACTCTTTCCTTTGAAATTTCGCTGATATGAATCAAGCCGACCCTATTATAACCTATATCAATTAACGCTCCAAAAGGTAAAATTTCTATAATTTTACCGTTATGAAGACTTCCAATTTCAAGGAATTCACTTGCAGAATCTATATATTTTTTAGCTTCTTCGTTCATCTTTTCATCAGATCCAAATATTGAAACTTCGCCAGAATCATTAATTTCTATTTTAGTCTTAGTTCTTTCTGATATCATCTTAATGTTTGACCCAGATTTACCGATGATTTCAGCTATTTTAGACTTATCAACTTTTAATCTTAAGACTTTTGGTGAAGTTTCACTTAATTCTTTTCTAGCTTCTGGAATTAAAGTTTCCATTTTACTTAAGATAAAATTTATACCTTTTTCGGCTTGTGCAACCGCATTAGACATTATCTCCATATCTAAACCCTTTACTTTGATATCCATTTGAAGAGCGACTATACCATTTCTAGTTGAAGACACTTTAAAATCCATATCTCCAAGATGATCTTCGTCTGCCATTATGTCAGTTAGAATTATATTTTCATTTTCAACCTGCATCAAACCCATTGCAATTCCTGCAACATGTCTAGTTACCGGTACACCAGTTGCCATTAATGCCATGCTTGAAGAGCAAACAGTACCCATAGATGTTGACCCGTCTGAACTCATAACTTCACCAACGCATCTTATTGTGTAAGGGAATTTTTCTTTAGAGGGTAAAATAGCTTTAATGCTTTTATAAGCTAATTTACCGTGCCCAATTTCTCTTCTTCCTGGGCCTCTTGATGGAAATGTTTCCCCTGCGGCGTAAGAAGGAAAATTATAATGTAACATAAAATTATCTTTTTCAATTAAGTCTGATATTGATTCATTTTGTTGTTCATCGTCTGAACCGCCTAAAGTTACAACTGACAAAACTTGAGTTTTTCCTCTTGAAAACAAAGCGGAGCCGTTCACTGAAGGAAGAAGATCTAATTTTAAATCTATCTCTCTTATTTCTTCAAATTCTCTTCCGTCTATTCTTGACCTCTTTGTTTTTATTAGATTTCTAACAATAAACTCTTCTGCAGTTGAAAAAGCAACCTCTATATCTATTAAAGTACAATTTACTACTTCTTTTCCTAGTTTAACTAAAGATTTTTCTTGATTATTTATAAGATTATTTTCTTCAAAATGAGAAATCACTGTTTTTTTAATAGTGCTTATTGCATTTTTTCTTTCTGTTTTATCTTTAATTGCATAAGCAATATTTAATTTATCTTCTGCTATTTTTAATATTTCTTTCTTTAATTTATCTCTATTTCTAATATTTATATCTTGTTTATTTTTAATTGAATCTACAAATTCTTGAATTTCATCTATAAATTTTTTACAAGATTCTTTTGCAAAAGATAAAGCACCTAGAATTAAATCTTTTGAAAGTTCATTTGATTGACATTCAACCATAAATATAGAATCTTTTGAACATGAAATTACAATATCTAGAATACTTGATCTCATTTGTTCTCTTGTAGGGTTTAAAACATAAGAATTATCAATATATCCAACTCTACAACAAGTCGTTAAAGATGAAACTGGCAAGCCTGATGTATAAATTGTTATGCAAGAAGAGATAACAGATAAAATATCTGGTTCTAAATTTCTTTCATAAGAAAGTAATGTTGAATTTAAACTGATATTTCTATAAAAACCATCTAAAAAAGTCGGTCTAATTGTTCTGTCTGATAACCTTGAAATTAAGATCTCTCTTTCGGAAGGTCTATTTTCTCTTTTGAAGAAACCACCTGGAATTTTACCTATTGCATAAGCTTTTTCAATGTAATTTACTGTTAAAGGAAGAAAACTTGTATTTTCAGAGTCCACCTTATCACTTGTTACGGTTGATAAGATATAGTTATTCCCTGATTTTATAACTATAGAAGAGTCAGTTTGGTTAGCTAATAGACCTTTTTCTATCGTTATATTATAACCTCCAAAATTTAGAGTTTTTTGATTTATATGAAACATATTTTTTTAATTAAATTATTTATTATTTAGATTCTATCCATTTTTCCATTGCAAAAAGAGACATAGAGCCAGTGTGAACGTTAACAACTTCAAATTTTTTAGAATTTGAAGATTTTTGCAATTTAACAAAATTTGGAATACCTGAAACATTGAAGTTTGAAGCAAGTTCATTTTCTTCGTCTATATTCACTTTTACGAAAGAGATCTCTGGGAATTTCTTTGAAATTTCATCAAAAATAGGAGACATCATTCTACAAGGACCGCACCAAGGAGCCCAAAAATCTATTATAACTGTGTCTTTTTTTGAATTTTCTACAATTTCCGAGAAGTTCTTTTTATTAACTTCTTTTACATTTTCCGACATATTTAAATTAATTATTTTTTAATCAAATATATCTGCTAAATATAATTTACAAGTTTTTTAAAAAAATAAAATTGAAAATTATAATTAATAAAGATACTTCTAATTTAATTTATTCAAATATGGAATTTAAAATATCTTCGAAAAATCAGGATAAAATTGCACAAGAAATTCTAAATTCTTTTAAACCTATTCTTTTTAGTGGAGAAAATGAGGGTTTTAATTTTCTAATTTATAAATCTATCAAAGAAAACCTTCAAATTAAAAATTTTATATCTATAGATGAAGCATATTTACTACAAAATAGAAATGAGTTTATACTTCAATTAACTTTGGAAGACTTTTTCTCAGAAAAAAAAATTATTAAAATAAATTCAATTAGTGATAAATCTTTTTTTATTTTAAGTTCTATTGTTGAAAAAATTAAAATTCAAAAAGATATTTTTTTAATTTTATTTGCAGATGAAAAAACTGATGAAAAATCAAAAATTTATAAATTATTTCAAGAAAGAGAAAATCTTTTTCTGATAAATACAGATAATTTTGATATAAAATATTTTAAAAATAGACTTCAGATTGAGTTTTCTTCTGAATCTTGGTTTAATCAAGAAATTGAATCTTATCTTCTTGAAACTATAAATAAAGATGTTTTTTCTTTTGAAAATGAAATTGAAAAAATAAAACTTTATCTTTTAAATAATAACGATAAAATTATTGATATAAATTTTTTTAAAGATATTCTAGAGGACTTCAGTATTCATTCAGTTTTTGAGCTTATACATTCGATTTGTTTAAAAGATAACAGAAATATCTTTTACGTCATTAATAACTTAGAAAATAAAAATGAGTTTAATTTAGTCGGTTTTTTACATCTTTCTTTTGCACATTTTTACGATATGTTGATCTATAAAAAAAATCATTCTTTATTAATGCAACCTTATTTAGCTTACAAGTTTAAAGAATATATTAATAATTGGGATGTTTCTGAATTAATAAGAATTATTCAATTGTTTCAAGATTTAGAAAAAGATAACTTGAAATTTGGTGAAAAGTTGACAATTTCAAAGTTAAAACATACCTTATTTTTTAATAAGTAAGTTGTGTTTTAAATTGTTCTTCTGGTTTTGTTTTGTTTATTTTAGAGTCTCTTTTGAGATTCAAATTTCCAATAGATTCAAAGTTTGAATGATCTTCTTCATTCTCTTCCTTATCTTTTTTATTTAAAGTATTTTCTGCTGAAGATTGTCTTTTTTTCTCTTCTTTATTTTCTTCTTCTACTTTTTTGTTTTGCTCTTTGGTGTTCATTATGCTTTGTATTTTTTTTCTTAAATTTGAAGCATATATTCCTATTTGAGCTTCTAGTTCTTTAGTTTTGTCATTTTCAGCTATTCCTTCAATTTTAATTAATTCAATTTCTTTCCTTCTTTTAGTTACTTCTTCTTGAATTTTAATAAGATAAGATGTGAAACCTCCTTCTGGAAAATCTTTTTCTTCTTCATCTATTTCTTTTAAATTTTCTTCTTTTGCTTTTAATAAAGAATCTTTTTGTTTTTTTCCATCTTCATCGTATTTTTTTATTAATTGATTTAATTCTTCTGATTTGTTGCTTTCTTTTTTCTCTTCTTTTTGTTCTACTTCGATAATTTTCATAAATTTAATTTCTACTGCTTTCTTACTCTCATTAAGTACTTCAGAAAGTTCTTCTTCGATATTTTTGTAATTTTTTTCAAGCTCTTTCTTTTTTTGTGGAAATTTACCTTTTAAATTTATCAATCTATTGAAAAATATATCCATAGTCTTTATATCTGATTTAGGGTCTGTTTCTTCTCTATTTTTAATAGCTTTATCAATCTCATTTAGTCCGTCTTCTTTAAAAACAGAAAATTTATCTTTTAAGAATGGAACTTCTTTTTCAATTTGTTTAATTTTGCTATCAAAATCTTTTACGTCATCTTTCTCTAAAGCTTCTAATGCTTCAATAATCTTGTTCATTCTATCATAAATTTGTTTTTGTTCTTTTAAGCTATATAATTTTTTTTCATAATGAGCACTTTCTACAGGATTATAATTTTGCAAATCTTTATATTTTTTAATTTCTAAATTAAAATCTAGATTTTGAGGAAGAGAATTTGGGTTTATATCTAATAATTTTGATATTATATTTTTTTTGCAATTTAAAGTTGCAACTTTTACACTTTTATTTTGAGCTGTTTTTAAAGTTATAAATTCTAATATTTCGGACTTTTGATTTATATCTTGTCCTATAACTCTATTTAATTTCTCTAAAGGAATATTCGAGCCAAATAAAGAAAATAAATTTCCTTCTTTATCCATCATTTTACTTAATTCACTTTTTAAACCTTTTAATATTTTTTTTATAACAATAATTTCATCTTCAGACATATCGTTTGAATAATAATTTATATTACTTAAAACGTTTTGTATGTTTGATTTAACTTTTTTAACTTTCGAAAGAAAATCAGAAACCTTACTCTCTTCGTCATCATCTTCTGATTCTAATTTCAGCTTTTTATAATCTTCGTATAAATCTCCGCAGTTTTTTTTTATATCTTTGAATTTGTCATTTATGTGTTCAAAACCAAATAAATCACGTATGTAATTTATAAAAATATCAAAATAATCGTACTCATAATCAGGTCTTAATATTATTTTTTCTGCATCTGATATATTTTTTAGTATGTTATCTTGTAAATAAATTATACCAGTTTCACTAGGTTTTGATATATTGTTAATTACACTCTCTATTAATTCTTTTAAATTATTAACAGACTGAAGAACTAAAGAGTCTGATTTCTTCGCTTCTTTTGTTTTTTCTTCAATAGAATTCCTTATTTCTTGTAGTTCTTTTATTTTTCTCTTTGTCCATTCTTCATCCGGAAATTTGCTTTGAATTATATCGTTAATAATGTTTGATATTATTCTCTTTTTGCTTTTTAGAAAATCTACTATTTTTCTGTTATCTTCAAAAGTGTTTATTCCTTCAAAAAATGTAAAGTTTTTAACATCTAAAGATAATTCTTCTAAATCTTGAAATATACCTTTGTTTTTCTCTTTGCATTCTTCGTGTATTTTTTTTAGAGATTTATCTAATTCCTTTTGATTTATTTCCAGAAAAATTCTTAACTCTTCATTTTCCTTTTCTTGTTTTTTTTTTAATTTTAACGCTTCATATTCTGTATCAAGAGCTTCAATTTTAGTGGCAAGATCCGGGTTAATGCTAGAGATGACTTTTCCATCTATAACTTCTGTTTTTAAGTATGTAAGAAATAAAGCGTTCTTTTTTTGTATCCAATCTCTTTCCTCTGGGCTTTCTTTTCCTGTTAATATAATTTGTCTTATTGATTGACCTATTTTTTCTTGAGTTTCTTTGTCTGATCTTGCTTTTATAGAATCAAGTGTATCTATTGCCTCTTTCAGATTAGTTTGTGAAGGTTGATACTGGCCTCCGTAACCTCCAGCCTGACCTCCAACGAAAATATTAGGTTGTTGATAAGGTGCAAATTGTTGAGTAGAGAAGTTTTGAGGGGTAAATTGAGTTTGATTAGGTATTTGTTGATTATTTCCATTATTATTTTGACCTCCTTGCATTTTAGAAAAACAGATAATTCTAACAGAAAACTATTAAAAGTCAATAAGATTTTACCAAAAAAAATAAAATACATTTGACTTTAAAAAAGTTTAATTGAATTGTTTTAAAATTATATAATTAATAAAAAAATGCTTACTACGGATAAAATTAGAAACATTGCAATAATTGCTCATGTTGACCACGGAAAAACAACACTTGTAGATCAAATGCTTAGGCAGAGCGGAACATTTGAAGCTCACGAGGCTCTAACAGAAAGAGTAATGGATAGTAATAAATTAGAACAAGAAAGAGGAATTACTATTTTAGCAAAATGCACTGCTTTAAACTGGAAGGATTATAAGATAAATGTTATGGATACTCCGGGCCATGCTGATTTTGGAGGTGAAGTTGAAAGAGTTTTAACAATGGTAGACGGTGTTTTATTATTAGTTGATAGTTCTGAAGGGGTTATGCCTCAAACAAAATTTGTTTTGGGGAAAGCTTTAAAGCAAAACTTAAAACCAATAGTTGTTATTAATAAAATAGATAGATCTGATAAAAGAATTAAAGAAGTTGAAAATGAAGTTATAGATTTATTTATAGGGTTAGGAGCAACAGACGAACAGCTTGATTTTCCTTTCTTTTACGGCGTAGGAAGAGATGGCTGGATGAGTGAAAATCCTGAAGTAAAGAAAGACGATCTTTCTTGCATTTTTGATAAAGTTATTGACTATATTCCAACTCCAAAAATTATAAATGATGATAAATTTAGATTTTTAGGTACAATTTTAGGAAGAGACCCTTATTTAGGGAGAATCTTAACCGGTAAAGTCTATTCAGGAGTTGGAACTATGAATTTTCAATGTAAATCAATATCTGCTACAGGGCAATTTATTGAAAATGCAAAAATTACAAAATTATTAGTGCCAAAAGGTATTGAAAAATACGCTGTTGAATCAATTATTGCAGGAGATATTGTAACTTTAGCTGGTTTTGGAGATACATCTGTTGCAGATACAATTTGCGACAAAGAAAATAATGAACCAATTGCAACATTACCAATAGACCCACCGACCATATCAGTTGGAATTTCAGTTAACACTTCACCTTTTTCAGGCCAAGAAGGAACAAAAGTAACATCAACAGCAATAGAGGAAAGATTATTCGCTGAAGCCGAAAACAATGTATCTATAAAAGTTGAAAGATCTGAAACGGACGGCTCTTTTATTGTAAGTGGAAGAGGGGAGTTACAACTTGGAATTCTTATAGAAAATATGAGAAGAGAAGGTTTCGAGTTGACAGTTTCAAGGCCTAAAGTTATATTTAAAACAGATGAAAGCGGCGCAAAACTTGAGCCGATTGAAGAAGTTGTAATTGACGTGAATGAAGAGTATTCAAGTTCTGTAATAGGCAGTTTAACCAAGAGAAAAGCAGAGGTTAAAGAAATGAACCACGTTCAAGCAAATGTTGTAAGAATAATTTTAGAAGTTCCTTCAAGAGGTTTAATAGGTTATAAACAAGAACTTATGACGGCAACAAGAGGAACAGCAGTTTTGAATAGTGTTTTTGCAAAATATGATAGTTTCAAAGGGCAAATAGAGTCAAAAAGAAATGGAGTTCTGATAGCTACAGAACAAGGCGTCGCTACTGGTTACGGTATATTTAATCTTCAAGATAGAGGTTCTATGTTTATAGGAGCTCAAACAAAAGTTTACGAAGGAATGATAGTTGGAGAACACAACAGAGATAACGATCTTGATATAAATGTAACGAAAGAAAAGCAATTAACAAACGTTCGTTCTTCTGGTACAGATGAAGCGATAAGACTTACTCCGCCAATTGAAATGACATTAGAGACAAGTATCTCTTACATAGAAAATGATGAATGTATAGAAATAACCCCTAAATCTATAAGGCTTAGAAAAATTTACTTAAACCCAACAGACAGAAAAAGATATTCAGGAAAATTAAATTGAAGATTCTATTTTTTTATTCATCTAATTGATTATTTTTTAATCGAAAATTAATTTATGTCGCTATGTTTTTTAGCTTTAGGTTCTAGCAATACAGAAAATTCACTTTTTTTTCTAAATAAAGCTATAGAAGAAATAAAAAAAGAAGAAAAAGTGTTAAAAATTTCTTCTGTTTTTAAAACAACTGCTTTATATAAAAATTCTGATTTTTGCGGTTTGAAATATTATAATTCCGTTATTTCAATAGATACAAAAAAAAAACCAGAAGAATTATTGAGTTTTTTACAAAAAATAGAATTTAAAATAGCAAAAAAAAAACATAATAACTCTAAAAAGCTTTTCTTATCTAGAGACATAGATATAGACATATTATTATTTGAAAATTTAGAAATTGATACTGAAAATCTTACAATTCCTCATTATGATTTAGAAAATAGATCTTTCTTTTTAGACCCGTTATGTGAAATATACCCTGAACATAATATTTTAAAAAGAAGAAAATTATTACCCCAAAAACAATCACTTTTAATGTCTATAATTAATTTTACAGAAGATTCTTTTTCAGATGGAAATATATATTTTACAGAAGATTCTTTTTCAGATGGAAATATATATTTTAAAGAAGAAAGCTTTAGAAGTAAAATTAAAAATGAAATAGCTTTAAATTCACATATTATAGATATCGGCTGTCAGTCGACTGCACCTAATAGAATTATAAATTCAGAAGAAGAGGAAATTTTAAGATTTAAAAAAATTATTCCAATTGTTAAGGAGGAATTTTTGAAGATTGATTACCCTTATTTGTTACCAAAAATATCTATTGATACATTTAGATCTAGTATCATAAATTATATCTTAAGTACTGGGCTTGAAATTCAATATATTAATGATGTTTCTGGTTTAGATTTCGATGAAAGAGGTATGATAGAAATAATGCAAAATAATCAAAATATAGAATTAATTTTGATGCATAATTTATCCGTTCCCTCTAATAAAAATATAATTTTCAACAATACGGATGAAATGATGAACAGTATGAAATTTTGGTTAGACAAAAAACTTAATATTCTTGAAAAAAACAAAATAGGTAAAAATAGAATAATTTTTGATGTCGGAATAGGGTTCGGTAAAACTGCTAATCAATCTTTATTTTTATTAGAAAACATTGAAGAGTTTTATAGTTTTGGTTTAAGAACTTGTGTAGGGCATTCAAGAAAATCTTTTATAAATTCATTATCTAGAGATGTAACAGAAGAAAGAGATATTGAAACTTTAGGTGTTTCAAGTGCTTTAATAAAAAAAGGAGTTGATATATTAAGAGTTCACAACTCTAAAATGCATTCTGATTTTATTTCTTGTTATTTACCGGTTATGGGTTATAAAAACTCAAACTTAAATTTAATATTATGAATTTTAATGTTTTAGGAATCGAAACATCTTGTGATGATACAAGCATCGGAATTGTCAATAATTCTTATGAAGTCTTACTAGAAAAGAATCATTCTCAAGCAAAAATACACAATAATTATGGGGGGGTTGTGCCTGAAATTGCATCTCGAAGCCATACAGAATGTTTGCAAAAATTTTGTTATAATATTCGTGATTTTCTAGAAAACTCTAACATAAATTGCATTTCAGTAACTCAAGGCCCAGGTTTAATAGGTAGCTTGTTAACAGGAGTAAGTTTCGCAAAAAGCTTAAGTTATTCTTTAGATATTCCAATTATCGGAGTGAATCATTTAGAAGGGCACCTTATGAGTATTAAATTGACACAGAATGAATTTCATTATCCTTTTATTTTTTTAATAATTTCAGGTGGGCATTCTCATATCTATATAGCTCATGAATTTGGTGATTATGAATTATTAGGTAAAACTTTAGATGATGCAGCTGGTGAATGTTTTGATAAAGTTGGAAAAGCTTTAAATTTAGGCTATCCAGCCGGTTGTGTTATAGAAAAATTCGCAGAAAAATCCAAGAATAGAGAAAAATTCAAATTTAAAGCTCCTATGTTAAACAGAAAAGATACATTGAATTTTTCATTTTCAGGTTTAAAAACTCAAATCTTCAATGTTATAAAAGAAAAAAGATTAGAGAGTTTCACTGAAGATGACATTTCAGATATTTGTTATGCAACCCAAGATGCAATTATAAAAACATTAGAATCTAAATTAATTTTATCTATAGAAAAATTTAAAAATATTTACCCAAAATTAATAAAATTTGACATATTTCTTTGTGGAGGGGTATCAGCTAATCTAAAAATGCAATCTTCCTTGAATATTATTTCAAACAAATATAATTGTAATTTTTATTCTCCACCTTTGAAATATTCTGGTGATAACGGAGTTATGATTGCATTAGCCGGTATAGAAAGATTTAAAAGAGGTTTATTTTCAGAGATGAATTTTCAACCTTATTCAAGAAACAATTTTTAAATAAAAATAAATATCAATCTACTTCTTACAAAGAGTTAAAATTGATTTATTTTCCAAATATTTATTTTTCAGTATAGGATTACTAGCGATACAGCTATTTTTAGTGTTATTATTCTTATTCATCTCGGTTCTATTCATTGTTAATTTTGACTGATTTGGTTTATTTGAACTAGAAACTAAAGAAATGCCTTTTATTTCCGATTTCCTTGAAGAATAATTTTTATTTTCAATATTTTTTAAATTTTCTTCTATAAGTTTTTTTTCTTTATCTTCGTCGTAAAAATAACCCTCTTTGTCGTTGTACTCTACATCTAGAAATTCTTCTTTTGTTTTTATGTCTATTTTTTCATCAGATATTATTTTTGCAGAACTAGAAAATAATTTCTCTTTCTTTTCTTTTGTTCCTTCATCAATACACAGGCCGAACCCAGTTATTGAATCTTTTATAACATTAAAAACAGCCATTCCTTTTCCTTCAAAACTCAATTTCTCGCCCTTTTTATTAGGGTCCTCTGTGTTTATAATGCTTTTAGTTAGAACGTCATAATCTTCTTTAGTTATTCGCTCTCTTTCATCTTCTGGTATCGTTTCTTCATATTTTGGAATGAATATTTCAGAATTAATCATTCCTTCATTTTTAGATTTAGGAAGAGTCATTTTTATTGTAGATTCATTCGGAACCGGAATTTTCTTCTCTTGTATATCTTCTTTTATTTCTGATTCTTTTTCTTTTGATTTTTCATTTCTTTCAATCATCTGATTCTCGTTCTTCTTTTGTTCTTCTTTCTCTGAAATTTTAGAAACTAGTTCTATATTTGAATAAAAACCATCTTTAAGTTTTTCATCTTCTTTCACTCGCTCTGTTAATTTAATATTTTCAAGAAAAGCATCGTTCATTTTCTCATTCTTTAAAGCAGATTGCATAAATTCTGCATTTTGAGGTTGTAATAATGAATCTGATAGTTCTGGAGTTTTAATTATTTTCTTTACCAAACCGTCATTATTTTTGATTTCACTTAAATATTTATCTGTTGTAACTTCTAGAAAACTAGAGTTATCCTTTAAAGATTTAGTAACTTCTGGCGTATTTAGAATTTCTTTTCTTATTTTTTCATTATTTTCCATCAAAGTTACTAGAGCTTTTGGGTTATTTTTTGATATAGATATTATGTTTTCTCTTTCTTTTCCTTCCAATTGCTTTGTTTGTTGAATTTCTCTTGTTAAATTTTGCTCTCTTGACATGTTTTGCTCTCTTGTTTTTGTTGAATTCTTTTCTTGTTTAGGTTTTGTAGTGTCTTGATATTCATTCATTTTAATTTGACCTTTTGCAAGATCGTACCCTCCTTTTAAAAGCAAAGCAAGACCAGAGCCAGCAAAAATTAAAGAGAATGGCATAGTTGTTATGCCAAAAATTGCAATAAAAGCAAATAACGCTACTCCTCCTAAAATCTGAGTTACACCTTTTACACTTTCTATTTTACCTTCTGTTTCTTCTGTTTTTAATTTAGATTTTTCAGAATTAGATAACTCATTTTCATCTTCTTTTTCAAGAGATTCAGAGTTTTCATTGCTATACATAAAAAACTATCGATTGTAGTGTAAAAAATAAATAAAGTCAAGCTTGTGTTTTAAAAAGTAAGTAATAGAGTTTTATAATGTCAGAACTAACTAATATTCTAGGCCCAACTTTAATTTTAGCGGGTGCAGGAACAGGTAAAACCACAACAATAATAAATAAAATTTTAGATTTAATTCGGCTTGGAATTTCAGAAGAAAGCATTTTAGCTGTTACTTTTACAAATAAAGCTGCGAATGAAATGAAAGACAGGCTTGAAAAATTAACCTCTCATAAAACAAAAATATGGTGCGGGACATTTCATAGTATATGCTTAAGGCTCTTAAAAATATATCATAAAGCTTTAGAAATAGAGCCAAATTTCATTATATTAGATGAATCAGATAAGAAAAAAATTCTAAAAGCAGCAGCTTTAGATTGCAATATAGACATAGAAAGACACCCTGTAAAATTATTAAATTTTATCATTTCCAATATTAAAAATAGCGGAATAACAGACCACAACTCTCCGAAAATATCTGACTTTAAATATAAAGATATAGACATAGCAGAATTTTACAAAAATTATCAATCAAGGCTTGATACAACAAATAGTTTGGATTTTGATGATTTAATATTAAAAACAGTGAAATTATTTTTTGAAAAACCTGAAATTTTATCAGATATTCAAGATAGATTTAAGTATATTTTTGTAGACGAATATCAAGATACAAACCAATTGCAACATAAATTAATTAATAAACTTGCCTCGAAACATAAAAATATTACTTGTGTAGGGGATGAAGATCAATCAATATACGGCTGGAGAGGGGCAGAAATAAAACATATTTTAAATTTTCCAAAAGAATTCGAAAATACAAAAATATTAAAACTAGAGAAAAATTATCGCTCCACCCAAGAAATATTGAATGTAGCTCAAAGTTTGATAGAAAACAATAAAGATAGATACGACAAAAAATTAAATTCAGAGAAAATAGGCAAAAAACCTCTTTACAAAATATTAGATAATAACAGAAGGGAGATAGAGGAGATGATAAAAGATGTACAATCTTTAGAAAATATACAAAAGAAAAATATTGCAATTTTAGTTAGGTCATCATTTCAAAATAGAGCAATAGAAGAAGGTTTTATAGAAAGACACATCCCCTATGAAATAGTAGACGGTGTTCAATTTTATGAAAGAAAAGAAATTAAAGATTTAATCTCATATTTAAAATTCTTGTACAACCCAAAAGATTCAATCTCTTTTGAAAGAATGCTCACCTCACCAAAAAGAGGAATAGGGGAGAGAAAGATAGAAGATATAATAAATTATTCAAAAGAAATTAAAAAAGATTTGATTGAAACTCTTATAGAAATTAAAAATACCTCTCATTTTACGGGTAAAATTTCACTGGAAATTGAAAATTTATCCAGAAATATCGAGTCTTGGCAAGAAAAAATAAAATCAGAAACAAAAATAGGAGATTTGATTGAAAATATATATCATAATTCCGGTTACGGGGAAAAATTACTTGAAGAAATAAAAGAAAACGAACAAGAAAAATACAGAATTGAAAATATAAAAGAATTTATAAGTTTTGGTAATAAATTCAATTCACTTGAGGAATTTCTAGATCACATCTCTCTTGTAAATACAATGAATGATAAAAACGAAAACGAAGATAGAGTAAAAATATTAACAATACACGGAGCAAAGGGTTTAGAGTTTGAAGCGGTTTTTATACCAAATTTTGAAGAAGAAATTATACCAAATAAAAGAACAATCGAAGACGACCCAAATAATATTCAAGAAGAGAGAAGATTATTGTATGTTGCAATTACAAGGGCAAAAAATCATCTTTATTTTTATAGAGCGAAAGAAAGATATTTATTCGGCAAATTAAATCAAACAAGAGAATCTTCATTTTTAAAAGAGATAGAGGAACATTTAGATAAAATAGACACAAGAAATATAAATAATCAAAAATTAATTAATAATTTTAAACAAAACACAAGAAGTGAGTTTTATCAACAAATGAGACCTTCTTCAAAAACAGAAAATAACAAAGATAGTTTGAAAATTAATGATAAAATATCTCATCAAAAATATGGCTCTGGGGTTATAATTAAAAGAATCAACAATTTTCTTGAGGTTCAATTTGAAGACGGCCTAAAAAGAATCATTCAAGAAGGCTTCCTGAAAAAATAATCCTCCTATTCTTAATGCGCTTCCCCTATAAAACCTGTTTTTACGCGGAATATTTCGTCAGGAGTTTGAATTCCATCGTGGTTTTTGTCAAGCCAAAATAATTAATAACTCCTATTCTTAATGCGCTTCCCCTAT
>JAVKNF010000003.1:0-2559 GCA_031537795.1 Candidatus Deianiraeaceae bacterium | reverse complement strand
GTTTTATGATTGTGAAAAGAAATTCTTTAAATGCATCAATTTGTAAATGCGCAAACTTATCATTTGATTGCTTACAAATTTCTTTTGCAATTGTGCTTTTACCAGAGCAGGATGGACCGTTTATAATAACTACTTTCATAAATTAAAAATTCAAAATATTTCTCACAACTATATCTCCTTTACTTCTCGTACCAACAGGCCAGCAAATAGCCTTCCATATTGCCCAAGCTTTGGCTTTTAAAATGTGATTATTTGTTATATTTTTTATGTTAAATAAAAACAGATCGCAGCTTTTACCTTCAAAAAAATTCCAAGCAATAACTAAGTCGCAAGAAAATTCACCAACTGCCATCTGACCAAAGTCAATTATTCCATTAATTTTACCGTCTTCTAATAAAATATTTCCAACTGCAAGATCTCCATGAATCCAAACTTCTGTTCCAGATGTATCGACATTTAAAGCATCAATCCAAACTTTTTCAATTTTATCTCTATATGATTTATCGTCTATTTTTGATAACGCATTTATCATTTCATCATTATAAGCAGTCAAATTTCCCCCACGATAAAAATTATCTCGAGATGGAACAATGCCATCTTTTGTATCAATTTGATGTAATTCGTTTAAAAAATTTGATACATTCTTTGCAATGTTAATGAGATCAAGGTTTTCTTTTTTATAGCAATCCAAACTTTTTCCGTCAATCCATTTGTTGATAGACCAGTGTAAGTTAAAATATTCGCCAGGTTTTCCAAATTCTATTTGAAACGGAACTTGAAAAGATAATCCAGATTGAATTTTATTAAGATAAATTGACTCATGAATGATAGATTTTTCATATTTTTTATCCCTTGGAATTCTAATTGAGAAATCGTCACCCAGACGGAATGTATAGTTATCATGTCCGGAACATTCAATATCACGAACTTGTAGATTAGAGAATGCTGGAAATTGAGAGTCGATTAATGATTTTACTATTTCTATCTTCATAACCTTAAAATCTATTCAATCGCTTGCTAAATAAAAAGCAAATGTTATTTTTAATTATGGATTTTTCTATATTCAAGATAAATCTGTAGATAATTTTTACTGTGAATATCTTTAAATCTATAAAACAGAGCTAATTTACTGTAATTGGAATAGGTATTCCTAGTGGAGCTTGTAAATCTATAATTTCACAAAATCTACCCTGAAAACCTGTTATAAAATATACAATCTGAAAACTCCCAAACAATAATGCTGTTCCCAGAAAAAATGTGAATAATTGCTTCTTGTCTATTTTATCTGTTACGAATAAAAAACCTAACGATATTAAAGCTAAAGCCACAATTCCTCTTCCAAATTTACCTGTTATAAGCCCATATAGATAACAAGCTTGCCTTGCTGGCACGCTAGCAGTGCAATAACCTTTATAACCGGTAGAAACAAAATTACCAAAGCTATCTTGAACTATCATTGTTATTCCTGTAAATTGGTCAACTTGATTTGCATCTCCTCCTAAACATACAAATCCTATAGGGCATTCAACATTTACATTGCAAACTGAAGCGTTGTCCGCATTGGTATTATAAATAAATAAAATAAAGAATAATAATATAGGGTTTAATCTCATAGAATGATCTTTCTTGCGAACTCTAAATCCTCTTTAGTATCTATACTTACTAAATCTTTTTCAGAGTTATAGATTGAAACATATATAGACATTTTGTTCTCTAGTGCTCGTAATTGTTCTAACTTTTCAGTCCTCTCCAAAAAACTAACTTCTAATTTGCAAAATTTTTCTAAAGATTCAGTTGTATAACCGTAAATACCTATATGTTTATAGAAAATATCAGCGTTAGCAGGTATTTTTGATCTGCTAAAATATATTGCATTATAAATATTGGAATTATCATTAAAACTAAAAGCACATTTTACATTACTTGGATTATTGATATCTGCTTCTATTTTAAAAGGAGATACTATTGTTGCAATTTCACAGTCTTTTTTATCTTTCAATATTTGTAATGTGGTTTTTATAATTTCTATATCAATATTTGGCATATCACCTTGTAGATTTACTATGTAGTCAAACTTTCTATTAATTTTTTTTAATGCTAGGTTTATTCTGTCTGTTCCCGAAGCACAATATTCACTAACAAGAACAACATTTATATTGTCTTTAAATTTACTTTCAATTTCATGCTTTATATCAATTGAATCTGTTGCAATATAGACCTCGCCAATTTTTGCATTAATTGCGATTTTAGCTACCCTTTGAATTAAAGTCTCTCCGTTTATATCTAAGAGCATTTTATTTGGAAGTCGAACGGAAGCAATTCTTGCCGGAATAATAATAGCGGTATCTAAATTCATAATTTAAAATAACTTTTAAAAACTTTAATTGTCAATAAATCACTATGTCCGTAAATATTTTATTCATAAAAGTTGATTTTTATCTATTTACAATTAATAATTGTATATAAACATATTTATGGAGCAAAAAATATCTAATATCGTTCATATAAAAGATGCGATATTTAAAAAGGAGGATTCATTTAATTTTCAGGAAAAATTAC
>JAVKNF010000037.1:0-5248 GCA_031537795.1 Candidatus Deianiraeaceae bacterium | reverse complement strand
GTAATTTTTCCTGAAAATTAAATGAATCCTCCTTTTTAAATATCGCATCTTTTATATGAACGATATTAGATATTTTTTGCTCCATAAATATGTTTATATACAATTATTAATTGTAAATAGATAAAAATCAACTTTTATGAAATATATTAAATAATTTTTCTAAAAAGGAAATAATAAATCTAATAAAATTAATACTCGCTCTAAAGAATAAAAAAATGAATTTTAAATAAAAACAACCTAATTATATAAAATATCTTAATAAAAAATAAGAATATTAATAATTTTTACTTCCTTTGAAATAAATTTCCGAAACATATCTAGTTCCTGCTTCTTTTCTTTTT
The DNA here is from genome assembly GCA_031537795.1 of Candidatus Deianiraeaceae bacterium. Classification (GTDB taxonomy): domain Bacteria; phylum Pseudomonadota; class Alphaproteobacteria; order Rickettsiales; family Deianiraeaceae; genus JAVKNF01. The sequence goes on along the minus strand of JAVKNF010000037.1, from coordinate 4,907 downwards.
AATTGAACTATAATATCTACAACATTTCTTATGTATTCTTCAATTTCAGAAGAAGAGATACCTAAACCAGCTTGCATAACCATAAGTTTTAATTGGTTTATTGCTCCAAAAGGGCTGTCAGCATGTAAAGTTGAAATAGAACCTGGATGACCTGTATTAATAGCCCTTAAAAAACTGAAGGCTTCCGAGCCTCTTAATTCTCCAACTATTATTCTGTCTGGCCTTAACCTTAAACAAGCTTCTATTAACTCTTGAGTTGAGACATCTGCTCTTCCTTGCCCACCTTTTGAAGCTAATAAATGAAGTTTATTCTTATGTCTACTTAAAATAATTTCTCTTGCATCTTCAGCTGTTATAAGCCTTTCTTCTGGCGGAATTTCCATTAATAAACTATTTGTAAATGTTGTTTTACCTGTCGAAGTACCACCGCTAATAATAATATTTTTTTTATAAATTACTGCTTTTCTTAAAAATTCTTTAATTTGATTATTTTGAAGAAAAATCGAGAGTTCTTCATCTGTTTCACTTTTTAAAGCATTGGAGCTTGTTTTTTCGAAACATTTCATACTCTCGTAATCTTCTAAACTCCAATATAATTGAGAAGGCTTTCTTATAGAAAAACAAATTGACCCAATTTCACAAGCAGGAGGAATCACAATTTGAATACGATAACCGTTAGGTAAAGTCGCAGACAAAATAGGATGTTCTTCTGTTATAATTTGCTCTGTTGATTGAGCAATCAGAGACGCCATACCTCTTAAATATTCAAAATCTAATATTGGAATTTGATAATAAGAAGATTTACCAAATTGCTCTACCCAAATCTCATTTGGTTTATTTATCATAATTTCTGTTACTCCTTCTCTTTGAAAATATTGTTCAAGTGGTTCGAGATATGAATTTAAAGCATCAAATGATTTAGACATATAATATTATTTTATATTCTTTTCTAAATCGAACATCATTAAAACTACAACAAATTAATTTTAATCTCAAATCTATTTATTTGCAAGTTGTTCTTTAGTTCTATTTAATAATCTGTTGAACGTTCTTTCATCCATTTTTGTAAAAATGGGTTCTGGTGTAAAATAAGTTCTTGATTCTTTATCTGATTGTTCTTCTTTATTAATTACCTCTTCTCCTCGTAAGTCAGGTAATTTCTTTTGATTTAAGACGTTTGATTCTCTATTTGAAGATTGAAATTTGGTATGTAAATATCTTCCAAGAAAAGACCAATCGTTTTTAACTTCTTCCTGAACAAGTCCTTGTTAATTATAATTTGTTCTATTAAGAGAAGATTTTAGATACATTAAAACAATTATCTTTATCTTTACCTTCTAATTCTTGTTTTAGTTTATTTCTATTTTCTCTTGTCATCTCTATATTAATTATAATTTCCTCTGAAGATTCTACAATATTTATGAATTGCTTCCCTAAAAATAAATAAGTGTTTATATTTATTTTAAATTAATAAATATGCAAAGTATAAATATAGACTTTCTACAGATTTTCAATTTTATAGATAAAATTGGCGCAATAGCAGTTCTTTTAATTATAATATATTACGGGAAAGACGTAGTAGAAGAAATTATATTAAAACATAATAATCATATCGATGAGATGTTTAAAAAATATGAAATTCTTCAAAAAGAAACACACGGAATAACTAAAGAAGCAATTAAATCAATATCTAGAAATAATATTATTTACCCTAAAATTGAAGAGATTTTAGATATACTTCAAAATAATATTTTAAAAAAGAAGAACAAATCCAAAAACAATAAACCAATAAAAAAGAAGATTGAAGAAATTGAATCTTTAAATTCTAAAGAAGAATCTCTTGTTAATGATCTTTTTTAGTTAATTTTAACATTAATGCGTTATACATTAAACTTGCAATTGTAATAGGACCTATTCCATTTGGAACTTTTGTAATATTAAAAGTGTCCATTTCTTTTACTTGATAAAATTCTTTAGATAAATCTCCGCAAATTTTATTGTTTTCATCAAAAGATACACCTATATCAATTATTAAAGATAGTTTTTTAGAATTAGAGATGTCTTTTATTTTTAGGAGATTCCTTATACCAGTTGCTAAAATTATAACATCAGCATTTTCTAGAAAATGAGAAATATTAACACTTTTGGAGTTTAAAATTACAACGGTAGCTTTCTGTATAAGCATTAATCTTGCGAGTGGCCTAGTAACCAAATTTGAATCTCCGAATATAACTATTTGCTTGCTCTCTAAATTTTTTATTGTATTATTTATAATAAAATTTACACCTAATGCTGTAGCGGGTATTACAGGGGATGAAACTCCAAATTCTAGTTCTTTATCTTCATTCAAATTATTTAAGTCAATCTCGTATATATCATTTTTTGATATTACTGTATTTAAAAGACCAGAATTAATATAATGAAGTCCATCTATATCTTTTTCTGGCGATATTCTTTTTAATATATTTTGCAAATTAAGATGCTTTGAGATTGGAAGTTGCAATAATATTCCTGTAGTTTTTTTGTCTTGATTTAATCTTTCTATTATATCAATAACCTCTTTTTCTGAAATATCAAAATTAAACCTAATAAGATCTGTTTTTATATTTAAAGAAGATGCAACTTCAATCTTCCTGCTAACATAAGATAAACTAGCTTTATTTTCACCTATTAATATTATTGCAATTGAGATTTCTAAATTATTTTCTTTTACTTTATTTCTAATTCTTTCTTTTATTAAACTTGAAAAATAAATACAATCTATTATCTTTACCATTTACAATTTATATTTTAAATAATTTTTTAATAATTTTTTGCACTAAATTTAAGTTTTTTTGTTTTTGTTTTTTAATAAAAAATCTATCTTCTGTAAAATCTATACTATTTCCATTTTTATCATTCAAATTTATTTTATAGAAATCATAAGAGATAGGCTCAAACGGCTCAAAAAGAATATCGATTCTATTCTTAACCTCAAGATCTTTAATTCTCTTTTTCATCTTATTGCAAATAAAATCCACTATATTTTCTGAAACCTTAATAGAGATTTGATTTAATGATATTTTCTTATTTCTTTTTGCGTCCTCAATAATATCTTCTAATTCAGAGACTATCCCATTTGCTAAAACTGATTCAATTTTTAATTTCCCAGTTCCTTCACAATGATTACAATTCGACTCAAGAACTTCAGACAAACTATTTCTTAATCTTTGAACTGAAATTTCCATTAAACCAAAGTTACTTAATTTTAAAGAATGAATTTTCGCTCTATGCTCTAAAAATAAATCTTTTGTGAATTCTTCCAGCTTTTTTCTATTTTGAAGCTCTTCCATATCTATAAAGTCAACCACTACCAACCCGCCAATTCCACGTAATTTGATTTGTCTTGAAATTTCTTCAGCCGCTTCTATATTTATCTTCAAGGCTGTTTCTTCTATGTCTTTCTCTAAAATTGCTTTACCTGAATTTATATCTATAGAGGTTAAAGCTTCAGTGTGATCTATCACAATGTAACCGCCTGATTTTAAATGAACTGTTCTAATTAATAAGCTATATATTTTTTTATCTAATCCGTATTTCTGAAGCATTCTAACTTCATCTTCTTTATGTAATCTTATCTTTTTCTCCTCTCCTGGTATTAATCTTGCTACAAATTTACTTAAGTCTTTATAATATATATTATCATTAACGATAATTGTCGATACCTTTTTAGAGTCGTAATAATCTCTTATGGTTTGTTTAATAATATCAATTTCTTCATATATTTTAGCTGGAGGAGTTGCATTTACAGTTTTAATCTTTATTTCTTCCCAAACATCTTTTAAGTAATTAAAGTCTTTTTTAAAGTCATCATTAGAAAATTCAGAAGCTATAGTTCTAACTATTAAACTAGCTTCTTGCGGAACATTAAAATTCTTCAATAAAGAAGAAATTCTTTTTCTCTTTTCACTTTGATAAATCTTCTTAGATATTGCTATCCCTCCTGCACTATTTGGCATATAAACACAACATCTACCGGGAATACTAATATAAGTTGTTACAGAAGCTCCTTTGTTTCCTCTTTCATCTTTAAAAATCTGAACTAAAAAAGCTTGCCCTTTTTTTATTACTTGCTGTATGTTGTATTTTTTATACAAACTTTTATATAAATCTTTGTAAGTTGTTATTTCGCTATCTTCATCCAAGTCAACAGAAACTTCTTCTTCTTTTTCAATATCTTCTTTTCTTCCTTCTCGTATCAATTTAAGTTCTTTTTCAACTTTCTCTTTATCTTCTTGAGGTAAATTGTAATAACTCGGGTGTATTTCTCCAAAAGGTAGAAAACCAGCTTTACCTCCTCCGTAGTCTACAAATGCAGCCTCAAGAGAGGCTTCTATTCTTAAAACAGTTGCAAGATATATATTAGATTTTACACTCTGTTTATCTTCGTTAAGAAATATACATTCTTTAATAACATCTTTATCATCTGATATTACGCAAGACTTGTTGTAAGATTTGTAATCTATTAATATTTTGTTTGTCATATAATTTTTTGTTATTATTTTCTATCTGAAAAAAGAATTTCATATTTCAGAAAACCATAACCATAAATTTATTAGTTGCAAGGTTATTTTTTCAATCTATTAATATTTTTTAGAAATTTCTATCTATTAATTAGGTTGGAATATTATTTGTAGATTTTTCAGATTCATTCACGACTAAATTACTTGCAGGAGTTGTATTTCTGTTAATATTTTGATCATTTACATACAGAGCATTCTGTGGAATTTGTTGAAATTGAGGATTAATATAATTTTGTGGAGGAACTTGATAATATGACATTGTTTGAGGTTGTTGTGTTTGTTGAAATTGAGGATTAATATAATTTTGTGGAGGAACTTGATAATATGACATTGTTTGAGGTTGTT
>JAVKNF010000036.1:0-25041 GCA_031537795.1 Candidatus Deianiraeaceae bacterium | reverse complement strand
CAGTTGCCTTGCTACCAATTGGCGCAGAATAAGTTCTTTTTGAATTAAAAGGAGGGTCTAGATATATTAAATCAACAGTCTCACTGTTCATTCCGTGAAGAATATAAAGATTATCACCAGTGTATAATGTGTTTTGCATATGTTTTGTTAAAGTTCAATTTCCAGTCTGAATAATCTGATTAATAAATCTTCCACAAACGAATTCATCATTTTTGTATACAATTGATAAGATTTCATCTGAAATTCCAATAAAGGGTCTTTCTGCGCATAAGAAGCTAAATGAACAGATTCTCTTAAATGGTCTATATCTAATAAATAGTAACGCCATTTTTCGTCTAATGTTGTTAAAGTTATTTCTTTAATTATATGTTCTGTGATTTCTTTTTTGAAGGAATTAAATTTATTTTCTATTTTATTATAAGATAATTCGTTTAAATGACTTAAGTTATAATCTTGATTTTCTATGTATATATTATATATTCTATGAAATTCAAATTTTAGGTCAATATTTTCATCTGTTAGGAATTCAGAATTTTTATCTAGAATCATCTCTTTTACATAATTGATTGAACTGAAAGATTTTATAAAGTCTAATCTTTGCTCTAGAAATGACTTTCTTTGTTCATTTACAACATCGTCATATTTTAAAATATTTTTTCTCATTTCGTAATGCATTGACTCTATTCTCTTTTGAGATCTTTCAACAACTTTATTAATCATAGAGTGACTCATTGTTTCATCTTCTTTTGCTTTGAACATATTCATCATATTCTGCATTTGTTCTCCTCCAAATAATCTTAATAAATTATCTTCCAATGACAAAAAGAATTGAGATTTTCCAGGATCTCCCTGTCTTCCAGCTCTTCCTAATAACTGATTATCTATTCTTCTGTTTTCATATCTTTCTGAACCAATTAAAAATAAACCACCTGCTTTTAAAACGAGCTGTCTTTCTTCTTCAAACTCCTTAATTATTTTTTCAATTTCTTCTATATTTGTAATATTTTGAAGCCTCTGAGATACATTCCCCCCTAAAGCTATATCTGTTCCTCTTCCTGCCATATTTGTTGCTATAGTTATAGCTTTAAATCTTCCCGCTTCTGCAATTATATGAGCTTCTTGTTCGTGGTATTTTGCATTTAAAACATTATGCTTTAGATGTTCCTTTGTTAAAATTGAAGATAATTCTTCAGATTTCTTAATATTTGTAGTTCCTATCAAAATAGGTTGTCCTTTTTCGTGAGTTTCTTTTACAGTTTTAATTATAGCTTCTAGCTTCTTTTTTTCTGTTATGAATATCAAATCATTTAAGTCTTCTCTTGTTATTTTTTTATTTGTTGGTATTTCTAAAATCCTTAAATTATATACACCGAAAAATTCTTTTGCTTCTGTGTTTGCTGTTCCTGTCATGCCAGATAATTTTTTATACATTCTAAAGAAATTTTGATATGTAATAGATGCCAGAGATTGATTTTCTTTTTGAACTTCAACTCTTTCTTTTGCTTCAATCGCTTGATGCAGACCTTCGGAATATCTTCTTCCAGACATAATTCTTCCGGTAAATTCGTCTATTATTTGGACTTGTTTATCTTTAATCATATAGTCAATTTCTTTTTTAAATAGAAAATGAGCCCTTAAAGATTGCATTATGTGGTTCAAAAGAGAGAATGAATGAATATCATAAAGGTCTGACTTATAATCAAGTAGGCCTGCTTTTTTAAGCATTGAATCTACTTTTTCATTCCCGATTTCAGTTAATTGAATTTGTTTATTTTTTTCATCAATTTCGTAATCTTTTTGCTCTAATTTTTTTACAATTTTATCAATTTCAATATATAATCTTACATCTTCAGATGTTTCACCTGATATAATTAAAGGAGTTCTAGCCTCATCTATCAAAATTGAATCTACCTCATCTACAATTGCATAATTTAACCCTCTTTTTGTTAGAATCATATCATCTAAAGAGTATTTCATATTATCTTTTAGATAATCAAAACCTATTTCATTGTTAGTAACATAAGTTATGTCGCAATTATAAGCATTTCTTCTTTCTTCAAAAGTTGAAGTTCCCACAATGTAACCGACTGTTAAGCCTAAATAATTATAAATTGGGCCCATCCATTCGCAATCTCTTTTAATTAAATAGTCGTTGACGCTTATTATATGAACACCTAAACCAGTAAGAGCATTTAAAGACGCGGGTAATGTTGCTACAAGTGTTTTTCCTTCTCCTGTTCTCATTTCGGCTATCATACCTTCATTCAAAACAGAACCTCCAATTAATTGGCAGTCAAAATGCATCATATTTATTGTTCTTTTTGCTGCTTCTTTTGTCATTGCGAAGACTTCAAATTTAAAATCATTAATTTTTTTAGGTTCTTTTTGTAAAATTAGTTTAATTTCAGATATTCTATTTTTAATTTGCTCTTCAGTCATTTTTGAAACAAAATCATTAAAATCGTTAATTTTTTTTACTTCTTTTTTATACTTCGACAGTTTGCTTCCAAAAAATAACTTGCTAAATATACCCATATTGATATTATTTTTAATAAAGATAAAATTAAAGTAAAGAAAAACTATACAAAAATGATTATCAAAAACGGCATAGATATAATTTCTAAAAAGAGAATAGAGAGAATTTTTTATTCCAAATTAAAAAATAATTTTATAAATAAGATTTTAACAGAAGAAGAATTTTCTGAATTTCAAAAAATCTTTAATATAGATAGAAAAATTTCTTTTCTATCTGCTAGATTTTCTGTAAAAGAATCTATTTCAAAAGCAATTGGATGCGGAATTCAAACAAAAAATTTAATTTTTAAAGATATAAATATAACAAAAGATGAACTTGGCGCTCCTTTCGTTCAAAAAAATAAAAAGATCGATAAATTGATTTTAGAATTTTTCAATAAACAAGACTATAATCTTGCAATTTCAATATCTGACGAAAAAGAATATACAATTTCTCAAGCTATTTTATATATTAAAGTTTGAAATAATTAGATATTGAAAATATTTCCTCTGGTTTTAACTGTTCCGGTCTTTTTTCTAAAAATTCTTTTATAAATTCTACATTCAAACAGTCTAAATTTTTAATTAAAGTTGACAACTTTTTTCTTCTCTGATTGAATATTAATTTTGTAAATTTAATAAAATTCTCAATAATTTTTTTTTCTATTTTTTCATTTTTAGGTGTTATTTTAATAACTGCTGAATCTACTTTAGGAATTGGGTTAAAATTATTAGGAGAAATGCTTTTGAAGATATATTCTATATTGCATAATTTTTGAATAACTACAGAAGTTATACCGTATTTTTTACCAGACTTTGCGAATATTTTATCTATAACTTCTTTTTGCAACATAAAAATCATTAAATCTATAAGATTTAGTTCTTTCATTGTATTCATAAGAATTAAAGTTCCTACATTATAAGGTAAATTTCCTACAATTTTGCATTTTTCATTATTAATATGAATTTTAGAAATATCGCTTAAATTTAAGTCTAATGCATCTATATTTAAAATTATTGCTTTTGGGTAATTTTCTTTTAAATTTTGAATTAAATCCGAATCCTTTTCAATTAGAATAATTTTTTTTACTTGATTTACTTCAATGTATTTAGTTAAAGAACCTAAACCTGGACCTATTTCTAGAACATTAGAATTATTATCTATTTTTAATTCTGTAATAATGTTTTTAGATATATCTTTATTAATTAAGAAATTTTGCCCTAAATGTTTTTTTGGTTGATTATTTTTTTTCATTTAATATTCTGAATTTCTCTCTGAAAATGGGGCGAGCGACGGGATTCGAACCCGCGACCCTCAGTACCACAAACTGATGCTCTAACCAACTGAGCTACGCCCGCCATTTTTTTTCATTTAATATGTTAAAATTTTATTTGCAAATTATATAATTTTTAAATAAATCTTTTAAAAATCTTGTTAATCTTGTTTATATATACTGAATAATTATCTATTTCGAAATTATAAGGTTTTGAAGATAGAGTATAAAGAGAAGGTGGTTATATTGTCTTAAAAAAGTTTCACTCCATCTACTTTAAGTAGTTGGAGTGTTATTAAGTGTGTTTAATTAATTTACATCTTTAGGTTCATCTGAAGATGAGGTATTTTGATCTTGATTTTCATTATGATTATGCTCTTGACTTTGTTGAGCCTGCCCGTAGACGGCTTGCCCTACCTTCATAGCTTTTTCTCTTAAATTTTCAAGTTTTGTTTTAATAATTTCAATCTCATCTTTATCTTTAACATCTTGGAGTTCTTTAATTGCATCTTGAACTTCTTGTTTTACTTCTGAAGAAATTTTTGCTTCGTGCTCTTTAATTGTTTTTTCAGTAGAATGAATCATTGAATCTGCTTCATTTTTTACTTCTACTAATTCTTTCATTTTTTTATCTTTATCTGCGTTAGCTTCTGCATCTTTAACCATTTGTTCGATTTCTTTTTCGGAAAGCCCTCCAGATGATTGAATTGTAATTTTTTGGCTCTTACCTGTTCCTTTATCTTTTGCAGAGACATGCATAATACCGTTTGCATCAACATCAAAAGTCACCTCAATCTGCGGCATTCCTCTAGGAGCTGAAGCTATACCCTCTAAATTAAAATTACCTAAAAATTTATTATCTCTTGCCATTTTTCTTTCACCCTGATAAACGCTTATTGTTACAGATGTTTGATTGTCTTCGGCTGTTGAGAATGTTTGAGATTTTGAAGTTGGAATTGTTGTGTTTCTTTCTATTAAAGTTGTCATAACACCTCCCATAGTTTCAATACCTAATGAAAGTGGAGCGACGTCTAATAATACAATATCTTTAACATCTCCTTCTAAGATTGCACCTTGTATAGCGGCACCTATTGCAACGGCTTCATCTGGATTGACTCCTCTTGAGGGTTCTTTACCAAAAATTTCTTTTACAATTTCTATGACTTTTGGCATTCTTGTCATACCTCCGACTAAAATTACTTCATCTATATCATTTTTTGAAATACCTGAATCTTTTATAGCTTTCTCACAAGGCTCTATTGTTCTTTTGATTAAATCTTCAACTAAACTTTCTAATTTTGCACGAGTAAGTTTTATATTTAAGTGCTTTGGACCAGTTGCATCAGCTGTAATGTAAGGTAAATTTACATCTGTACTTAAACTACTTGAAAGTTCAATTTTTGCTTTTTCAGAAGCCTCTTTTAGTCTTTGTAAGGCCATTTGATCTTTTGATAAATCAACTTTTTGCTCTTTTTTAAATTCTTCCATTAGAAAATTTAATATTTTGTGATCGAAATCTTCTCCCCCTAAATGAGTATCGCCATTTGTTGATTTAACCTCAAAAACCCCATCTCCCATTTCAAGAACAGAAACGTCGAATGTTCCTCCTCCTAAATCGAAGACCGCAATCTTTTTTTCACCCTTTTTATCTATTCCGTAAGCTAAAGCAGCTGCCGTTGGTTCATTTATAATTCTAAGAACATCCAATCCTGCAATTTTACCGGCATCTTTTGTTGCTTGTCTTTGACTGTCATTAAAATAAGCTGGAACAGTAATTACAGCTTTAGTTACAGTTTCTCCTAAATAATTTTCAGCGTCTGTTTTTAATTTTCTAAGAATTTCTGCTCCTATTTGGCTTGGAGCGTATTCTTTTCCGCTTGCTTTTATCCAGGCATCTCCATTTTTAGCTTCAATAATTTCATATGCAGTATGCTTTTTTTCTTCTTGAGTTGAAGAGTCTGAATATTTTCTACCAATTAATCTTTTTGAGCCGTATATTGTATTTTTACTATTAGTTACGGCTTGTCTTTTTGCAATTGCACCTACTAAAGGAGCCTCTCCTTCAACAAACGCTACTATAGAAGGAGTCGTTCTTGCACCTTCTGAATTTTCTATTACTTTTATTTCTTTTCCGTTCATGAATGAAACGCAAGAATTTGTTGTACCAAGATCTATACCTATAACTTTTGACATAATATTTAATTTAATATAAGATTATATATAGATATTCAGAAATATTTCAAGCCCTAAATCTAATTTTTTTAATTCTTAATTTTTAATCTTTAAATTTGACATTTATATATTAATTAATCTATTTAATTTGATAGATTATGCCTCTATGGTGGAACTGGTAGACGCGGCAGACTCAAAATCTGCTATCCGCAAGGGTATGGGGGTTCAAGTCCCTCTAGAGGCACCATTTATGATTTTATATTTTATTAATTTTCAGGGAATTTAGAAAAATATTTCAAAAAAATCTTGAAATTAAATAAAGAAGATTTAATAGTTTTTTTTAAAAGTCTATGGATAAATTTAAAATACAAGGTGGCAACAAAATAACTGGAGACGTCATCATTTCAGGCTCAAAAAATACATCCTTAACACTTTTAAGCGCTTTAATATTGACGGACGGAGAATCATCTTTAGTAAACTTACCTCTTATAGATGATGTTGTCTTTATGCAAAGAATTTTAATGGACTTAGGTGCAGATATTTCAATTTCCCAATATGAAAAAAGCCCAAGATTTATGAAAACAAATGTAAAATTTAAAGGAATTCCTTCAAAAAAAATTGACTATAATTTTGTAAAAAAAATGAGAGCTTCAATTTTGTTATTAGGCCCTATGTTATCTAGATTTGGAAGTTGCGAAATTTCTCTTCCTGGTGGTTGCAATATAGGTTTAAGACCTATAGATTTTCATTTAGAAGCTTTAAAAAAATTAGGTGCAAATATAGAATTAGAAAATGGCTATGTTAAAGCAACTTGTAAAAGATTAATTGGAAATAAAATAAATTTTCCTCAACCTTCTGTTGGTGCAACTGCAAATACTATACTTGCTGCGACTTTAGCAAAAGGAGAAACTCTTATTGAAAATGCATCTATAGATCCAGATATTTTAGCTTTAGTTGAATTATTAATTTTAATGGGGGCAAAAATTCAAATTAACAATAGAGATATTATTATAGAGGGTGTGAACGAATTAAAAGCAGCAGAATATCAAATTAAATCAGACAGAATAGAGATGATATCTTATATTTGTTTAACGGCAGCAACAGACGGAAATTTAAATTTAATGAATTGTAACAAAGAGCAACTTATTGAATTTAAAGATGTTTTACACGATTCAGGTATTTTAATTAATGAAATTGAAGACGGTTTGAATATTAAAAGATTAGAAAAAAATATTCTCCCTGTGAAATTTAAAACAGGTTTGTACCCTATGTTTTCAACAGATTGTCAAGCTCCTATAATGGCTATGCTTTCTTTAGGAAAAGGGATTTCTGAAATTGAAGAAGGAGTCTTTGAAAACAGATTTATGCATGTACCGGAACTTATAAGAATGGGGGCTGATATAAAAATAATTGACGGCAAAAAAGCTATTATAAAAGGTATAGAAAACTTTAAATCTGCAAATGTTATGACGAGCGACTTAAGAGGTGGTTTTGCTTTAGTTATAGCCGCTCTATGTGCAAAAGGTGAAAGTATAGTTGATAGAGTTTATCATATAGATAGAGGTTATGAAAGTTTAGTTAGAAAGATTAATAATTGCGGTGGAGATATTAAAAGATTTAAAGAATAATCTTTTTCAAGATATTGTTATTAGTTCAAAAAAACTAAAAGAAGGAGATGTATTTTTTTGTGATTTCAAAGCTGAAAGCTTCATAAACGAAGAGATAATTAACAAATCTTCCAATATTTATGTAAATAATAACTTTTATGATAGAAATAAAATTGAGAAAAATAGTAAAATTATAGAAATCGAGAACTTCAGAAAATTTTTTGTTTCGAAGTTAAAAAATAAATATAAAATTCCCCTAAAATTAATAGCAATAACTGGAACAAAAGGAAAAACTTCAAGTTGCTGGCATATATTTAATTTACTAAGAATGATAAGCGGTAAAAATGTTTCGTATTTTGGCTCTATAGGTTTTTATATAGGAAATAAAAATGAATACAAAAAAATAAGAGATCTAGATTTATCAACCCCTGATATTGATGATATTTATAGAATTTTAAATGAGAGCGTTGAAAGTAAAGTTGAGTATTGTGTTTTTGAAGCTTCAAGTCATGGTCTGCATCAAAGTAGGTTAGATGGTTTGGAAATTGACATTGCTTCATTTACTAATTTAAGCCAAGATCATCTTGATTACTTTAAAGATGTCGAAGATACATTCGAAGCTAAAAAAATACTTTTTACAAAATATTTAAAAAATGATGGATTTTTGATTTCAAATAGTGATATTCCTCAATGTGATATTTTAAAGAAAATATCTCAAGAATTCAAGTTAAATTTCAATTCTTACGGGCAAAATGGCAATATTTTTAAATTATTGGAAATAAAAAGAGATGGAATTTTTCAATTTGTAAAATTTATTTTCAACTCAAAAGAATATTCTTTTGAGACTGATATAATCGGAGGTTTTCAAATTTACAACATTTTAAATGCATTATCTGTCTGTAATATTTTAGGTTTTAATATTCAAAATTTATTATTTTATATAAAAGAATTAAGTGCTCCTTGCGGAAGATTAGAGCTTGTAAAACCAAAAGATAAACAAGTTGAAAAATTGATTTTTGTGGACCATGCTCATACTCCTTACTCACTTTATTCTAGCATTAAAGCCTTGAATGAAATTAAAAAAGGAAGATTAATTACTATTTTTGGTTGCGGTGGAAATAGAGATAAAATAAAAAGACCGGTTATGGGCTATATTGCTGTAAAATTTTCAGATATTTCAATTATTACAAGTGATAACCCAAGATTTGAGGAACCTGAAGATATTATTAATGATATTTTTTTTGGAATTGAAAATAATATAGAAAAAATAACTCATTTTGATTATTCTCTAGCAATAGAAGAAATAGAAACAATGTGTAATTATGATAAAATAGAAAAACCTATCTATTATAAAGAGTTAGACAGAGCTAAAGCTATAAAATTTGGGACATCTTTAATGAAAGAAAATGATATTCTTTTAATTGCAGGAAAAGGTAATGAGACTTATCAAATAATAAAAGATAAAAAACATTATTTCTCTGATCACAAAGAAATTTTGAAATATGTTTAAAAGAAAATTATTAAATGAGTTCTTTTAATTCAATATTTATTGTTCTTTTAATTTAAACTCCTTTTCCAATCTCTCCAGCTGGGTGATTTTTTAAATAATCTTTTTGAGTTAGATTTTTTATTTTAAATAATGAAATTGCAAGAGCGTCTCCAATTGCTAAACTTAAGACTGTTGAAATATAAGGTGGTTTTATATTTAATATTTCTTCTGATTTATATTCAAGTTTCAAGTAAATATCTGACTTTTCAGCTACAAAAGAATTTTCATTTTTTGTAATTGATATTATTTTAATTTTTAGATTTTTGCAAAAATCTATTATATATGAGAACTCTTTTGTTTCAACACCTGAATTTGAAATTAAAATCAAACAATCTTGTTCTTGAATTAAACCAATATCGCCGTGCAAAGCATTAAAAGGACAAAGGAAAATGCTTGGTGAACTCAAAGATGATAAAGTTGTTGAAATTTTTTTAGCAATAATTCCACTTTTTCCAATTCCTGAAATTATAATTTTACCTTTTGTATTTTGTAGAATTGTTAATGCCTTTATAAAGCTTTCATCTAATTTTTGGCTTTGATTTACTAATGCTTCTGCTTGTTTATTTAAAATACTTTTCACAAAGTCTAACATATATTTAAGTTTTTATTAAATAGAATTTGATAATTAAAAATCAACAAGTAAATTTAATTAATTTTCAAATGCAGTTTTTTGATGTAATTGTAATAGGTGCAGGGCACGCTGGAATAGAAGCTGGAACAGCTTCTGCTAGAATTGGAGCAAAAACTTTAATTTTAACAAATCATATTGAAAATTTAGGCACTTTATCTTGCAACCCTTCAATTGGAGGAGTTGGAAAAGGTATTGTTGTAAAAGAAATAGATGCTCTAGACGGAATTATGGGCAAAGCTTGTGATTTATCTTCGATTAATAGAAAAAATTTAAACCAAAGTAAAGGAGCTGCAGTTTGGGGGCCAAGACATCAAATAGATAGACTTCTTTACAAAAAAGCAATAAAAGAAATACTTGAAAATTACATAAACTTAACAATCTTGTATGATCATATTGAAAATTTTAAAATATTAGAAAATAATTTAGGTTTTACAATTAAAGGCAAAAACGAAGAATATAAAGCTAGATCTTTAATTATAACAACTGGTACATTTCTAGGAGGGCAAATAATTTTAGGTAAAAAAAGAATAAATGCAGGCAGAATTAACGAAAATGGCTCATATAGTTTGTCTGATTGTATTAAAAATTTAAGGTTAGATATGTCTAGATTGAAAACTGGAACACCGGCAAGAATTAATAAACATTCAATTAACTTTGAAGGGCTTGAAATACAAAATAGCGACATAAAAATGAGGCCGATGTCATATATGAATGATACAATAAAAGTAGAGCAAATACCTTGTTTTATGACTTATACAAATACAGAGACACATAAAATTATAAAAGATAACTTTTATCAAATTCCAACTGTAAACGGTGAAATAAAATTCAAAGGTCCACGATATTGCCCCTCAATTGAAGATAAAATTAGAAGATTTGGAGATAAAGATAGACATCAAATTTTCCTAGAACCAGAAGGCTTAAATAGTGATTTAATATACCCAAACGGGCTTTCCACTTCTATGTCTGAAGAACTTCAGGAGAGATTTTTAAAGTCTATAAAAGGCTTAGAAAACTCTAAAATAGAGCAATTTGGTTATGCTATAGAATATGATTTTATTGACCCAAGAGAACTTATTCACACTTTGGAAGTTAAAAAAATAAATAATTTATTTTTAGCTGGACAAATAATAGGGACTACAGGTTATGAAGAGGCGGCAGGATTGGGTTTAATTGCGGGCGTTAATGCAGCTTTGAAATCTTTAAACATAAAAAAAGAATTTATTTTAAATAGAGGGGACGGCTATATAGGTGTAATGATAGATGATTTAGTAACAAATGGTGTAGATTTTGAACCTTACAGGCTTTTTACTTCTAGGTCCGAATATAGAATAACTTGTAGATCGGACAATGCGGATATAAGGTTAACGAAATTAGGAGAGAGATTTAATTTAATTTCAAGAGAAAGAATAAAATTCTTTAAAGAAAAACAAGGAAAATATAATGAATTATTGTTAAAATTGAATGAGAACTTTATAACTCCTCATAAATTAAAAGAATTTTTTAATATAGAAATTAATCAAGATGGAATTAAAAGAAATGGCTTTGATTTAATAGAAAAAGGCTTAAGTTTAGAGCAAATTAAAAATATCTTTAAGATAGAAAATTACAATAAAGATATCGAATTTACAATTGAGAATAATGCAAAATATAAAACATATATTTTAAGACAAAACGAAGAAATTGAACTGATGAGAAAACAACAAGAATTAAAAATTCCAAATAATTTTGATTTTAAATCAATTAAAAGTTTTTCAACGGAAATTATAGAAAAATTAGAAAAAATAAAACCTAAAGATATAGCTCACGCATCAAGAATACCCGGTCTAACACCAGTTGCTATAAATACTTTAATTAAATTACTGAAAACATAAATAATCTTTCATATTACAACTTATAATTGAATTTCTTGACATTTAATTTATTTAGATATATCATACATACAGGAATAATAGATTTATTTAAGTTCAAATTGGCCGGAATAAAATAACAACCATGAATTTTAATAATTTTCTTATTATTCCTCTTTTAAAAATAAGAATTTAATAATTTTCTTATTATTTCTCTTTTAAAAATAAGAATTTAATAATGTTTTTTTAGTTCAAAATCTTTCTATAAATTCCTAAATTTAAAAAACTTGAAAATTATTTATTGTTAATCAATATTTTTTAACAAAATATGAATATTGAAATGAATAAAGCAATTGGTGTAATCGAAAAAATAACATCTTCAGTTGTTGATGTTTTTTTTGAAGATGGCTTTATTCCACCTATATCTAATGCTTTAATTTGCAACCCAAAGAACAAAAAAGGTGAAACAGAGAAAGTAATTTTAGAAGTTATACAGCATTTTGGAGATAAAACAGTAAGATGTATATCAATGAAAGGAACTGAAAACTTAACAAAAGGTTTAGAAGTTGAAGATACAGGTTCCCCGATTATGATGCCAGTTGGGGATGTTGTTTTAGGTAGAATTCTAGATGTTTGCGGAGAACCTCTTGATAAAAAGCCTGTAGATAAAAATTGTGAAAAAAGACCTATACACGCTTTAGCTCCGAAGCTTTCGGAGCAAGATACTCATTTTTCAATTCTTCCAACTGGTATTAAAGTTTTAGACTTGCTCGCTCCTTTTTTAAAAGGAGGTAAAATTGGTTTATTTGGCGGAGCCGGTGTAGGTAAAACCGTTTTAATTACAGAGTTAATTAACAATGTAGCAAAAGGTTTGGGCGGTAAGTCTGTTTTTGCTGGAGTAGGCGAAAGAACAAGAGAAGGGAATGATTTATACCATGAAATGATACAATCTGGTATTATAGATCCTAAAAATTTAGAAAATTCAAAAGTTGCTCTAATTTACGGGCAAATGAATGAATCTCCGGGTGCTCGTGCAAGAGTTGCATTATCTGGTTTGACAGTTGCAGAATATTTTAGAGATGTTAAAAAACAAAATGTTTTATTTTTTGTGGATAATTTATTTAGATTTATTCAAGCTGGGGCTGAAATTTCTGCGATTTTAGGTAGAATTCCTTCTGCTGTAGGTTATCAATCAACTCTTTCTTCAGAACTTTCCGCTTTACAAGAGAGAATAACTTCCACAAAAGACGGTTCAATTACAGCAATTCAAGCAATTTATGTGCCAGCTGATGACATTACAGACCCTGCAGCCTCGACTGTATTCTCACATCTTGACGCAACTATAGTTCTGTCTAGAAAAATTGCAGAAACTGGTATATATCCAGCTGTAGACCCTCTAGATTCAACTTCTAGAATATTATCTCCTGATATTTTAGGAGAAAAACATTATAATACGGCAAGAAAAGTACAAGAAATACTTCAAAAATATAAATCTTTACAAGATATGATTGCAATTTTAGGAATGGATGAATTATCAGAAGATGATAAACTCATTGTAAATAGAGCAAGAAAAATCCAACGTTTCTTGTCTCAACCATTTACAACTGCTGAAGTCTTTACAAGTATGACAGGTAAATTAGTAAGTTTAGAAGATACAATAAATGGATTTGATTTAATATGTAAAGGTGAATGTGATAACATTGATGAAGCTAATTTTTATATGATTGGAGCAATTGAAGAAGCATTTGAAAAACAGAAAATTCAAGATGAAGAAAAAAATAATAAGAAATAAATTATGAGCTGTAATAGCACCTCTAAACCTTTAGATAGAAATAATTTTGAGGGAAATAATTTAACTAATAAAGACTTTTCAATTACAGAAAATGCGAAAAATAAGATTATTGAACTTTGTGAAAGAGAAAAATCTTTAGAAAACCCTTTTTTAAGAATTATGGTTGAAGCAGGAGGTTGCGCTGGTTTGAAATATCATATAATTCTTGACGATTATATATCTGAAAATGATATAATTTTTAAAGAAAAAGAGCGAAACATTTTAGTAATTGACGATTATTCTATGGAATATTTAAAAAATGGCTCTTTAGAGTATGAAGAAGCTTTAGAAGGTTCGAGTTTTAAAATAAACAACCCAAATGTAGAAAGTGGTTGCAGTTGTGGAAGTTCTTTTAGCTGTAGTGGAGCAGGTTAATAATATATGTTAGTTGAGCTACATGTTGAAAATTTCTTAATAATAGAGAGATTATCTTTAGTTTTTGAAAAAGGTTTAACGGTTTTCACAGGGGAAAGCGGGGCAGGGAAATCAATAATTTTGGACTGTATAGATATAATAACAGGAAGCAAAATAAAAGGAGATATAATAAGACAAAACCAAGAAAAAGCAGTGGTGGTTGCAATTTTTGATATTTCTGAAAAAGAAAATATTAAATTAATTCTAGAAGAATCTGGCTTTTCATATGAAAATAATCTATTAATTGTAAAAAAAATTATCACAAAAACTGGTAGCAGGATTTTCATAAATGAACAAAATACGACTGTTGATTTTGTTTCAAGAATAACAAAAAACCTTATTGAAATATATAGCCAATTTGAACAAATGGATTTATTGAACGACTTAAATCATATCAATATGCTTGATGAATTTATAAATTCAAAAAAAGAATTGATAGATTTAAAAGAAAAATTTCAAATTTTTAACAAATTACGGAAAGATTTTTTAATAAAAGAAGAAGAAATCATCAAATCTAAAAATGAAATAGAATATTTAAAAATAATATTAGATGACCTAGAAAAATTATCATTTAAAGAAGATGAATATAATAAATTAATAGAACAAAAAAACCTTTCTAGTAATAGTCATTATATATCTTCTAAAGCAAAAATCATACAAAATAATCTTTATGAATTATCAAATAATAAAAAGATACAAGAGATTATTAAATTTTGCGATTTTATAATTGAAAAAATACCTCAAGAAAATCACTCTTACAGATCATTAAAAGAAATAACAACATTGATATCAAATGCTGAAATTCAAATTAAAGAAGCTTTATATGAGTTTGATGATATTTCAAACTCATTAATTTTTGAAAATATCAATTTAGATGAAATAGAAGATAGAATTTCTGATATAAAATCTTTCGCAAGGAAATATCGAATTGAAATTGAAAATATAGAAAATTTTCAAAGAGAAACAGAAAATAAATTAAATAATATATCAAATGAAGAGTATATTTTAAAAAACCTGCAAGATACTCTAAATAAAGAGCAAGATGAATGTTTGAAGATTGCAAAAATTATATCAGACAAAAGAAAAGAAACGGCTATTTTATTTGAAAAAAAGATCAAAGAAAAATTAAACTCATTAGGTCTTTATGCTGAATTTGAAGTTTTGTTTGAAGAGAAAGATTTATCAGAGACTGGTATAGATAAAGTTGTATTTTTAGCTTCTCTCAACCCAGGAATGAAGAAGAATGCAATAAATCAAATTGCTTCAGGTGGAGAATTATCAAGATTTATGCTTTGTTTGAAAAGCATATTATCTGAATATATTCATTTAGAAACAATGATATTTGACGAAATAGATACAGGTGTTAGCGGAAATATCGCTCATAAAATCGCAAGAGAAATGTTAAATCTCTCAAAAAATACACAAGTAATTTCAATCACACATAATCCTCAAGTTGCAGCTTTTGGAAAATATCATATGTTAATAACTAAAAATATAGAAAACAATGAAGCTAAAACAACAGTAAGAAAATTAAATCATCAAGAAAGAATAGATGCTATAGGTTATATGTTGTCAGGCGGGCAAATTACAAACGAAGCAAGAAAAAACGCAGAAATATTGATGTCTGGAATATATGAAAATAATAGCTTTTGACACAGAGTTCGAAAGAAGAAGAACATATCTTCCAATTTTATCAATAATTCAAATTAAAGAAAATAACAAAATTATTATTGCAGATTGCTTTAAAGATGAAAATTCCGAACTATTAAAACGAATAAAAGAACTTCTTGAGAATGAATCGGCTATTAAAATTATACATTCAGCTTCTCAAGACATGGAAGCAATTTACTGGTATTTTAAAATTATCCCAAAGAATATTTTTGACACTCAAATTGCGGCAAAATATTTATTTAAAAATGAAGCTAGTTCACAAATGGGTTATAATACTTTATTAAAAAAAATATTAAATATAGAAATAAATAAAGATTTACAAAAAAGCAATTGGCTAAAGAGACCTCTTTCGGAAGAGCAAATAAAATACGCAAAAGAAGACGTTGAATATCTAATTGAGGTTTTTAATTATTTTAAATTGAATTTATCTTTAGAAGAAATGAAGCAAATTTTCGAAGAATCTAAAAAACTTACAGATGTTAATTTATATGCGTTCTCACCAGATAATTTTTGGAATAAAAATAAATATTATAAATTAAAATTACCGCTAGAAAATATAGATAAATTAAAAAAATTAATGAATTGGAGAGAAAAGAAAGCTTTTTATAAGAACTTACCTAGGCAGTTTATAATCCCAAACCAAATACTTGTAGCAATTGTTTCTGGTAGAATTGAAGAATATGAAAATTCAAGATCTTTTGAAAGATATAAAAAAGAAATTGAAGAAATTATTAGATGAAATTTTTATTTAAAAATTTGTTCTTTGTTGAACAGGAAGCAGCAAAAAAACCAATTAAAAATACTAAAAAAATATTTCACAAAGAACAAGAAATGGAAATTATTTTTTCAAAAAGAAAAACAATTGGAATTTCGATTTTTAAAAATGGCATTGTTAAAATTAGAGTACCTTTTGGTATTACAGATTTTAAGATTAAAGAAGTTTTATTATTAAAAGAAGATTGGATTTTTAAAAAAATGAAATACCTTAAAGAGAATCAAGTTATTATAACAAACCTTAAAAAAGAAAACAATTTATTATTTTATTTTTTAGGAAAAGAATACAAGATGGAAGTAATTATTCAAAAGAAAAATAAAGTTGAATTGATAGAAGATTTTATTATAATTTACAAAAAAGAACATTCTTTAAGTGAAAAAATTTTAAATGACTGGTTAAAAAAAGAAGCTTTTATTATTTTCAAAGAAAGACTGGAGGTAAATTTTACAATATTTTCACAATATTATAAATATAAGTTTCCAAATTTAAAATTGAGAAGAATGAAAGCAAGATGGGGTTCTATGTCAAATTTTGGAACAATGATATTAAATATAAAATTGGCACAAACTCCTTTAAAATGCATAGATTATGTTGTAATGCACGAATTATGTCATTTAAAATTCAAAAACCACGGAAGAAAATTCCACGAATTACAAAAACAATTCACTCCTAATTATAAAGAAATTAAAAAAGAGTTAAATCTGTTTGTTTTTTAATTTTTATCTAATTTCTATTTCTATTTCATTAACATTCCACCGTTGATATGAAAGTTCTGCCCAGTAATATAAGAAGATTTATCAGAAGCTAAAAAATAGACTATGCTAGCTATATCAAGTGGTTGCCCGTATTTTTTCATAGGTATTTTATCCAGCATTGTTTGTTTAATTTGCTCTGGTATTTTATTTGTCATATCGCTTTCAATAAAACCAGGTGAAACACAATTTATTGTAATATTTCTATTTGCATATTCTATAGCAAGACTTTTAGACATAGCTATTAACCCAGCTTTTGAAGCAGCGTAATTAGCTTGCCCTGCGTTCCCAGTTTCTCCAATTATTGAGGCAATATTTATAATTCTTCCGAAATTATTCTTTATCATATGTTTTATAGCTTCTCTATTTAAAATGAAATTTGATACTAAATTTGCTTGAATAACTTGATTAAAATCTTCTCTTTGCATTCTTATTGCTAGTTTATCATTATTCAAACCAGCATTGCAAATTAAAATATCAATTTTTTTAGCTTTTTCTAGAACTTTTAAAAATAAACTTTCAACTTCTTCATAATTTAATAAATTACAATTAAAGCCAAATACTCTAGAATTTATATCTTCTGTTTTTAAGTTTTTAATAATGAAATCATCTACTCCTTCTTTGCTTGAAGCTGTGATATATAAATTAAAATTTTTATCATCTTGAAATATTTTCGTGATTGCAGACCCAATTCCACCTCTCGCTCCTATAATTAAAACATTTTTCATAAAATGAATATTAAAAACCTGTTATAAAAGTCAAATATAAAAAATATAATTATTATTTTACATTTAAAAAAGTTGAATTATCTTGATTAATATGAAAAAGTATCAAGAAAATATTTTTACAAAAATTATAAAAAAAGAAATTAAGTCTAACGTAGTTTTTGAGAATGATTCATTAATTTGCATTCACGACATAAACCCTAGAGCTAAAATTCATGTTTTAATTATACCAAAAAAAGAAGTTATAGATTTTGAAGACTTTATAAATAATTCAACAATTGAAGAGGCTGGAGATTTCTTTAAAAAAGTTGAATTTATAGCAAAAGATATTCTTAAATTAAAAGATTACAAGTTACAAATTCATAAAGGGAAAGAGGCAGGGCAGGAGATCTTTCATTTTCATTTGCATATTCTAGGCTATAATTAAAAAATAAATTTATGAAATATTACATAAAAACATACGGTTGTCAAATGAACGAATATGATTCAGAAAGAATCTGCTCTGCTATAGAAAGTTTAGGTTATTCAAAATGCGAAGAATCTTTTGAAGATTGTGAATTAGTGATACTAAATACCTGTAGTATAAGAGAAAAAGCTGATGATAAACTTTATTCGAAACTTGGAAGAATCAATCAAGAAAAACAAAAATTACAAAAAGCAGGAAAATATATGATATTAATTGTTTCAGGTTGCGTACCAGAGACAGCAAAAGATGAAATATTTAAAAGAGCAAATTATGTAGATATTATTTTAGGCCCTCAATCTTACGTAAAATTAAAAGAAATGATAGAGACTGTAAGAAATTCAATTTATACAGATAAAGAAACAGGTTGGGCGAAAGCACTTCAAAAGCATTTACAACATTTGGACTTTTCAACAACTGAAAAATTTGATTTTTTAGCAGAAGAAAGAACTAATTTCAACGGAGTTAGTGCTTTTATTTCAGTTCAAGAAGGTTGTGATAAATTTTGCACTTATTGCGTTGTTCCAAATACAAGAGGTAGACAAGTCTCTAGGCCAATTGAAGATATAATAAAAGAAGTTAGAAAAGTTGCATCATTAGGTGCAAAAGAAATAATATTTTTAGGGCAAAATGTTACAGCATTTGAAGGAGAAGGCTTTGGCAAGAAATTCAAATTGTCAGATTTAATTTATGAAATTGCAAAACTAGAATCAATTTTAAGAATAAGGTATACAACATCTCACCCAAGAGATATGCATCAAGATATAATTGATGCTCATAAAGATATTTCTAAATTAATGCCTTATTTGCATCTTCCTGTGCAGTCTGGTTCAAATAATATTTTAAAAACAATGAACAGAAAATACACAAGAGAGCATTATATAGAAGTAGTTGAAAAATTCAGAAAAGCAAAGCCAAACTTAGTTTTATCTTCAGATTTTATAGTTGGGTTTCCAGGGGAAACAGATGAAGATTTTCAAGAAACCTTAAATTTAATAGAACAAATAAAATATGAAGCTCAATGTTATTCATTTTCTTATTCTATAAGACCTGAAACAAGAGCTGGAATTATGAAAAATCAAATTGAAAATGAAGTAAAAAGTAGAAGATTGTTAGAGTTACAAAGATTGCTAGAAAAACAAAAAGAAAATTTTAATAATGCTTGCCTAAATCAAGAATTAGAGGTATTATTTGATAATCATGAAGCAAGAGAAGAAAATCAAATTTTAGGAAGAAGTCAGTACGGTCAAATAGTTATTATAAATATAAAAAATGAAATAGAAAAATTAAAATTAATAGGGCAAATTAAAAAAGTTAAAATTGACAAAATTTTAAGAAATAGCCTCAAGGGAGTTATAGTTTAGAAAAATTTTATTCGAATTAAAATTTGAATTTTAATGAAAAAATACCTAAAATAAGAGAATTTTCTTTCTTTTTCATTTTATTTTTATAATGAAAGTAGGATTTATCGGAAAAGATATTTTTTATTTCAAATTTTGAATTTTGATTATTTTGAAAATTAAATTGCCTCGAGAAAGAATAATTTTTATTCAATAAAATATTATCTATTCTTGAAAGTTCTTTTTTGTTGAATTCTTTAGCATAAGAAGATAGATTTGACAATATAAAAATCAAAAATAAAATAAACATTATATATAATTAAAACTCTAATATTCTATCAATAACTGAATTAAAATCAAGTAAAATCATACAGAGATGAAATTAATTATCTTTTTAGTTGTTTTTCTTACTTTACAATTCAAGATTGATTAATATTTATATAACTCTATATTAATAAAGATGTTTACGTTTTGTTGATATTTTATTTTTGATTTCTATCTTTTTACTTATATAATCTTGTGTATGAGAAATTTTATTATTTTTGTTTTTATTTTCTTCTTTTCCTTTAAAAATTCTTTCTCTTTTGAGGTTGATAAAAAAGACGTTATAACTAAAATTTCAAACCAGATATTTTTAGAAATTTATTTTAATTTATTTTACAACTATAATCAATTAAAGTTTAATAATAATATATATAATGATGTCATTCATAACACAATGCCTCAAAATTTTGGTGGAGGTGTTGGTTTTATTCTTAATGATCTTTTATTCGTAGAATTTAATATATTTGGAGGAAAAAATAAAATATACGAAAATCAACAATTTGGAATTAGTTCCGGCGAATTAAATACTGTGTTTTTGAGGACAAATACAGGAATTAGAATTCCATTACTTACCAATACAATAGCGTTTCTTGTTCATGCAGGTGGTTTAGTTTATTTTCAAAGCGGTAAATATAATTACACGACAAATCTAATACCTGTAGGCTTTAATGAAATGAATATTGGAATTATGCCTGAACTTGGGTTAGGTTTAGAATACAGATTAGCTGAAAGATTTAGTATAAAATTTGAATGTTACTATGCTTTTGTTGTAAATAGTTCAACTTCAAGTATGATGAGAAGTGTGATGACAATTCAAACTGGTATTTCTATAAAATTATAATTGTTATATTTGTTAATTTAAAAACCCCACTCTATATAAACAGGCTTGTTTATTTTACAGGCATACTCTTCCTTTATAGTTGCAAGAGATAAAATCCTCTCTTTTTTCTCTTCCTCGGACAACTCGTTTTATTTTTCAGAAGAAAATACCAAATTTTTTTCTATTTTTTTTCAACTTCTAAACCAGCAATTAAGCTAAAAATTTGTAGATCTCCGCATATTCTAAATTTGGCTTTTCTCTTTTATGCAAATTAATTGATTTCATTTCCCAGAAAGATCTTATTATATCTGGTGTCACTTCTGATAAATTTAATTTTAATATTCAGATTTTCCTATTAAATTATTGCAGTCTTTTTGTAAGATTATTTTAATAATGTGTTACTTGTGAGCCCTTCAAATTCATATCAGCAATAGAGCTTGTTTGGTTTCTTGAGCCTTCTTCTTTCTTGTAATTATTATTCAATTCATCATTCTTAATTTTATTTTCTACCCCTGTATTTAAGTTATTTTTTTCTTCTGGTTTTTTATTTTCAAGAATTGATTCTTTCTGCTCTTTTTTTGGCTCTAAAGATTTATCCAGAGAATTTATTTTTTCAATTTCAGGGGATTTTTCTTCATCTTTATCTTGGTTGTTATTTTTAGATTTCTCGTCAGCTTCATTTGTAAAATTACTTTTAAAATAATTGTATATTAAAAATAAAGCAACTAAAGCAACGGTTCCAATTATTAGAATATGAGGCAAATAAGTTAAAATTGGCTGAATAAAACTTAACATAAAACACTTAATTTTATACTAAAATTAATAATTATCAATATACTTTAATTTTAATAGATTATTTTTTATTAAGTTGAAATTAAATATTTTTGTATTATTTTAATTTTTTAGATAAATATGTTTAATATTTTTTAAAAATCAAACAAGATTTATATCAATAATATATCTTTTTATTGTTAATTTCTTAATAAGTATCTTTGCTAGAGGTTTTCAATCAACAGATTTTAACGAGACATTTTATCTTGCAAAAGATTTTTTAATTTCATACGAAAGAGCCCCCTTTGTAACTTTTTTATTTGCTAATTTTTTGTTTAAAATTTTCTCCGTTCGTTATATTAATTTTATAGGCATTCTATTTAGTTTTATTTTAATTTTTATTGTAATTTATTGTTTTTATCAATTTTTAAAGAATTTTTTTAAAAATGAAACTCTTATTTATATAATTCTTTTTATTTCTATTTCAAATGTCATTTTAACATCTTATTTAACAGGCTTCAACCCAGATACTTTTGCATTTTTATTCGTCAATTGTTTTTCTTTTTCCTTATTATGCAATTAAAAAAACCGCTGGAAGGAGGTTTTGTTTGGTTCTTTTTGCTATAACTAGGCTTTCTTTCAAAATATCACACCGCTGTTTCTTTTTTGTCTATTGCAATCCCTTTTGCAGTAACTAAAGAAGGTATTCGAGCTTTAAAGTCGAAAAAATTCTATATCTCTTTTTTATTATTTAATTTTTTTATATCTATTTATTTTTACTTAAAAATGGAAACCTAGATTCCGTATTATATATTCAAAGATTTGGTAAGTTTGATTTATTTAGCAACCTATTTTCAATAACAACAAAGCATTATTTTATACCAATTTTTCTTTTTATTTTAATAAAAATTTCAAATTTAAAAAATCTGAACACTTTAAATAAAGATAGGCAAAATGAAATAAGTTTAGGTCTTCATTTTGATTTGACATTCGGGAAATCTCACACTTCGCAAAAAACAATACTTACAAATAATAAAGGTTATTTTAATAAAAATTTCATCGAAATATTGACACTCTCTATATTCAAAAAAGAGGAATTGAAAAATTTCATCAAAAAAGAACTTGAATCTCAAATCTCAATATTAAATAAAAATAATATAAAAATTAGTCATCTAGACGGACGTCAACATATACATACAATTCCTCTTGTTTGGAATATTATTAACTCATATATCGGAGAAAATAAATTAAAAATAAAATTAAGAGTTATAAATGAAAATTTCTAATTAAATTACATAAAAACCCCAAGTCTGATATCTACTTTATAAGTATATTAAGAACCTGTAAAATATCAAAGAGATTTTTAACCGAATATGAAGTTCCAAAAAATTACAATTATATTGAAATTATGATACACTCAGGAAATTCAATTATTGATAGAGATAATAAATCTAAAGAAAGTTCACATTTAACTTCAAAATGGAGAGATATAGAATTTAAAATTTTTAATTAAAATTAATGAAAAAGAAATAAGGATGTGTTTACTTCAAATTATTTCGTGCACTTTTTAGTTTTACACTTCATTATACATTCTTTCTCTTCATTTTCTTCTTTAAAGCAACATAATCTACAAGATTTTACAATTAAGAATAAAGCTAAAAGTAAAAAAGGAATTAAAGTCATCATCATTGAAATTTGTCTAAATTTGATACAATTTTTTACTGGCTCAAAATAGTTTAAAGATAAAGCATGAAGAACTCTCCCGGTTAAGAAAGTTAAACCAAGAACGTTAGTTGAAATTACGCAAGCACCAACAAGTTCAGCGGCGGTTAAAGCTACAAGAAAAATCGGTGTATATTCCAAGAAATTAGCGTGAGATCTTATAGCTCTTTCAAGTTTTGTACCTTTATCAAAGCCTATTGTTTTTTTAGCTTCCATTCTGTTGAAACCTACATTCAACGTCAAAACAATTGTCATTAATAATGATAAAGCTATATATTTTAGAGAATATTTATTTTGCATAAATTTATTTAATTAAAAAATTATATCTTATTAAATTCTAATTGTCAAGTATTACCTTGATAACGGGCATCGACAAATGTATTCAACAAGTTTAGTAGGTTAAAAAACAAAAATTTCTGCGCAAAGATTGTAAAAAATATCAATTACATCAGAATGATAAACGAAAAAAATAGGATGAAAAAGTCATACAAACCGCATTAATACTACTTTCTGAAAGCAATAATTATCGTACAATTGCAAGAATTTTATCAAAAAAAATCTAACAAAAAAATTCATATCAATTAGTTGTTCGCTGGGTTAAAAATAAAGTTACTCAACTACCTCAAAACACTAATAAAATCAAACCAGAATCTGGATTGCTGTTGATCAAAAGAGCCTCTATTTGCTTGCATTTTGGGTTGGTTCGGGATTAAAAATTTCATTCAAAAAATTTCTCATCATGATATAAAAATAGTTGCAACAGATGGTGATTTTACTTATAATGCTGTTTTGCCTAGTAAAATAAAGCATTTTTCAACAAAAAGTGAACTTGTCTAGTGAAAAGTTTTAACTCAAAAGTAAGACATTAGTTATGAAAGTTTTTTATTTTTAGAGAAGAAATTTAATGAATTTAACTTACAATGAATTTATTTATCAATGTGTGATAAACATATGAGAGTTATACGCTATTTTATATTAAAATTAGATTCATTTATATAAATTGATTGCTTTCTTTACAAATCCAGTGAAAATTCAAAAATATTTATTTCAAGTAATTTATATAGCATTTGTATGTATTTAGAGTTTTCTTGCTCCGTGATTAAAAGATGAAGATTGTGTAATTTTATTGGATTTTTATAAAAACAAGCACTTACTTATGCAAGTAGTTTTTATAAATAAAAATGAATTTTACCTATCTTTAATCTTTAAAAATAAAGCTACAAGACCAAAAATCAAAGAAAGAAAGCAAGAGTCAAGAGATTCTACAACTAGAAATAAAATTAAAAATTTAATCGCATCTATTTTATTCCACAATTCAAGAATAAAATAATAAAAAATATATAATACAGAGTAAAAACTATATTTCTTTAAAAGAGATAGTTTTTCTAAAACTTTATTCAGAAATGAAAAATTAAATGAATTATTATTTAAAATTCCAACAATTGAAAGTATCAAAAAAGAAAAATGAAGCATATTTAATGTATAATAAATATAAGAGATGTATAATTCTTTATTGTCAAGATTTATACAAAAAACTTGATAATTAATAATCTTAAATTTAAAATATTCAAATTTATTCGGAGCGTGGCGCAGTCTGGTAGCGCATCTGTTTTGGGAACAGAGGGTCGGGGGTTCAAATCCCTCCGCTCCGACCAGTTCAGTATTAATTTCTAATTGTTGAATTAGAAATTTATCTTAAAGTAGATTTAGATAATATTCAATAAAATTATATTTCATTAGTAAAGATGGATTCAATCTCTAGATTAATAATTACAAAGAAGAAGATTTTGTTGTATCGTTGTTTTATTTTTATAAAATTTCAATCATCAATAATTG